>JAKOZI010000328.1 GCA_029780075.1 Pseudomonadota bacterium
GAGGTATCGCGCCGCGCGTGCTGCAAACACCGACAAGTCAGCTTTTTGGTTTGGCCGGGGTGCTCATTTCCGTCTGGCCATCCTTGGCTTTTTCAGCCGAGCAGGCGACAGCATGAACACTAGATAGCGCCAGCGCCAAAGCCATCAGGCCGGCGATCAGTTTCCCCATACGCTTCTCCTTGTGGCTGCCGATATTGGCAGGGCCACTCTAGGCCGAACGGTTGCGAAATACAACCCTGATTGCGCGAGTGGCTTTCAGCACAGCTTGACAACGATGTTGTCCAGCGCCCGCGCCGCATCGGCGACGCGGTCAGCCGCGTTCGACAGGTGGCGGTAGGTTTCCCGGCGCTTGAACATGTTCAGGTAGTCGTCACCCTGGAACAGTTCCGTGATCGCGCGCCGATACGATTTTTCCACGGTACGTTCCGCTTTCCTTGCCGTGTTGGCATCGACGCCAGCACCGGCCGGGTCGGTCGCCAGGCGCGCGAAACCCTTCGCCAGCGCGTCGGTGCCTTCGCGGATGTGCAACGCGATCTGCAGGCTGTGTTTGTCGGGCTGCAGGCCCAGCATTTCCATCTCGACGACGGTGGACTTGCAGTAGTTCACGATGTCGTCGAGCGTGGTGATCGCGCGGAAGAGGTCTTCGCGGTCAACCGGCGTCGAGAAGGCGTCGCTCAACACGCTGAGGTTGGCGGCCTTGATCCGGTCGGCTTCGTGCTCGTCGTCGCGTACCTTCTGGCTGACCGACACGTCGCCGGTTTCCATGAATTCCACGAGCAGACGGGTGGTTTCCGAGGCGTTCGCGCTCTGCTCGGCGAGCATCCCGAAAAAGTCCGCTACGGTCGGGAAGACCCGCTCATACAGACGGCGAAAAATTGGCTTGTCTTCGGCTTGATTGTCGTCCATGGTTCATCTCCTCAGTTAGTGTGGCCAAGCATGATTCTGGCCAGGGCGTAGCAAACAATAGAAGTCAGTGCCGAAGCGGGGATGGTGATCACCCAGGTCTTGGCGATGTCAACCGCCTTCTTCCAGCGTACGGCACGTGGGTGTTCGGAATAACCGATGCCCATGATCGAAGTGGCGACCACGTGCGTGGTCGATACCGGTGCGCCGACAACCGAGGCAGAGAGAATCAGTAGCCCGGAAGTCAGCTGTGAAGACAAGGCGTGCAGCGGGCGTACACGATAGATGGCGAAGCCGAGCGTACGCACGATCCGCCAGCCGCCGGACAGGATTCCCAGCGTGATCGCCGTCGCACAGGACATGACCACCCAGAACGGCACCTCGAACTTCGGAATGAAGCCACCGAGCAAGAGCACCAGCTCAGCATACCCATGCTCTTCTGGGCGTCGTTGGCGCCGTGCGAAAAGGCGAGGGTCGCCGCACTGACGAACTGCAGCTTCCTTAGCGTGGTATTGGCACTCGGTTTCGAACCGGCCATCAGTTTTCGCGCGATGCGGAAGACCAGGAAACCGACCCAGAAACCGAGCAGCGGCGACAAGAACAGCGAAACCAGCACCTTCATCACGCCGAGCAGTTTGCCCTCATGCATCAGCGGCGACCATCCCCAGATCACGTACTCGGATCCGACGGCCGCGACCACCGCGCCGGCCAGGCCGCCGACCAGCGCATGCGATGAAGACGACGGAATGCCGAACCACCAGGTCGCCAAGTTCCAGACGATGGCGCCGAGCAACCCGCAGAACAGGATCAGTACCGCGAGGCTGGCATCCAGCGTCGAAAGGTCGACGAACTTGCCGATGGTGTTGGCCACCGCCGTCCCCCCCAACAAGGGTCCGAGAAACTCGAAGACACCAACGACCACGACCGCCTGCGCCGGGGTCATAGCCCGCGAAGCGATGATCGTGGCAACGATATTCGCCGCATCGTGAAAGCCGTTGGTGTAATCGAAAAACAACACGATCACCACTGTGGCTACGGCCAGCCAGTACAAATTATCCATACGCCCCCTTCTTTTGAAAGAGCCCCCGCGGCTCTCTTCTTGTAAAAAGTGTGCCGATTATGCACAAAAATAAAAAGTTGTCCACGTTCTGTTAACATCGGCAGCATTGAATGCGCATCCGGAGGACAAATCATGCGTCTGGAAGAGCAGGGCGAAAGCCAGAATATCGAGGACCGGAGAGGGGGAGATGGTGGCATCGGGCGCGGCAGCATCGGCATCGGCACGCTGCTCGTCGCGCTCGCCGCTGGCTATTTTTTCGGCGTCGACCCGGCGGTGATCCTCGGCCTGGCGTCGAGCGGCAACCACTCCCCTGCCGCGCCGCGACCCGCGCAAAAGCTACCGGCCAACGACGAAATGGCGCGTTTCGTCGCCAAGATACTCGGCAGTACCGAGGCCACCTGGCGCAGCATTTTCGACGCGGCAGGGCGCCGCTACCAGGAGCCGAAACTGGTATTGTTCACCGGCGCCACCCCAACGGCATGTGGTACGGGGCGCTCGGCGATGGGCCCCTTTTATTGTCCATCGGACCAGAAGGTTTATATCGATCTGGCATTCTACCGCGACCTCCGGGAACGCTTCCACGCTCCCGGCGAATTCGCGCAGGCTTACGTCATCGCCCACGAAGTCGGTCATCACGTGCAGAACCTGCTCGGCATCTCCGACAAGGTGCACGCGGCGCAACAACGTAGCGGCAACCGCGCTGGAGCCAATGCGCTGTCGGTACGGCTAGAACTGCAGGCCGACTGCTTCGCTGGCGTCTGGGGTCATCGCGCCGACAGCATGCAGAAGATCCTCGAGCCCGGCGAAACCGAACAGGCACTCACCGCTGCGTCGGCAATCGGGGACGATCGCTTGCAGCGCCAGACGCAGGGCCAGATCGTTCCCGAGTCGTTCACCCACGGTACTTCCGCACAGCGCGTGCGCTGGTTCAAGCGAGGCATGGACAGCGGCGACATCCGCCAATGCGACACTTTCAGCAGCGCGTCGCTGTAGTCGGGAGACCACCGTGCAGATCCCCCGTATATTCGTTCTCTTTTGCGCACAACTCGTACTCGCTCTGGCGCTGCCCTCGCTCGCTGGCGCCGGCTTGCCGAGAGCGGCCAGCGTTCCCGGCGGCGTGGCCCTGGTGTCCCTTGGTCCGGTATCGGCCAGGCCGCCGCGCGCCTGGCTCGGTGAACAGCAGGTCCTGGTCGCTGCCGAGGGAGGGCAGTGGGTCGCTGTGGTTGGGCTGGCGCTGGACACGCTTCCCGGCGCACACGAGTTGCGGGTGGACGAAGCAGGTGTGACGCGTAGCGTTCGTTTCAGCGTCAAACCCAAGGACTACCCGGAACAGCGGATCACGCTCAAGGACAACAGCAAGGTGCAGCTATCGGCCAGCGACCTGGAGCGCGTCGAAGGCGAGATCACGGCCATTCAACGCTTGAAGCGGCATTGGCGCGAAGCCGACGATACCGACACCGGGTTCATTTTGCCGACGACCGGGCGGCTCACCGGGCGCTTTGGTGTCCGCCGCTTCTTCAACGGTGAGGCGCGCGCACCACATGCCGGGTTCGATATCGCAGCCGCCCGTGGTACGCCTGTCAGGGCCAATGCGCACGGTATCGTGCTCGCCGCCGATGACTATTTCTTCAACGGCAGAAGCGTCTTTGTCGATCACGGCAACGGCCTGATCAGCCTGTATTGCCACCTGGAGCGCATCGACGTACAACCCGGAGAACCGGTCAGCAAGGGGCAACGCATCGGCCTCTCGGGGATGAGCGGCCGCGCCACCGGTCCTCACCTGCACTGGAGTGTGGTGCTCAACGGCGCCATGGTCGATCCGGAACTGTTTGTCGCGGCACCTGGCAAGTCACACTGATGGGTCCGGCTCGCGCCGGGCAATGGCCATCGACCGTGCCCTCCTGGCGAGGAAAGAACCAGCCATCGATCGTGACGACCCTGTATTTGCGCTTGAACCGCTGCGCACTCTATGCCACATTGCCAACATCGAGGCCGACATGGCGTACCCCCGGCGGCCGAAGTTACCTACACAAGAACCATGGAGAACATATGAAACACGTCATCTGGGTCCTCTGGCCCGCGTTCATCGCCGCGGGTATCGCGGAAACGATCTTCTTCACGATGATCGATCCGGCGCAGCTGTATCTTTTTGGAGAACTGGTGGAATGGTCGGCAACGGCCACCTACTCGACGGGATTTCTTCTCTTCTGGCTGGTCTGTATTGGCTCGAGCATGATGACCTACGCGATGATGCCGGAGATTGCCAAGGCGGCGCTCAGGAAGGCCGCTAGCGAGCGCGAGGACCTCGCCCGACCCAGGCGCCGGGAACCGGCTGTCAACGACCGCTAGATCGACGACAAACCGCTTTCGAGGTCGTTCTGCAGATCCACCACGGCTTCGAGGCCAACCGCGACACGCAACAGATTCTCGGTGATGCCTGCTGCGGCGCGCTGTTCCGGCGTGATGCGGCCGTGGGTGGTCGACGCGGGATGCGTCAAGGTCGTCTTGGTATCCCCGAGGTTGGCCGTGATCGACAGCAGTCGACAGCTGTCGACAACCTTCCAGGCTTCGGCGCGCGCACCCTTGACGACGAAGGAGACGATCGCCCCGCCACTGCTTTGCTGCCGCTGCGCGAGTTCGAACTGCGGGTGCGAAGGCAGCCCAGGGTAATGCACACGCGCCACGCGCGGATGGCTTTCCAGCCACTGTGCCAACTGCAGTGCTCGTGCCGACTGTGCCTGCAGGCGAATCTGCAACGTTTCCAGGCCTTTCAACAATACCCAGGCGTTGAAAGCGGAGAGCGTTGGTCCGGCCGTACGCAGGAACTTGAACACTTCATCGGTCAGTCTTTTCGGCCCGGCGACGGCGCCTCCGAGGACCCGCCCTTGCCCGTCGAGGAACTTGGTCGCCGAGTGCACAACCAGATCGGCGCCAAGATCGAGCGGTCGCTGCAGAATCGGCGTGCAGAAGCAGTTATCGACGGCTACCAGAACGCCCTGGGCGTGCGCGATCGCCACCAGGGCGGCGATATCGGCGATTTCCGTCAGCGGATTGGAGGGCGTTTCCAGAAAGAACAACTTGGTCTGCGGTCGCATCGCCGCTTCCCATGCCGCGGCATCGGTCTGGGAAACGAAGCTGGTCTGGATCCCGAAGCGCGGCATCAGGGTGCCCAACAACTGCTGGGTAGCGCCGAACAGACCTGTCGAAGCGACGATGTGGTCACCGCTGCTGCACAGCGCCATCACCAGCGAAAGAATGGCCGACATGCCGGAGGCGGTGGCCACGCACGCCTCGGCACCTTCGAGCGCGGCCAGGCGATCCTGAAAGGCGGTAACCGTCGGATTGGTGAAGCGCGAGTACACATTGCCCTCGTCCTCCCCGGAAAAACGCGCGGCGGCCTGCGCCGCACTGGTGAAGACGAAGCTTGAGGTCAGGTAGAGCGCTTCGCTGTGTTCGTTGAACTGGCTGCGCTCCTGACCGGCACGCACCGCCAGCGTTTCGAGCGAATAATCCTGGTTATGCCGCATGCTCCTCAGCCTTCCGACATCAGGTTCAACTGCAACTGCTTGGACGCCCGGCGCTCTTCCTTGGTGCTTGCGTGATGGCCTTCGCGTGCCCGTTCGATGGCCGTCAGATACTCGGCACTGACATCGCCGGTGACGTACAAACCATCGAAGCACGAGGTATCAAAATGGCAGAGAGACGGTTTCAGGTCGCGAATCGACGCCTTGAGTGCCTCCAGATCCTGATAGACGAGGGCATCGGCACCAATTTCACAGCCGATTTCCTCGCCGGTGCGGCCAGTGGCAATCAGTTCGCCACGTGTCGGCATGTCTATGCCATAGACATTGGGGTAGCGCACGGGTGGTGAGGCCGAGGCAAAATAGACCTTGAGCGCGCCAGCGGCGCGTGCCATCTCGACGATCTCGCGACTTGTCGTGCCGCGTACGATCGAATCATCAACCAGCAGAACGCGCTTACCCTTGAATTCCTGAGCCACGGTGTTCAGCTTCTGACGCACCGAGCGCGCACGTGTGGCCTGGCCGGGCATGATGAACGTGCGGCCGATGTAGCGGTTCTTGACGAAACCTTCGCGATACGGAACCCCGATGCGTTGTGCGAGCTGCATCGCCGATGGGCGGCTCGAATCGGGAATCGGGATGACCACGTCGATCTGCTCGACAGCAATGTGCTTCACCAGCTTGTCCGCCAGACGTTCTCCCATCGACAGACGTGCTTCATACACCGACACCCCGTCGATCACCGAGTCGGGGCGAGCCAGATACACGAATTCGAAGATGCAGGGCGACAGCACGGCGTTGCTCGCACATTGCCGTTGATGCATGCGATGTTCGAGATCGATGAAGATCGCCTCACCCGGATCGACATCGCGGAGCACCTGAAAACCCAGGGTATCGAGGGCCACGGACTCGGAGGCAAAAAGATACTCCGTGCCCTGCGCCGTCTCGTTGGTACCGAAAACTAGCGGCCGAATGCCGAAGGGATCGCGAAAGGCCAGCAGGCCGTGACCGGCGATCATGGCCACCACCGCATAAGCTCCCCGGCAACGGCGATGCACCGCAGCCACCGCAGCAAAGATGGTATCGAGGTCGAGCCGACAGCCCCGGGCAGTGGCCTGCAATTCATGCGCCAGAGTGTTCAGCAGCACTTCCGAATCGGAATTGGTGTTGATGTGTCGCAGATCCTGACGAAACATCTCCTCCTTGAGTTGCTCGGCGTTGGTCAGGTTGCCGTTGTGTCCGAGCACGATCCCGAACGGCGAGTTGACGTAGAAGGGCTGCGATAGCGCCGAGTCAAAGGCCGAACCGGCGGTCGGGTAGCGACAATGGGCAATCCCCATGTTGCCCGGCAAGGCTCGCATATTGCGCGTACGGAACACGTCGCGCACCAGTCCGGAGCCCTTGTGCATGTGAAAGGCATCGTCCTCTACGGTGACGATACCGGCAGCGTCCTGTCCACGATGTTGCAGGACCATCAGCCCGTCGTAAAGCAACTGGTTGACCGGCGTGGTGGCAACAACTCCGAGAATTCCGCACATAGTCTTTGTCACCCAAACCTGATTCGTTTAGCCACGTCGGAAGGCAGCCAGGGCTTGCTGGCGAGCACGGCTGTTTCGAGAGGGGCCGAGAAGTAAGCCTCACTCCACCACTTTTCCTTTGGCAGCGCCGTCATGCCACCCAGCGCCACGAGAACCAGCACGAGCACCAGGCCACGGACCACACCGAAGACAATTCCCAGCAAGCGATCGCTGAGGGTCATTCCCAGCGCCTTGAGCAGGCCACGTACCGCTAGGCGAAGCAGTGCCATGGCGATCAGCACCGATACGAACACGGCCACCCAGCCGGCGACCACGCGCAGTGTCGGATCGGCAATCGCCGTGAACCACTGTGCGGCGTACGCCCCCCACCATCTCGCCGCAAAGAAGGCCAGCACCCAGGCGACCAGTGCGATGATCTCGCCTACCACGCCCCGCCACATGCCCAGCAGCAGCGAAGCCGCGACGATCACCACCACGAAGTAATCAAAGACTGTCATTACCTGCCGGCGACGACTCCGCTGACGCCAATTCTCTTCAATTTTTCGAGCGCCTTGTCAGCGGCCTCGCGATTCGGGAAGGGTCCGGCACGCACGCGAGTCTTCTTGCCCTCCGGTGAATCGAGAACCTCGGTATAGGTATTGACACCGGCACCGCTGATCTTGCCCTGCAATTGCTTGACGTTTTCGGGATTGCTGAAGGCTCCGATCACGATCACCTGCTGTCCGCCGGATTTCGCCTGCGCTGCTTCCGACGACTTGCTGGTGGGAGGCGCTGCGGTATGCGACGCCTCCTCCGCGGCTTGCTTGCCCGCATCATCCGAGGATGACTCGGGCGACTTCTCCGCGGGCTTGTCGACTTTCTTCACCGGCGCCTTCTCTGCTGCCTTCTCGACGACCTTTTCAGTCGGCTTTTCAACCTTCTTGTCGAGCGGTTTCTCCGGCACCCTGTCCGCGGGCTTGCCGGCCTCTTTCTTGACCACCTTCTCCGGCAACGCCTCCGGTGGCTTGGTCGCCTTCTTTTCCGCAGCCTTCTCGGGCAGCGCTTCCGGCGGTTTTGCCGTCTTCTTTTCCACAGCCTTCTCGGGCTGTGCCTCAGGCAGCTTGGTGGACTTCTTTTCGGCCGTTTTCTCGGGCACTTTTTCCGCCGGCTTGACAACCTTCTTCTCGGCGGCCTTTTCAGGCGGCTTTTCCGCCGGCTTGGCGACCTTATTTTCTGCAGGCTTGTCACCTGCCTTGGGTACAGCGACAGCGGCCACCTTGGCTGCCGGAGCGGCCACCTTTGGCGCGACGTCGCCGCCGGCAGCGCTGCTCGGTGGCTCGCCATCCGGCACGCTCTTCACCACCGCCTCCGACGTCGCAGATGTCGCCTTGGCAGCGAGTTCCTTGGGCTTGAACGGCACCTGGTCCTGTCCGGGAATGCGAATCTGGACATCCTGCACCTGCTGTTTGGGCTCCTCGTCCATCACCATCGGCAGAACTACGGCGGCCAGTCCGGCAAACGCAACTGCGCCGACGAGGCGGCGACGAGCCCGTTTTTTCAGTTGCAGTTGCGGGTCTGATGTTTCAGTCATCGGTAGCGTGGAGTCCAGTCGTCTCGCTGGGGTCAACGACCACTTTGCATGCTGCGCATGACGGCCGCGACCGTGTAGAACGATCCAAAGACGACAATTCTATCATTTTCCCCAGCCAGTTCGGCAGAACGCTCAAACGCTCGAACCGGTGAAGCCAGACATTCGAGTTCACCTCCGAGATCTGCGGCTTTGATGGCGGCTGCCAGTAGCGAAGACGAAGCGCCACGCGGCACGTCGAGGTCGGCGAGCAACCACAGGGCAACCTTGCCGGCCAGCGGCGCCAGCGAACCGGCGATGTCCTTGTCGGCGAGCATGCCGACGACGGCAATGGTCCTGGCGAAGAAACCCATGTCGGCCAGGTTCTCGGCCAGCCCACTCACGGCCTGCGGATTGTGCGCCACGTCGAGGACGATCGCCGGTCGCCCCGGCAGGACCTGAAATCGCCCTGGCAAGTGCGGATCGATCAGCCCGAGCCGGGTCGCCTGCATCGAAACCGGCAGTCGCCGCCGAAGCACCTCGACGACGGCAAGCGCGGCGGCGGCATTGCGCAACTGGCACGCACCCCGCAGTCCTGGGTTCGCCAAGCCGCCGCGTCGCAGTCCGGCACGCCCCCAGAAGGTCCATTGCAGACGATCGCCGAAGTATCCGAAATCTCGACCCAGCAAGTGCAGGTCGGCACCGATGGCCGAGGCCTGCGCAAGGAGTGATTGGGGCGGGTCGGGGTCGGCACACACTGCCGGTTTGCCTGTGCGGAAAATCCCGGCCTTCTCGAAACCGATCGACGTGCGGGTCGACCCCAGCCAGTCAGTGTGATCGAGCGCAATCCCGGTCACCACTGCGCAATCGGACGCGTAGGCATTGACCGCATCCAGGCGCCCCCCCAGCCCCACTTCGAGTATCAGCACCTCCAGGGCCTGGCTGCGGAAAGCCTCCATGGCTGCTAGTGTTCCAAACTCGAAATAGGTCAGCTGCACCTGTCCGGCCGCCTGCCTCGCCGCCTCGACCTTGCCAAAAGCTTCGCACAGCGCATCGTCGCTTATCGGCCGCCGATCAATGCGCACGCGCTCGTTGTAATCGAGCAGATGCGGCGAGGTATAACAGCCGACCCGAAAACCGGCAAGGCTGTAGATGGCTTCGAGGTAGGCACAGGTCGACCCTTTGCCATTGGTGCCGCCGACGGTGATCACCGGACATTCCGGGTGCTGGCGCAACTCATCCTTGACGCGAAGGACACGTTCCAGCCCCAGTTCGATCCCTCCCTGCCCGCGCGGATGCAGGCTTTCGAGGTGGGCCAGCCAGACCTGCAGGGACGCAGCAGGCGAGAGCGACGCAGTCTCGCCCTCGGTGCCGCTCAACGCCCGCGCCTCACTGCAGTGCCGGCCGCTTCTGCAGCATGGCCAGCACCGCTGCAACCCGTTCCTTCATTTCGCGCCGATCGACGATCATGTCGATGGCGCCCTTCTCCAGCAGGAATTCCGAGCGCTGGAAACCCTCCGGCAAGGTCTCGCGAACCGTCTGTTCGATGACCCGCGGACCCGCAAAACCGATCAGCGCACCCGGTTCGGCAATCACCACGTCGCCGATGAACGCGAACGACGCCGATACGCCACCCATCGTCGGATCGCTGAGGATCGAGATGAAGGGTAGCCGGACTTGCGAAAGGCGAGTCAGGATCGCCGTCGTCTTGGCCATCTGCATCAGCGAAAACAGACCTTCCTGCATGCGCGCACCACCAGAGGCCGTCACGCAGATGAAAGGCACGGCATCGTCGACCGCCGCCTGCACGGCACGCACGAATCGCTCACCCAGCACCGAGCCCATCGAGCCACCCATGAAGTCGAACTCGAAGACGGCGAGAACCACCGGCAGGGTCTTGATCGCGCCACGCATCGCCACCAGCGCTTCGGTCTCGCCGGTCGCCACGGTAGCGTCCTGCAGGCGCTCAGGATAGCGGCGGCTGTCCTTGAACGACAAGGAGTCGACCGGCAGCACCTCGGAGGCAATCTCGCAGCGCCCCTCGGCATCGAGCAGCAGATCGATCCGGGCGCGTGCGTCCAGACGCTTGTGGTGGCCGCACTTGGGGCAGACGTTGCAGTTGCTTGCCAGGTCGGTCGCGTAGAGCACCGCCTCGCAGGCCACGCACTTGCTCCACAGACCTTCGGGCAGTGATGACCGGCGCGCAACACCGTTGTCGTTGCGCTTGATTTTCGGCGGCAGCATTTTGTTCAGCCAGCCCATGTCGTTCCTCCTGACATACTCGTTGCCGCGTCCATTCCGCGACGAATCTCCGCCACCAGGGCGAGCACGTTCGCACACGCCTGCGCCGGTACCGATTGCTCAATTTCCTCGATAATCCGGCTGCCAACGACCACCGCATCGGCAATTTTCGCCACCGCTGCGGCAGTCGCCGCATCGCGAATGCCGAAGCCGACACCGACCGGCACGCCGGTGCGTGCCCGGATGTCCGGAATGCGGGCGGCAACCGCAGCGACGTCGAGCGCGGCCGATCCGGTAACCCCTTTCAGCGAAACATAATAGATGTAGCCACCTGCCAGGGCTCCGACCTGCGTGATTCGCGCGGCGCTGGACGTCGGCGCCAACAGGAAGATTGGAGCGAGCCCATGCCGTCGCAGCGTATGCGCGAAATCGATCCCTTCCTCGGGGGGATAATCGACGACCAGAACGCCATCGACACCGACATCGCCGGCGGCAACCGCAAAGGCCTCGACGCCCATCGCTTCGATCGGGTTGGCGTAACCCATGAGCACAATCGGTGTCTCCTGGTCTGCCGTACGGAAGTCGCGCACCAGCTCGAACACCTGACGGAGACTGACCCCTTTCGCCAACGCGCGCTCTGAGGCGCGCTGAATGGTCGGGCCGTCGGCCATCGGATCAGAGAACGGAACGCCCAGTTCGATGATGTCGGCACCGGCGCGGACCAGGGTCCGCAGCAAGGGTACGGTCAACGCCGGATCGGGGTCACCGGCGGTGATGAACGGGATCAGCGCCTTGCGCCCCTGTGTCTGCAGACGCTCGAATACCGCCTGGATTCTTTTCATGGTCAGAATTTGATGCCCGATTTTTCGGCCACGGTATGCATATCCTTGTCACCCCGACCGGAGAGGTTGACCAGCAGAATCCTGTCCTTGTCCAGGGTCGGCGCCAGCTTGCCGGCGTAGGCCAGGGCATGGCTAGACTCCAGTGCCGGGATGATGCCTTCGAGCCGGCACAGGTCATGAAATGCCTGCAGCGCCTCGCCATCGCTGACACTGACGTACTCGGCCCGGCCACTGTCCTTGAGCCACGCATGCTCCGGGCCGACACCCGGATAATCGAGGCCGGCCGAGATCGAATGCGTCTCGATAATCTGACCATTCTCGTCCTGCAACAGGTAGGTCCGGTTGCCGTGCAGCACACCTGGACGACCAGCCGTCAATGAAGCGGCGTGACGTCCGGTGGTGAGGCCTTCACCAGCCGCCTCGACACCGATCAGACGCACATCCTCGAACGGCAGGTAGGGATGAAAAATCCCCATCGCATTGGAACCGCCCCCCACGCAGGCAATCACTGCATCGGGCTGACGACCGCAGTGTTCGTGCATCTGGGCAATCGACTCGCGGCCGATGACCGATTGAAAATCGCGCACCATCATCGGGTAAGGATGTGGGCCGGCGACGGTGCCGATGATGTAGAAGGTATCTGAGACGTTCGTCACCCAGTCACGCATGGCTTCGTTCAAGGCATCCTTGAGCGTCCTGGAACCGCTGTTGACCGGCACCACGCTGGCTCCGAGCAGCTTCATCCGGTAAACATTGGCCGCCTGCCGCCGGATGTCTTCGGCGCCCATGTAGACCACGCATGTCATGCCATAGCGTGCGGCGACGGTGGCCGTGGCGACGCCGTGCTGGCCGGCTCCCGTTTCGGCGATGACCCGCGGCTTGCCCATCCGTCGCGCCAGCAGCGCCTGGCCGATGCAATTGTTGATCTTGTGCGCGCCGGTATGGTTCAGGTCTTCACGCTTGAGGTAAATCTGCGCACCGCCGAGGAGTTCAGACCAGCGCCTGGCATGATAGACCGGACTGGGCCGACCGACATAGTGCTTGAGTTCGTACTCGAATTCGGCGACGAACTGCGGGTCGTGCCGGGCGACGGCGTACGCTTCATTGAGTTCGGCGAGCGCAGTAATCAACGTTTCCGCCACGAAGATGCCACCGTAGGGGCCGAAATGGCCGCTGGCATCAGGTAAGTCATGGGCACAAATGGCCATCAACAATCTCCTTGCGACGTGTTGCGACAGGACGCTGATTCAGCGCCCGGGAAAACCCTCAGTCGTCGCCTCAGGTATGTTTAGCCACGTGGCGGCGCCAGCACGTCCGCGTCCGCCCACCAGTCTTCCTGCGCATCTGCCATTCCGTCAAGACTTCTTCTCGCAGCCGTCGCCGCTCATCGACCCAGCCGCACGCACTGCCGCCACAAAGGCACGCATCTTCCCGGCATCCTTGATGCCTTTGCTCGCCTCGACCCCTGACGAGACATCCACTGCCTCGGGTCGCAACCGGCACACCGCCGCGGTCACGTTCTCCGCATCCAGCCCGCCGGACAGAATCAACGACCTGCCCAGCACAGCGGGCACCAGCGACCAGTCAAAAACTCTGCCGCCGCCACCGTAGCCATCAACGAAGGCATCGAGAAGGATCGCCTGCGCACCGGGGAAGGCAGCCGCGTATTGTAGCAAATCCATTCCCGGCCTGACGCGCGCGGCCTTGATGTAAGGTCGGTCGAACTGCCGGCAATAGGCCTCGTCTTCATCACCATGCAGTTGCAGCAGGTGAATCGGCACCGCAGCGAGAGTTGCCCGCACGGCGAGCGGATCGGCATTGACGAAGAGACCGACAATGCTGACAAAGGGCGGCACGGCACGCGCCAACCGAACTGCCGTCGGCAGATCGACGTAACGCGGACTCTGCGGGTAGAATACCAGGCCAATGGCATCCGCCCCGGCGTGCACAGCGTGCTGCACATCCTCGACGCGAGTCAATCCACAGATCTTGATGCGTGGCGCCATCACCCGGCCCGGCCTGTTCCGCAGGAATCGAAAGCGCCGGGCATGAACAAGGTCGCAGCGGTGTTGGGTAACCCCCAGTGCGGCTGATATCGTACCGCGGCGAGGTAAAGCCCGGCAGCCGCAAAGGTCGGGGCCGCCAGGCGCCGATCACCGCTGGCCAGCAACTCGGCGATCCATTCCGGGGCATGCTTCCCCTGACCGACGGCAACGAGGCTGCCAACAAGATTACGCACCATGTGGTGAAGGAAGGCCGAGGCCTCGAAATCAAAGACGATGAGATCGTCAAAACGGCGGACCTCGGCACGGCGCAAGATCTTCACCGGCGAAATGGCCTGACACTCGGCGGCGCGAAAGGCGGAAAAATCGCGCTCACCGAGCAACAGGTCCGCAGCTGTCTGCATCGCCGCAACATCCAGTGGATGATGGTACCAACCGGCCTTGCCGTGCCAGACCCCCGTCCGGTGCGCACGGTTGATCAACAGATAGCGATAGTGCCGCGAGTACGCCGAAGCGCGTGCATGAAAGTCATTCGCCACGATCTGTGCCCAGCGCACGGCCACTGCCGCCGGCAGGAAAGTGTTGGCGCCGCGCACCCAGGCAAACATCGAGCGCTCCAGCTGGGTATCGAGATGCACCACCTGCCCCAACGCATGCACACCGGCATCGGTACGGCCAGCGCAGACTACGGATACCGGCATCCTGGCGAACTGCTGCAAGGCGTCCTGCAACGCATCCTGGACGGTGCCGCCTCCCGGTTGTTGCTGCCAGCCACGAAAGCTGCTGCCGTCGTACTCTACCGCCAGGGCAAGTCTCATCGCTCACACCGGTGCATAGCCGTAGAGCAGCGCGACGCTGACCAGCAGCATCCCGATGATCAAATAGTCGCGCCCGGGAAAGTGGCGATCGCTCAACTCGAACACCTCGCTGCTGCTGACGTCGGGCACTTCGAGCAGCCGCCGCCAGTCGCGCGGCCGTGGAGTCGTCTCAAGGTACTGCAGGACCAGCAGCACCCGCACAATCCCGCGATCGGTATCGATGCCGCAGCGCCGCAGCGGCCACAGCAGCCGATGCGCGGCGGTCAGGAACTCCGGCACGGACAACCGCTGGCGTAGCACCGCTACTGCCATCAATACCAGCAACAAGCGCCCGATTTGCGTCAAGGCCTCGCTCAAACCCTCGGCACTGGGCGCCATGGCACCGCCCCAGACGGGCTCGCCGGCTCGACCCCAGGCAAGAATGACGAACAGGGACAGGAACAGCCAACGCGCTCCCCAGGCAAGCCGGATGGCACGTTGCAAAGCCAGACGACCGAACAGCGGGAGCACCAGAAAGGTCGCCGCCAACAGGCTGCTCTCCAGGCCCTGTACGGCCACCAAACTCAGGAGCCAGACAACTAGACAGGTGGTCGGGTGCACAAGGCAGCGTTCTCGTTGAGCGCCCACGATCCGCACAGGAACGAGCCGCAGGCACGGAGGCGCGGCGACCCGTTCGGTGCTCGATCCCAGGCATGCGGATTAGTCGCGCAATCCGGCAAGAAGGGCTCGCGCGGCTCCACGTTGCGCCGCATCCCCCTCATTGGCGACCTCCTGCAAGAGCTCGCGAGCGCCCTCGATGTCGCCCATTTCCTGATACGCCCGCGCCAGGTCCATCTTGGTGGCCACCTCTTCGCCGGCACTGATCAGGGACTCCGCTCCGACGTCAGAAGCCGTGGCGAAGTCGAACACCTCGTTCGGCTCGGTTTGTGACTGTTGTACCGAAAAGTTCGGGTTGACCAGGGTGTCCTCCTGGTCGGCATCGAAGGAAAACTCCGGGGAAATACTCGGATTTGACGCCTCCGCACGATCCTCGATGTCGGGCTCAGCCAGATCCAGGCTGATCGACGACATGTCAAAGGCTGGATGCTGCATCGCCTCGCCGAGGACCGTCGACTCGGTCAACCGGACATCAAACTCCAGCGCCTCATCCAGAGCCTCCGCATTCGGCGAACCGATGTCGAGTACCTCCTCATCGGTTTCGGCGCGCGTGAGCGTCGTTACCCCCCAGCTCGACTCGCCAGGCACCTCCTGTCCAAGGTCAAACTCGAAATCGAGTCCTGCTCCGGGCTCCGGAGTACTCGGCAAGGAGTCGGCCCCAACCAGCATGGTGACCGCAAGCGAAGTCGCGTCTTCCACCAGTTGCGGGCCAGGCGCTTCCGCTACCGCCGGCATCGAAGCGGAATCCGCCAGGTCAAAGTCTAGGGCATCACCTTCGACGGTGTGAGGGAACGAGAGCGTCGTTTCCAGGTAGCCGTCGTCAACCGGTGCTGGCGGTCGCGGCGCCGGTTCGCTGCTGCCGAGATCAAAGTCCAGATCGGCAAGATCAGACGGTTGCAGCTTGGCTTCTTCGGCCGGGCTCCAGGCCACCGCGGTCTGCACCGGTGGCACATCCACCAGCACCGGGACCTCTGGCGGCCTGGCGGGGGGCTTGACGAGCGTATCCTGCGAAGCGAACGCTGCCGCGGCGGCACCCGCCAGCGCGGCATTGCGGGGCGCTGGCTGGGTCTGCGCAGCAGCACCGTAGAGTGGATTGCTCGGGTCAAGCTGGAGGCCCATGGCCACCGCCTTCTCCCATTCAGCACCGACTCCGCCGGTGGCATCGTGTAGTTCCGTGGCCAGTTTGGAGAACGGCTTGAGGTCCTGGCGATTGAGGTAAATTTCGAGCAGCTTCAGATGAATGGCGTAGCGCCGTGGATCCTTCTGCTTGGCCTCAAGAAGGATCTCTTCTGCCTGCGCATCGCGGCCGTACGCCATATAGACATCGGCTTCGGCAACCGGATCGACCTCATCGGTGTCAATGCTGCCCGGACCCGCCTGACTGAAGTCGGTCTGGACCATCGAGTCGGAGGTATCCACACTCTGGCCACCGGCGCTGTTGAAGACCGACTTGGCAACCATGGCCTCGCTGAGTGGAGAAAGTGTACTGGTCGCACCCAACGGCACCTCGGCGTCGCTCGGACGACGACGTTTGGCAAGCCAGTAGGCAGCGAGCAGAGCCACGATGGCTCCACCTCCGGCCAGGAAGGCCGTACTTCCCAGTACGTCTTCGATGAAACCCGGCTCTTCTGGCGGCGTGACCACCACCGGCTTGGGCTTTGGCAGTTCGGCCGGCTGCGGTGGTGGCGCAGGCGGCGCCACCTCGACCCTGACTTCAGGCTTGACTTCCTCGGGCTTGGCAGGCGCTTCCACCGGCTTGACATCGGTCGGCTGGTCGGCGGGCTTGGCGACGGCCACCCCTGCGGCAGCCGCAGGAGGAGGTTCTGCCTTGACCGGGGCAGGCACGGCACTGGCCGTCGACGCCGGTAAAGGGGCCGCGGCAAGGTTTGCCGGACGTGGGTCTTCCGGCGATTTCCTGGCTTCGACGGGCGGCGTGACTTTACCAGCGGACTGTCTCTCCAGATCGGCCAGTGTCTGGCTCTTGAGCTCAACCAGTCGCTGCAGTTCGGCCACGTTCCGCTCAAGGCTCGCCAGACGTTCATTGGCATCCTTGAGCGCCTTTTCCTTGGCGATCAGGTCTTCGTCGGTTCGCCTCGATGCGGGCAATGGTTTGGCGCCGGCAAGGTCGGTTTTCGATACCTTGAGTTGATCCTTGGGTTCGC
Organism: Pseudomonadota bacterium; assembly: GCA_029780075.1. GTDB lineage: Bacteria > Pseudomonadota > Gammaproteobacteria > Burkholderiales > Rhodocyclaceae > Accumulibacter. Next base: position 17,292 of record JAKOZI010000328.1, read on the forward strand.
TGGACGGGCCTGCCCGGTCTTCCACCCTGGTGGTGATCCTGCCGGCGGCCTGCTGCCGTGGCACCTCCTCCCGGCTCGGCAAATCGCCGGCCACACCGGCGAGCTTGCGACGGTAAGCCCCCCAGTCCGACGACTGAGCGGCAATCACCGTCTTCGCTTCTTCCCGCGGAATCGACTCAAGTGCCGCTTTGTCCGGAACCGAAAGAATCTTGCCTGCCTTCAGGCGATTGATGTTGCCGTGGTCAAAGGCGTCCTGATTCGCCCGAAAAAGGGCCAGCAGCATCTGGTCGAGAGACACTCCCTCAGGTCGCAGTTCGCTGGCGATCTTGCCCAGTGTTTCACCGCGCTTGACCTCGTAGGAACTGCCCCCGTCCATGGGTTTCTGCACCGATTCACTGGCCCGGCCACGGTACGGCGCGGGCCTGGCCGGCTTGTCCTCCAGCGGGCGCGTGTCGACGGTCTGTCGCGCTACAGCCACTGGCCTGGCGATGGCAGGCGCCGCGGCCGCTGTCGCCTTGCCGGTGAACTCGGGGGGATCGAGCAGGAAGGTGTATTCACGAATCAAGCGGCCGGTCGGCCAGTTGAGTTCAAGCAGTAGATCGACGAACGGATCGTTGATCGGCTTGGTCGAGGTCAACCTGATGATCGCCTGACCATTCGGGCGCTTATCAACGGCCAGCGTAATCCCCGACAAGGTCGGCGCGAAGTCCACACCCGCTTGTTTGAAGGCGTCCTGCGAAGCAAGCTGGGCTTTCATCCCGGCAAGTTCTTCGCGGGTCGCAAAGACTTCCAGTTCCGCGCGCAAGGGTTGTCCCAGCGCCGAAAAGACGTTCACCTTGCCGAGCCCGGCAGCCTCGGTAGCCACAGGCAAAGCCGTGAGCGTCAGAGCCGACGCCACCGCCAATACCGAGGTCCGCAGTCTGAGATTGCTTGCTGTGTGATTTGTTTTCTTGGCCACGGCGCCACCTTGAGCGTCGAAATCGGGATTATTAAAATAACATCATGAAGTTAGCCATGCAAGCTAAACATGCGGCGGTAGCGGCAGCCGGCTGCACCCCGGAAACCGGTCGCACAAGCCCGGTTTTTTCTCCATCATTCAGTTATCTATCAGAATCCGAAGCATACGGCGCAGGGGTTCGGCCGCTCCCCACAGGAGTTGGTCACCGACAGTAAACGCACCAAGGTACTCCGGCCCCATCGCCAGCTTGTGCAAACGGCCCACCGGGACCGAGAGAGTGCCGGTGACGGCCGCCGGCGTCAGTTCGCGCTCGCTGGCCTCGCGTTGATTCGGCACCACCTTCACCCAGGGGTTGGTCTGCGCGATGATCTCCTCAAGGTCGGCCAGAGGAACGTCCCGCCTGAGCTTGATGGTCAGGGCCTGCGAATGGCAGCGCATCGCGCCGACACGCACGCACAGGCCATCGACCGGAATGCTCCCGGGGGTGCGAAACGCGGGCAGCCCGAGAATCTTGTTGCACTCGGCGCCGCCCTTCCACTCCTCCTTGGACTGACCGCCCTCGACCTCGGCATCGATCCAGGGAATGACGCTTCCGGCCAGCGCCGTGTTGCGGAAATGAGTGGACGGAAAGGCCGCTGAACGCATGCTTTCGGCAACCTTGCGGTCGATCTCGAGGATTGCCGAAGCCGGTTCGGCCAGTTCAGCCTTCACCGCGTCGTGCAGCGTCCCCATCTGCTGCAGCAGTTCACGCATGTTCTGCGCCCCGGCTCCCGATGCGGCCTGATAGGTCATGGCGCTGATCCATTCGACCAGGTCGTGCCGGAACAGGCCGCCAAGCCCCATCAGCATCAGCGAAACCGTGCAGTTGCCGCCGATCCAGTTGCGGCCGCCTCTGGCCAGCGCATCCCTGATGACCTCAAGGTTCACCGGGTCGAGGATGATCACGGCGTCGTCGTGCATGCGCAGGGTCGAAGCGGCGTCAATCCAGTGTCCTCGCCAGCCGGCGGCACGCAGGCGGGGGAAGACCTCCCTGGTATAGTCGCCGCCCTGACAGGTGATGACGATATCCATCCGGCTCAGGGCCTCGATCGACATCGCGTCCTGTAGCGGCGCGGCCTCCTTGCCAGCCAGCAGCGGCGCCTTGCCGCCGACTGCCGAGGTCGAAAAATAGAGCGGCTCGACGTGCTCGAAATCCCCCTCTTCGACCATCCGCTGCATCAGCACCGAGCCCACCATGCCCCGCCAACCGACCAGACCAAGCTTCATCATGTTCTTACCTTTTTCCCTAACCCGATTCAAAGTGCCGCCAGCACTGCGTCACCCATGGCACGGGTACCCAGCTTCTGCGTCCCCGGCTCGTAGATGTCGGCCGTCCGATAGCCCAGCGCCAGCACTTTCCTGACGGCGTTCTCGATGCGCAAGGCGGCATCCTCCTGCGCAAACGTGTAGCGCAACATCATCGCCACCGAAAGGATAGTGGCCAACGGATTGGCCAGCCCCCGACCGGCAATGTCCGGAGCGGAACCGTGACAAGGCTCGTACAGACCTTTGTTGTCGGCATCCAGCGAGGCCGACGGCAGCATGCCGATCGAGCCGGTGAGCATCGCCGCTTCGTCAGACAGGATGTCTCCGAACAGGTTGCCGGTGACCAGCACGTCGAACTGCTTCGGATTGCGCACCAGTTGCATCGCCGCATTGTCGACCAGCAGGTGGCTGAGCTCGACATCCGGATATTCTGCGGCCGTTTCGTTGGCCACGTCACGCCACAGCTGGGTCGTCTCGAGCACATTCATCTTGTCGACCGAGCACAGCTTACGTTTGCGCTTGCGGGCCGCTACGAAAGCAACGCGCACAATACGGCGAATCTCGCTTTCGCTGTAGTGCATGGTATTGAAGCCGAAGCGCTCCTGGTGACCATCGACCGTGCGCATTTCAATACCGCGCGGCTGGCCGAAATAGATATCCCCGGTCAACTCGCGGACGATCAGGATGTCGAGCCCGGCCACCACCTCCGGTTTGAGCGTCGAAGCATTGGCCAGTTCTGAATAAAGGATCGCTGGGCGCAGGTTGGCAAACAGGCCAAGTTGCTGGCGAATGCCGAGCAGACCGCGTTCGGGACGCTGCGCGCGTGGCAGGTTGTCCCACTGCGGGCCGCCGACGGCGCCGAGCAGGACCGCGTCGGCGGCCCTGGCGAGGCGCTGCGTGGCCTCCGGGTAAGGCTCACCAGTGGCATCGACCGCGCAGCCGCCGAGCAGCGCTTCTTCCAGTTCACAGCGCAGGTCAAGCGCCAGTAATACGCGCACCGCTTCGGCCATGATTTCCGGGCCGATACCGTCGCCGGGGAGAATGCAGATCTTCATTTTCGCTCCCTCAGGCAAACAACCAGGGCTGCTCGATGCGCCGCCGGTCCTCAAAGGCCTTGATCAGATCAGCATGGCGCAGGGTCAGCCCGATATCGTCCCAACCGTTGAGCAGGCATTCCTTTCGGAAAGCATCGACGGTAAACGGCAAGGCCCGGCCATCGGGGCAAATGACCTGCTGCCGCTCGAGATCAATCAGCAGCCGATAACCCGGCATCGCCCCGACCAGCGCAAACAACGCATCGATCTCGGCTGCCGGCAGGACGATCGGCAAGACACCGTTCTTGAAGCAGTTGTTGAAGAAGATGTCGGCAAAACTCTCGGCAAGCACTGCGCGAAAACCGAAGTCGAGCAAGGCCCAGGGCGCGTGTTCGCGCGAACTGCCGCAGCCGAAGTTCTTGCGCGCCAGGAGAATCTGCGCCCCCTGATAGCGCGGCTGGTTGAGAACGAAGTCCGGATTGAGTGGTCGCCGCGAATTGTCCTGCCCGGGTTCGCCGACATCGAGATAGCGCCACTCGTCGAACAGGTTGGGGCCAAAGCCCGAACGCTTGATCGACTTCAGAAACTGCTTGGGAATGATCGCGTCGGTATCCACGTTGGCCCGGTCGAGCGGCGCCACGAGTCCCTCAAGGCGAATGAACTTGTCCATACTTATCCTTTCTCAGGGCCGCTTCAGCTGGCCGCCCTCTCGATGGCCTGGCCACCCTTCTGGATATCCTTGCCCAGGCCATGCATGGTATTGCACGCCGGCAGCGACAGCGCCGCCAGAACAAGCATCAGCATCAACGTCGATGGCTTCATGTCTTCTCCTGCACCCTAGAGCCACTCCGCGACATCGCAGAAGTGCCCGGCAATCGCCGCGGCGGCAGCCATTTCAGGACTGACGAGGTGAGTCCGTCCGCCAGCCCCCTGTCGTCCTTCAAAATTACGATTCGAGGTCGCAGCACAACGCTCTCCGGGTTCGAGGCGGTCGGCATTCATCGCCAGACACATCGAACAGCCCGGCTCGCGCCACTCGAAGCCGGCAGCGAGGAAAACCTGGTCCAGTCCCTCGCTTTCGGCCTGTTGCTTGACCAGGCCAGAGCCCGGAACGACCAGGGCCTGCCGGATGTTGCCGGCCACCTTCCGGCCCCTGACAATCCCGGCGGCAGCCCGCAGATCCTCTATCCGCGAGTTGGTGCACGAACCGATGAAGATCTTGTCGAGCCAGATCTCCCGGATCGGCAGGTTCGGGCGCAGCCCCATGTAGTGCAGTGCACGCTGCATGCCTTCGCGCCGCGTCGGATCCTGCTCACTGGCCGGGTCGGGGACGCAGGAATCGACCGGCACCACCATCTCCGGCGAGGTGCCCCAGGTCACCTGCGGCCTGATGTCTGCGGCCGACAGTTTGACGACACCATCAAAGTGGGCGTCGGGATCGCTGTGCAACCGGCGCCAGGACACGACGGCACGCTCCCACTGCTCGCCCTGCGGAGCGAACGGACGGCCGCGCAGGTAGTCGATCGTCACCTCATCGACGGCCACTAGACCCAGGCGGGCGCCCGCTTCGATGGCCATGTTGCAGAGCGTCATCCGCCCCTCCATCGACAAGCCGCGAATCGCACTGCCGGCAAACTCGATTGCATAACCCGTACCACCGGCGGTACCGATGCGGCCGATGATGGCCAGCGCCACGTCCTTCGCCGTCACGCCTTTGCCGAGAACTCCATCGACCTGCAGAAGCATCGTCTTCGACCGCTTCTGCAGCAGGCACTGCGTGGCCAGCACGTGTTCGACCTCGGACGTGCCGATGCCGTGCGCCATGCACGCGAAAGCGCCGTGCGTACTGGTATGCGAGTCCCCGCAGACGACGGTCATGCCCGGCAACGTCGCACCGCTTTCCGGGCCGACAACATGCACGATGCCCTGGCGCGGGTCCCGGAACGGGAAATAAGCCAGCGCACCGACTTCACGGATATTGGCATCGAGTGTCTCGACCTGCAGACGCGACACCGGATCCTCGATGCCCCGGTCCCAGTGGTCGGTGGGTGTGTTGTGGTCGGCCGTGGCGACGATCGAGGACACCCGCCAAGGCTTGCGGCCAGCCAGCTTGAGACCTTCGAAGGCCTGCGGGCTGGTCACTTCGTGCACCAGATGGCGGTCGATATAGATCAGTGCGGTCCCATCCGCTTGCTGATGGACGACATGGTCCTGCCAAAGCTTCTCGTATAAGGTCTGCGACATCGATCGATATCCTGCGAAGTTCGCCCCCGGCGGGCAACATGAACGGCTGGATTATGTCACACCGCGATCAACACTGTCAGCGCCAGCGCATGCGTCCAGGTCAGACTTCTTCACCCACGCGGCGACGACAACGAGTCCCACCAGCGCGAAGGCCGAACTGATGGCATAGGTCGGGGCCGCGCCCCAGGCACCCCAGGTCCAGCCGCTGAGCAGGCTGCCGACCAGGCCGCCGGCGCCGAACGACAGGCTCGAATACAGAGCCTGCCCACGCGCCTGGCAATGACCAGGGAACCAGCGGTTGACGGCAGCGATGGCAGCGGCATGATAGGCGCCAAAGGTCAGCCCGTGCAACAACTGCGCGAAGATCATCACCGACAGCCAATCGGCGCCCCAAGCGATCAACAGGAAGCGCAGCACGGCAGCGGCAAAGCTGACCAGCAGCAGGGTACGCAAACCAAACCGGCGCAACAGCCCGGCCATGAAGAAGAACACCACGATCTCGGCGACAACGCCGAGCGACCACAGGCAACCGACCAGGAATTTGCTGTAGTGATGATCGGAAAGGTGGATCGAGTAGAAGACGTACAAGGCGCCGTGCGCCGCCGACATCGCAAAACACGCGGTGAACAGCGCTCTGACGCGCGCTTGACGGATGATCGTGGCCACCGGCAGATGCGCCTCGGCCGACTCCGACGGCAGCGCCTCGGGAACCACCCAAGCGTAAACCAGGATACCGCCGAGCGTGCCGACGATCACCCACAACAAACCGGGCAGGGGCACACGGTCGAGCAGCGCGCCGGTACCCATCACCGCAGTAATGAAACCGATCGAACCCCACAGCCGGATGCGACTGTAACGCGCCGGCTCGGCGCGCAGATGATCGAAGGTCAGGGTTTCGACCAGCGGCAGCGCAGCGCTCCAGAAGAACGCCAGGAGGGCCATGGCCATCAGCATCGGCCCGAAGCCGCTGACGACGAAAAAGGTCGAGAAACCCAGCAGGCTGAGCAGGCCCGCCAGACGGACGACAGCCACCCGCTGCGCCAGCCGATCAGCAAGCGCACCCCACAGATAAGGGGCGAATAGCCGCATCAACTGCATCTGCGACATCAACAGACCGATATCCCAGGCCGAAAACGACAAGGACTGGAGATAAAGCCCGAAATACGGTGAAAACGCGCCGATGAAGGCGAAATAGAAGAAATAGTACCCGGAGAGGCGCCAGTAGGGCAGAGCATGCATCCGGCAATTCTACCGGATGCACCCGACCCCGCCGGGTGACGAACGGCTCAGCCGCCGCTCTTGTGCGCCACCAGCATCCGGTACATCTGGTCTTTCAGCCACACCCGATGTTTCTTCATGTTTTCGATCGTGAAGTCGTCGACCGGCAGGTCTTCCTCCTCGAGACGTTCGACTTCCCTGGTCAGGTTCTGGTATTGATCATACAAGTGGCCGAACTGCTCGCTCGACGCTTGCAGCGCGTGAATGAAATCGAGGTATTCAGGGAACTCATGGTGAAGATCGTGATGCTCAACTTGCATGATCGTGGCCTCTGGCAAATCCCGGCCCGCCCTATGCGCGACCGGACCGCGCGATTATAACCATTGGCAAGGCCACCCGTCATCCTGCCACCTTACCCGGAATGGGTGGGTTGTTGCTCGACACATCGGCGCACTGGGCACGATGTCGCAAGGCCTGATCGATCAACACCAGGGCCAGCATCGCCTCGGCGATCGGCGTCGCGCGGATGCCCACGCAGGGGTCGTGTCGACCGTGCGTTTCGACCATAGCAACCTGTCCGTCGAGCGTCACCGTGCGGCGCGGCAGGCGGATGCTAGAAGTCGGCTTGATGGCCAGGTTCACGATCACTTCCTGGCCGCTGGAGATGCCGCCAAGCACGCCTCCGGCATGGTTGCTGAGGAAACCCTGCGGCGTCATCTCGTCACCATGTTCACTGCCCTTCTGGGCAACGCAGGCAAAGCCGGCCCCGATCTCGACGCCCTTGACGGCGTTGATGCTCATCATTGCATAGGCGATCTCTGCATCGAGACGACCATAGACCGGCTCGCCCCAGCCCGCCGGCACGCCGTTGGCCGTCACCGTGATCTTCGCACCCACCGAATCGCCAGACTTGCGCAGACGGTCCATGTACTCCTCCAGTTGCGGCACGATCGCCGCGTTCGGGGCGAAAAAAGGATTGCCGTCGATTTCGGCCGCGTCGACGAACGGAATCTCGATCGGACCGAGCTGGCTCATCCAGCCCCGGATGCCGACCCCGTAGCGCTCGGCCAGCCATTTGCGGGCGATCGACCCGGCCGCCACACGCACCGCCGTTTCACGCGCCGAGGAGCGGCCGCCGCCGCGATGGTCACGAAAACCGTACTTGCGGGTATAGACGTAATCTGCGTGTCCGGGCCGAAAAGTCTCGGCAAGATTGCCGTAGTCCTTGCTGCGCTGATCCTGATTGCGGATCAGCAGGGCGATCGGCGCGCCCGTCGTGCGGCCCTCGAAAACGCCGGAAAGGATCTCGACCGCGTCGGGTTCGCGCCGTTGCGTTACATGCCGCGAGGTCCCCGGCTTGCGGCGGTCGAGCTCGCACTGGATGTCCGCCACGCTGATCATCAGGCCGGGTGGGCAGCCATCGACCACACAGCCGATCGCCGGACCGTGTGACTCACCAAACGAAGTCACGGCAAACAGGGTGCCGATGGTGTTGCCGGACATGGCCGCCTCTGGGGTGTTAAGATGGCCGTGAAGTCTACCACAGCCCCGCGCACCCCCCGGCGCACGGCACGGTTCAGGGCATCGCGCGACCAGGGCTGGAGACCGGACACCAACGGGCTTACCAGGCCGTACAGAACATTCATCGATGGAGGCTCGCCAGATGACCCGCAATCCGACACGCTCCGGCAAGCCATCCACCCCCGCCCCGAAATCCGTCGCCCCGCGACGCCCGTCGACGGTCGACAATGCGCTGCGTCAGCCGCAAACACGCTGGCAGCGCACCACCCGCTAAGGCTGGGACAAGGGTGGCAGCGGTGGCGGTCGCTGACCCGAGGACTTTCGGTCGCCCAACCGGGCCTGCACAGCGGGCAATGGTGGCTCTGCAGCCGGCCTGTAACAAAAAAACCCCCAGGGGCGAACCTGAGGGTTTCCGGCATCCGGAGAGGCGGATTATTTGACCGCGGCAACCGCAGCGATGGGCTTGGCCTCCGTCTTGACCTCGGCCTTGATCTCCGGCTTGGTTTCAGCTTTGGCTTCAGGCTTGCTGTCGGTCTTCGCGGGCTTCGCAACAGGCTTCACCGAGTGTGCCTGGTGCGCCTGCTTTTCTCCCTTGACGTCAGTCCTGGCTTCCGCCTTTACATCGGTCTTGGCGGCAACTGCGGTCGTCGGGTGGGCGGCGTCGGCCTTCACCGCTTCGGTGGCTTTCGGCGCTTCCACCTTCTTGTCGGCAGCCGCCGGAGTCGTCACCTTGGTCGCCGGGGCGACGGATGTCGTCGGAGCAGCAGGCGTATTACCCTGGGCAAAAGCAGCGGAAGCAAAGCCAGCGGCAACAACCAGAGCGATCACAGTCTTCGTCATTTTGAATCTCCTTGGGCAGTCTTGATTGATTTGGTTTCGGACACTGCGTTATTGCAGCGCCTTGTGCCGAATAACGCTGTCGTCTACGCAAGGGATGTCAGGACAAGTGTAAGGCGATGTATCGCTCTGTGACCGCCGCGTTGATCGCGAAAGTAAGGGTGCGTACGTTCAGAGCAGGCCGGAAGCGATGTTGATCGTCAACGCCAGGATCGTGGTGTTGAAGAAGAAAGCCAGGACGCAGTGTACCAGTCCGGTTCGGCGCATTGAGCGGCTGCTCAGGCTGACATCGGCGGTTTGACCGGAAGTGCCAATCACACAGGAGAAATAGAGAAAGTCTCCGTAGTCCGGCGCATGACCGCCTGGAAAGTCGAGGCCGCCGGGATTGCCCCGCGCCTGCGCAGCGTAAAAATCATGCGCGTAATGCAACGCGAACATCACCTGCGTGAACGCCCAGCAGGACACGATGGTCAACGCCGCCAGGCCGACATGGGCAAGACGCAGTGTCTCGTGCGTGTTCTGCGCTACCCCGAGCTCGACGACGATCGCCACGAGCCCCACGATCGCCGCTGCGACGACCAACGCGAGGACCACGATTCGCCCTTCGTCCTGCTGCAACGCCCGTGCCCGGATTCTTTCGTGGGTCGATCGGAACATCATCCACACCGCGAGCAGCAGGTAGAGACACGCCCCGACGTTCCAGCCGATGATCGCGCGCGTGTTGCCGGGCAGCGCCAGCGAACGCGGAAGAAGAAATGCCGTCATCACCCCGATCAATGCACAGATGAGCAGCCGGGGCCGCGCCATGAGCACGCGCACCAGCCTGGGGCGCGGGGATTGCACAGGAATGTCCGCCATGCGCGTATCTTACCCCGGAAAACGCCCATCGGAATTACACGGGGAGGTCCAGGGCAAGGCCGTCATCGGGGCAGCGCTGCGCTGGTAGACACCGACCGCCAGACGTCTTGCCGGGAAGGTAGCGAAGGCCGCGGGAGCAAATGCCTTCCTACCGGCGGTAGCCGCAGTGGTATCCGACCGGAGACGCACAACCTGGTCGTCGAGCAGCCACCGTTCCATATTATTGTTCTACGATGTCTATCTGCACGGTTGCGACATCAGGCGCATGGACCACGAGATCAGGAGCGCCCTCGACCTGGCGCTCACCGACGCCATTCGCCAGGGGCGAGTGCTCTGCGACAACGAAGCGGCCATGACCGAACCGGCACGCTCGACCTGAGTGTTAACGGCTAATCTCAGATCCGGTTGCACACACGTGGACCACGCTCGTTAGAGGAGATCCCGCCAGGCAAACTGCAGCTTGTCGCCAGTGATCTGCTCGAACGCCAGGCCCTTGCCGTCGGCAGCGACGAGCATCTGCGAACGAACCTGGAGTGGTTTGAACGCAAACGAATGGACCATGATGGAGAGGGGGGTGAATGCCATACGTCTTAACAGGCCATTCAGAACGGCTGCAAACAGCTTGCCACGCTCCTGCTTCATTCGGGTAATTGAGTCTTTATCCGCCATATGCTGCTTACGCTGTTGTGCTTACCTTCTGCTTACCGCCGCTATTCTTGCTGGCTTGTTGCCACAGTTGAATTCGGTGCATCCACCATTCACCAAGCACTCTGCCCCGTTCCGGATGCCGCTAAAATAGTGCAAGGCTTGTTTCAATTGGCGGAAGCGGTGAGATTCGAACTCACGGACGGTTGCCCGTCGCCGGTTTTCAAGACCGGTGCAATCGACCACTCTGCCACGCTTCCTGCAACTTCACCAAGGCCCGTTCTTACTGTCGCCAGTTACGGCTCAGGATCTTGAGGGAACTGAATGATAGCACGGCGCCTTCGCCGCCCCATCGCCGAGAGCACAGCGTTACGTCCCGTGACACCTTGAGCATTGAAACTTTCGCCTTATTTGGCTAGTCTTAGCGCCGTAATCGTAATTTCACATACAGGAGAACAGTATGCAACCCCAGTTTCAGATGACGGGCCAGGCCAGCGGCGAGTTGGCACTGCAGCAGAACAAGGTCCTGCGCAACACCTTCATGCTGCTTGCCTTGACCATGCTGCCAACCGTGCTTGGCGCACTTGTCGGTGTACAGATGCAGTTTGCCTTCTTGTCCGGCAGCCCGCTGATGTCCTTCCTGCTCTTCCTTGCGATCGCATTCGGCTTCATGTGGGGCATCGAGCGCACCAAGAACAGTGGCATGGGCGTGGTCCTGTTGCTTGGCTTTACCTTCTTCATGGGTCTGATGCTGTCGCGCATTCTGCAGGTGGCGCTCGGCTTCAGTAACGGCGGTTCGCTGATTGCCATGGCTGCAGGGGGTACCGGGTTGATCTTCTTCTCGCTCGCCGGCGTAGCCACGGTCACCAAGAAGGATTTCAGTTTCCTGGGCAAGTTCCTGTTC
>JAKOZI010000232.1 GCA_029780075.1 Pseudomonadota bacterium
TCGAAGGCCGTGTGGGCCAGCGCAAGCTGTGGGGCATCGTGCACCTGGCCGACCGCTATCCACGCCAGTTGGTCAACACCGCCTGTGCCCAGGCCCTCGACGACGGTGTGCACAGCTACCGCCACGTCAAGGCCATCACCGAACGCCTGGTGGCGCAGGCTCTGGCCCAACTCGATGCCGCCCCGACAGCGACACAGGCCGCACCCGCGAGCACCACGCAAACGCACGACCTCATCCGCAACCCACAGGAGTACGGCGAACTCTTCGCCATGGCCACAGCGGCCACGACACCCACCATCACCCCTCAAGGAGATTTCTTCGCATGACCGCCATGACCACCCACGACATCGAGGCCACCCTGCGCAAGCTGCGCCTGTCAGGCATGGCTGAGACCCTGCAGACGCGCCTGATGCAGGCCCAGGCCGCTCAGGAGCCCTTTCTGGATACGCTCTCAGCCTTGCTGCAAGACGAACTCGACCGACGCCACAGCAGGCTGATGGCACGTCGCTTCAAGCTCTCCGGCCTGGATGAGAAGCCCTCCCTGGCCGACTTCGACTGGCGCTTCAACCCAAAGCTGCCGCGCGCAGCCTGCTTCGAGTTGCACACCTTGAAGTTCCTCAGCGAAGGCGCCAACGCCCTGATCGTAGGCAAGCCCGGCACCGGCAAGAGCCACATCGCCAAGGCCGTGGCCTACCAAGCCACCTTGCTCGGTCATGACGTGTCCTACATCGAAGCTGACAGCGAGTTCGCTCGCTATGCGCTGGCCGACGCCGACGAGCGCGCCAGTCTGCTCAAGGGCTGGGTGGCGGCCGACTTGCTGGTGCTCGATGACCTGTTCCTGGCAAGGCGCATCAGCGAGCATGCCGCCGAGTTGCTGCAGGCCATGGTCCACCAGCGTTACAAGCTGCGCCGCTCCATCGTCATCACCTCCAACCGCGTCGTGCAGGACTGGGGTCGCTACCTGGGCGACGCGACCATGGCCACCACCATCCTCGATCGCCTCATGCACCGCTGCGCCATGCTGGAGTTCGAGGGCAAGAGCTACAGGCTCAAAGAGGCTGCTGCACGCCTGATCATCACCTCAGACCCCGCATAATCACCCCGTCCTGCCTGGAGCAGTTTGACTGGCCAACAGTGGAGCAGTTTGGGGTGGCCATCGGGGGCCCTGAGCGGCGAGTTGGGTGCCAACACGCCAAAATAGCGGTGCCGGTGGGTGCGTGGCGGGGGAACCAGCGCGGCAATGCGGTCGATCAGCTCCAGCGGTGTGAGGTGCAGCTCATCAACCTTGGCACCGCGCTTGTCGCTGGTGGGTTCGCTGCGCTGCTTGCCGCAGCGGTACACCAGTTTGCTTCCCTCTTTGCGTAGGCGCTCCATGGAAAACGGTGGACGCGCGCAATAGCGCAGCAGCCGCTCCAGCGCAGCGCGGTCGTGGGCTTCGATGCAGACACCGGCATCGACTGAGAACCCGCTGTGCTGGTAGGCCAGCATGTCTTTGGCGTCACAGTTCTCCAGCAAGCCCCGAGCAACGAAGGCGCGCAGGATGCGTTTTTGCAGTGTGGTCTGCACTGGGGCCACGGTATGCGCATCGATGCCGCTGGCCGGGTGGAATACGACACCTGACGCAGAGACTTGCATTGGGGCATCAGCGCTGCCCTCGCCTGCCACTTCCTCAAACACCCCATCGACCACACAGACATGGAAGTGCACGTGTTCGTTCAGGCTGGAGCCAAAGCGGTGAATGAAGGCGACTGCGCCAATGTGCAGGCTTGCCTTGTCTGCATTGGCCGCACCGGGGCAGTTGGCGTGCAGGTTTTGCGCAATGACCCGCAGGAAGATGCGCAGCACCATATTGAGCACTGGCCCGTCGCGTTGCATGAAGTAGCGCAACCTCTTGGGCACGGAGAGCACCCACTGGCGCACCGGCAGGCGGGGGAAGACGTGGTCGGTGAGGTGCGCCGCCGTCTCCACCATGCGCCGTGTGGTGCATGAGGGGCAGACACCCCGGCCTTTGCAGGAGAAGGCAACAAAGTAGTCGAGCCCGCAGTCGCCGCAGCGAGCGCGGGCGAAGCCATGGACAAAGATGCCGCACTCCAGATACTTGGCAAACGCTTTGCGCACGTAGGGTTTGGGGCTGTGGTGGTCGCCCTGGCCGTCGAACTGACCCGCGCTGGCCAACTCCAGCCAGGTCTCGTAGTGCTCTGCCACTGTTTGGTACAGCAGCGTACGCTCGGGGTGGCGTGGGTTGTAGAGCTTGGGTTTTGCAGTGGTTGGCATGAATGCTGTACAAATGAACAGTATTCTGCGGCGATTGCCTGGGTACGGAAAGCACAGCATGGGCTATGAGGCCGAGAACGAAGCGCGCAAGAAGGCCTTCGCCGACTGGTGTGTGGACGCCGAGATGATGGCCGCCGCCAAGCCCGATGCCCTGTTCATGCACTGCCTGCCCGCCCACCGCGGTGAAGAAGTCGAGGCCGACGTGATCGACGGCCCGCAATCCGTGGTGTGGGACGAAGCAGAAAACAGGATGCACGTGCAGAAGGCACTCATGGAGTACCTTCTGCTCGGCCGCGTGGCATGAAATGCGACGCGGTGGCGCGCCAGCGCCAGCAGACTGTTTCGGCGCAGGCTCACGTCCGCCACGCGGACGTGAAGCAGCCGCACAGGCTGCGGGCCGAAGCCAAAACGCCTTGCACGTGCAAAAGGCACTCATGGAGTACCTTCTGCTCGGCCGCGTGGCCTGATTTTTGACTCCATGCCCTGGCGCCGCCAGCCCGCCCACAGCGCCGAACTGCTGGCGCAGTGGCAGTTCCTGGGCCAGACGCTGGGCCGGGACACCCCTGCGTGGCACGCAGAAGGACGGTGCCTGTTGCGCAGCTGGGCCCGCTGGCCGCGTGCCTACCACGACACCACGCACCTGGGGGCCTGCCTGGAGCACCTGCGCACGCTGCGCACCGCCCAGCCCGGCGCACTGCAAGACCCGGTGGCCGTGGAACTGGCCCTGTGGTACCACGACGCCATCTACTGGCCCTGGAGCACGCACAACGAGGCGCGCAGCGCCGACTGGGCCGCGCGCTTTCTGCGCGGCCAGTCCTTGCCCGAAACCCTGGTGGCGCAGGTGCACCAGCACATCCTGGACACACGCCACCAGCCCGGTCCGCTGACGGGCGATGCGCAGTGGGTGGTGGACATCGACCTGGCTATCCTGGGCCAGAACCCGGCGGTGTACGACCGCTTCGAGCGCAACGTGCGCCGCGAATACTTCTTCGTGCGCTGGCCGCGCTACGTCGCGGGCCGCAGCGCGGTGCTGCGCGGCTTCCTCGACCGACCGCGCATCTATGGCACCGATGCGTTCCATGGGCGCTACGAGGCCACCGCCCGCCAGAACCTTGAGCGCGCCCTGGCCGCGCTGCACACACCGCCCCGCCCATGACCCACCCCTGCCTCACCTGCGGCGCCTGCTGCGCGAGCTTTCGCGTGGACTTCTCGGTGTACGAAACCCAGGAGCTGGGTGGTGACGTACCCGACGG
>JAKOZI010000033.1 GCA_029780075.1 Pseudomonadota bacterium
CTTGAAGACTATGGTGTGGCGCTGAGTACCGGCCCTCTGGCGGGCCTGTCCGCGCGCGCGGTGATCGTCCTGGACGCAGACGACCGGGTGTTGCACAGCCAATTGGTAGGCGAGATCAAGAACGAGCCCGACTACGACGCTGCCCTGCAGGTCCTGCTCTGAAAGACCACAAGACTCACCGCATGAAGGGTCGATGAACGAGAGCGCCACCGCCGAACCGCCGAAACAGCGCCAGGGCATCCAGTCAATCGAGGTTGGTGCGCGCCTGTTGCGAGCCCTGGCGGCCAACGGGCGCTCGATGATGCTGCGCGACGTTGCCCGCAACGCCGGGATGCCGGCGGCCAAGGCGCACCGTTACCTGGTGAGCTTCATGCGCATGGGGCTTGTAGAGCAGGATGCCAACACCGGGCGTTACGACCTCGGCGAGTTTTCTCTTGAACTCGGGCTGGCAAGCCTGGCGCGGCTTGACCCAGTGCGCCTGGCAGGACCAGTGCTCGACGATCTCTGCGAGCGCATCGGTGAAACCGTGGCGCTGGCGATGTGGGGTAACCACGGCGCCACCTGCGTGCGATGGGTCGAGGCCGGTGGCCCGGTGACGGTCACCCAGCGCACCGGCGTGGTCCTGCCGCTGACCGCGTCGGCCACGGGCCTGGCCTTTGCCGCCTTCTACCGCTCGCCGTATCTCAGGAGGATGCTCGATAGCGAAGTGCAGGCGACGGCCGAGGTGCGGAATACGACACCGGTGGCCTTGCTCGAGGCGCTGACCATAAGACTCGACGAAATCCGCCGCCGTGGTATTGCAAGGGCTTCGGGCAGCGTTAATCCGGGGATCAATGGGTTCAGCGCGCCGGTTTTCGATCACACCGGCCACATGGTCGCGGCAATCACTTCGCTGGGTATCGTCGGGAGTTTCGATCTGGACTGGGATAGTCCCATGGCGCAGAGCACCAGGGATGCTGCGGCAACCCTATCCAGGCGACTGGGGCACGGCAGCGTCGACAGCAACAGCGTTGAGAAACGGCCGCCGCCGGCACGCGCCAAATTGTAGGCGGGGTCGATGAGTCCGCTTCACGATTGTCGGCCGCAATGTGGCGCGTGCTGTATCGCGCCCTCGATCAACACGCCGATCCCCGGTCATCCTGAGGGCAAACCGGCCGGTGAGCGCTGTGCAAACCTGACCGAAGATCTGCGTTGCCGTCTGTGGGGTCAGCCCGAGCGTCCCCGCTTTTGTGCCGGTCTGACGCCGGCGGCGGAAATGTGTGGTTCGGATCGCCGGTATGCGCTGGCCTGGCTGTCGGCACTGGAGCGGGCAACTCGACCCTGAGTGCTAGAATGCGCCTTTTTGTCGAAAGGCCGCCGTGGATCTGCTGCTCCTCCTCAAAGCCCTGATTCTCGGGGTCGTCGAAGGCGTCACCGAATTTCTGCCGGTCTCCTCCACCGGTCACCTGATCCTTGCCGGTGACCTGCTCGACTTCAACGACGAGCGCGGCAAGCTGTTCGAAATCGTCATCCAGTCGGGTGCAATCCTGGCCGTTTGCTGGGAGTACCGGGTGAAGATCGCGGAGGTGCTGCTTGGGCTCCCGAGCGACCGGGCCGCGCAACGTTTTGCCCTCAACCTCGTGGTTGCCTTCCTGCCCCTGGCGATCCTCGGACTGTTGTTTGGCAAGACCATCAAGGCCTATCTGTTCAACGCGCCGGTCGTGGCCACGGCGTTCATTGTGGGTGGTCTGATCATCCTCTGGGCGGAGCGCCGCGAGCATCGCATCCGTGTCGAATCGGTCGACGAGCTTTCGCTGAGCGACGCCCTGAAGCTGGGTTGCGCACAGGCGCTGGCCCTGATACCGGGAACTTCACGCTCTGGAGCGACAATCATCGGCGGTCTCTTTTTCGGGCTGTCGCGCCGCGCGGCCACAGAGTTTTCGTTCTTCCTGGCGATCCCGACGTTGATCTGTGCCACCATCTACCAGCTTTACAAGGAACGGGCGCTACTTTCCTTCGACGACCTCGGGATGTGGGGCGTTGGCTTCCTGGCAGCCTTCGTTTCGGCTTTCTGGGCGGTACGCGGCTTGCTGCGCTATATCAGCACGCACGATTTTTCCATCTTTGCCTGGTATCGGATTGCTTTCGGCATCGTCGTTCTGGCGACCTGGCATTACGGCTGGGTTTCCTGGACGAGCGGCTGAGGTGGCGGGCTCGCAAATTCTCTATCTGCACGGCTTTTGCTCGTCTCCGGTGTCCTGGAAGGCCCGGATGCTCGGCGAACACCTTGCGGCGGCCGGTTTGGCCGATCGCTTTGTGTGCCCGTTCCTCTCGCCTGTTCCGTTTGAAGCGATGGCCAGCGCCGAAGCGGCTCTGGCACATGTCGAAGGCCCGACCGTAGTCGTCGGCAGTTCGCTCGGTGGCTACTACGCGACCTGGCTGGCCGAAAAGTACGATCTGCGCGCAGTCCTGATCAACCCCGCAGTGATGGCACCGGTCCTCCTCAGCAGCCTGGTGGGAACGCACGCCAACTTTCACACCGGCGTGCGTTTCGAGTTCACTTCCGAGCACGTGGAACAGTTACGTGCACTTTCAGCAGCGACGGTCACGTCCTCGCGCTACCTGCTGCTGGTGGAGACCGGGGACGAAGTGCTGGACTATCGGCAGGCGGTCGAGCGCTACGCCGGTAGCCGACAGGTGGTCCTCGAAGGAGGTGACCACAGCTTTACGCGCTTCCCCGAACTCGTGCCGCAAATCATTGAATTCTGTGGGTTATAATCACTGCGATGCATGTTCTATTCGAAGAAGACGGCGCCTTCAAGGCGGCCACCCTGGTCGCCGACAGCGACAGCTCCCTGCAGGTCGAGACGGCCTCCGGCAAACGCAGCAAGATCAAGACGGCAAACGTCCTCTTGCGCTACAGTGAACCGGCGCCAGCGCTGCTCCTTGATCAGGCTGAAGTCCTGGCGACCGGGATCGAGGCTGATTTTCTCTGGGAATGCGTGGGTGACGGGGAGTTTTCTTTCGCCGATGTGGCCAACGAGTACTTTGGTCACGCCGCCACGGCGGTCGAAGCGGCAGCGCTGCTGTTGGCCCTGCATGCGGCACCCATCTACTTCCATCGCAAGGGCAAGGGCCGCTTCCGCAAGGCCCCTGCCGACATTCTCCGGGCGGCGCTCACCGGTCTGGAGAAGAAGCGGCAGCAAGCCCTGACTATCGAACGCATGGTTGCCGAGCTCAAGACATTTGTGCTGCCCGTCGAGTTTCCGCCGCTGCTCGGTCAGTTGCTCTATCGACCCGATCGCAACCGCAGCGAGACCAAGGCGCTTGAAGCGGCGTGCAGCGAGACGGGCCTGTCGGCCGCACACCTGCTCGAAAGGTGTGGCGCCATCCGCTCGGCCCACGACTACCACCTGCAGCGCTTCCTGTTCGAACAGTTCCCGCACGGCACGACTTTCCCGTCGGTAGAGTTGCCAGTTTTGCCGAGCGGTCTGCCGCGGGCCGAGGTGCGGGCATTTTCGATAGACGATGCGACGACGACCGAGATCGACGACGCCTTTTCGCTGCAGAAACTGCCTGGTCTGGGCTGGCGGGTCGGCATCCACATTGCGGCGCCGGCGCTGGGCATCGCGCCGGGGTCACCACTGGACGAAATCGCACGCGCACGGCTGTCGACGGTTTACCTGCCGGGCAGCAAGATCACGATGTTGCCGAATAGCGTGCTCGACGCTTTCACGCTGGGGTACGGCCGTGATTGCCCGGCCGTTTCGCTGTACCTCACCGTGTCGCCGGAGTTCGAGATCTCGGCCCATGAAACGCTTCTCGAAGTTGTCCCCGTCGTCGCCAACCTGCGGCACCACGACCTGGAACCGCTGTTCAACGAGCAAACAATCGCCGAGGGCCTGAGCGACTTCGCTTTTCGCGACGAGTTGATGACCCTCTGGCAACTGGCGAATGCCTGCGAAGGTCGGCGGGGCAAGGCATCGGCGATGCAGGGCCAGCACGACTACAACTTCCGGATCGACGGCGATCTCAGTGATGCCGAGGCGTGTCGCGTTGACATCTCGGCACGCAAGCGTGGCAGCCCACTCGACAAGCTGGTTGCCGAGTTGATGATTGTCGCCAACAGCACCTGGGGCGGACTGCTGGCCAACAAGGGGGTCGCCGCCATCTATCGTGTACAGACCGGCGGCAAGGTGCGCATGAGCACCTCGCCACAGGCACACGAAGGCCTGGGGGTCAAACAGTATGCCTGGTCGTCGTCGCCGCTGCGCCGCTATGTGGACCTGCTCAACCAGTGGCAGTTGATCGCCTGCCTGAACGGTCAGACGCCCCCCTTCGCTGCGCGCTCGGACGCACTCTTCGCCGCGCTACGCGATTTCGAACTGACCTATGGTGCTTACGCCGAGTTTCAGCGCAGCATGGAACGATACTGGTGCCTGCGCTGGCTGCGCCAGCAGGTCATGGACACCATCGAGGCGACGATCATCGGGCGCGAGAATCTGGCCCGGTTGGAGGGCCTGCCGCTGATACAGCGGGTGCCGTCGGCACCGGATCTGAAACCGGGACAGCGGATCCGTTTGCGCATCGAGTCGATCGACTTCCTGACCCTCGGGCTCGCTTGTCGGTACCTCG
The DNA here is from genome assembly GCA_029780075.1 of Pseudomonadota bacterium. Lineage (GTDB taxonomy): Bacteria > Pseudomonadota > Gammaproteobacteria > Burkholderiales > Rhodocyclaceae > Accumulibacter. Next base: position 4,615 of record JAKOZI010000033.1, read on the forward strand.
AAACACTGGCGCCAGCAGCAGTCGCCGCAGGCGCTTCCGATGACGAGGTCATCGAGGCGGTCGATTGAAGTGAACACCGCCTTACGCCGATTGCCCATGGGATGGCTGGCTGCGCACAGTCTGTGGCTGGCGCTCGGCGTTTCCCTGCTGTTGCACGGCCTGGTGCTGTCGCTGCATTTTCAGTTTCCCGATGCCTCGCGCGCTTTAAAGGCGCGTGCACTCGACATCATCCTGGTCAATAGTCGTTCGGCCCGCAGGCCTTCCGACGCACAGTTCCAGGCGCAGGCCAATCTGGACAATGGCGGCAATACCGAGCACGAGCGGCGGGCGAAGACGCCCTTGCCACCCGCGCCAAGACACCAGGATGGCGACGACTTCGAGCACTCGCAAAAGCGCATCCAGGCGCTCGAAGCACACCAGCAGCGGCTGGCGGCACAAACGCACAGCAAGACCGTGGTCGCTCCGACGGCCGAAAAGGAAGCCCAGCCCGAACCGGTACCGAATGTCCGCGGCCGCGATCTGGCACAGAGCGCGCTGGCGATGGCCCGCCTGGAAGGGGAAATTGCCAAGGAACTCGACGACTACAACAAGCGCCCGCGCAAGAAGTTCATCGGCACCAGCGCTGTGGAATACCGCTTTGCGCAGTATTTCGAGGAGTGGCGAACCAAGGTCGAGCGCGTCGGTACGCTCAACTACCCGGAAGCGGCGAGGGGCAAGCTCTACGGCAGCCTGGTGCTGACCGTGACCATCAGGAACGACGGCAGCGTTGCCGGCATCGAGATCAACCGCTCTTCGGGGCACAAGATCCTCGACGACGCCGCCCGCCGAATCGTCGCCATGGCCGCCCCCTTCGCCGCCTTCCCGCCGGCCATCCGGCACGACACCGACGTCCTGGAGATTACGCGTACCTGGAACTTTACCCAGCGCGACAGCCTGGGTGTGGAGAGCAAGGCCTTGAAGCGATGAGCGATCGTTACGGCGTCTTCGGCCACCCGGTGGCCCACAGCAAGTCACCGGCAATCCACGCGGCGTTTGCTGCTCAGTGTGGTCACGATCTCAGTTACGAGGCGATCCTGGCACCGCTCGATGGCTTCGCCGACAGCCTGTGCACTTTCGTCGCCGCAGGCGGACGCGGAGCCAACGTCACCGTCCCGTTCAAGGAGGAAGCCTGCCGCCTGGCGACGCGCCTGACCCCGCGGGCGGCGCAGGCGGGTGCGGTCAACACGCTGGCTTTCGACTCGTCCGGGATGCTTGGGGACAATACCGACGGTGCCGGTCTGCTGCGCGACCTGAGCAACAACCTCGGTTGCCGTATTACCGGACAACGCCTGCTTCTGCTCGGCGCCGGTGGCGCGGCACGCGGTGTCGTCGGGCCCTTGCTCGAGGCCCGACCGGCGGCGCTGGTCATTGCCAACCGTACTGCCGCGAGGGCCGCCGATCTTGCCGAGCGCTTTGCCGGCCGCGGTCCGTTGCGTGCCTGCGGCTATCCGGACCTCGCCGGCGAATCCTTTGATCTGGTAATCAACGCCACGTCGGCAAGCCTGGGTGGCGAAACACCATGCCTGCCCGAGCGGGTTTTCGCGCCCGGCAGTCTGGCCTACGACATGATGTATGGGCGTGGCGAGACGCCATTTCTTCTCCTGGCCAGGACGCAGGGTGCGGAGCGTCTGGCGGACGGGCTCGGGATGCTGGTCGAGCAGGCGGCCGAGGCCTTCCGGTTCTGGCGAGGGGTGCTTCCCGACAGCGCGCCGGTGTTGGCCATGCTGCGCGCCGTGGCCGCTGTACCTGCCCACTGACTGACCATGCGTGGCCTTGCGCTCTGGGTGAAGCGGTTGCTTCTCGGATGCCTTGGCTTGCTGCTGCTGTACCAGTTCTGGCTCTTCGGCTGGGTGCTTTGGTGGAACTGGGCCAATCCGGAAAACACACGTTTCATGAATATCCGCCTCGACGAACTGCGGGTCAGGGATCCGCAAGCGCAACTGCAAAAACAGTGGATTGCCTATGAGAAGGTGTCGAACAACCTGAAGCGCGCGATCATCGCTGCAGAGGATGCCAAGTTCGTCGATCATGAAGGCTTCGATTGGGAAGGCATCCAGCACGCACTCGAAAGGAACCAGAAAAAGGGGCGAGTCGTTGCCGGCGGCTCGACCATCTCGCAGCAGTTGGCCAAGAATCTCTTCCTGACGCCGGCCAAGACCCCCTGGCGCAAGGCCGAAGAGGCGATCATCACGCTGATGCTGGAGACCATCTGGAGCAAGCAGCGGATCTTCGAGGTTTATCTCAACGTCATCGAATGGGGTAACGGGGTGTTCGGTGCCGAAGCCGCGGCTCGCCACTATTACGGCGTTTCCGCCACGCAGCTCGCACCGGAACAAGCGGCGCGGCTGGCGGGCATGGTTCCCAGCCCGCGCTTTTACGACCGCAACCGCAGCGCACCGGGGCTTGCCCGCAAGACTGCGATCATTCTTGCCCGCATGCCGGCTGCCGACGTACCCTGACGATTCGTGCAGTCGAGTAGGCGCTCGTACTCCGGGCGATGGCGGGAGATCGGAAAGCCTGAGATACTTGCCGTGTTTTCCTGCCGCCGCGCCTGCCGGTCGGTGGCCGATGTCAATCCATGGAGTGATCAACCGATGAAGCTTCGCACTATCCTTCTGCTACTCGTTCTTGGCGCCATCGCGACCTTTTCCGCGCTGAACTGGGGCGCCTTCAACACCCCGACAACGCTTTCTCTGGGGGTTACCGAAGTGCAGGCGCCGCTCGGGGTAATCATGCTCGGGGTGGTTGCCTTCCTCGCCGCATTCTTCCTGGTGTTCGTGGTTTACGTGCAGGCTTCCGCGCTGTTCGACTCCCGCCGTCATGCTCAGGAACTGCAGGCCAACCGGGAACTGGCCGACAAGGCCGAGGCCTCCCGCTTTACCGAACTGCGCAGCTTTCTGGAGGTGGAGTTGCAGAAACTGGCCAGCGGTAATGCCGGAGCGCCGGTGGATGCGGCGATCGTCGCCCGACTCGACCGGCTCGAAAGGGAATTGTTGGCCGCCATCGAGCAGTCGGGGAACGGTCTCGCCGCCTGCATCGGCGAACTCGAGGATCGCCTGGAGAGGAGAGACGGGATCTTGCCGACGCGTCGGTAAAGCAATTTCGTCCTTACGGCGCCAATGTAGTGGCCTGAAAGTTTCGAGCAGGAGCTTCATCCTGTCGTTTTTTCATTCACGTCCATGCAGACGCAGAATCTGGAGTAGGCAGAAGGAATGTCGAAGCAGGCAAGAAAAAGCCCGCACACGGCGGGCTCCTGGGCGTGCAGCCTGCGCGTCTTTCAGCGCTCGCCGTAAGTCCGGCGGCTGGCAGCGGTGCCATGGCTGCCCTTGGCGGACTCGTGGTAAGGCGCCCGCGGTGCGCCGTCGCGGCGCGGCGCGGCGGGCTTGCTGAAGCGGCTGTCGGCCGCTGCTCCCGCCGGCTGCCCGTAGCTACGCTTCTCACCGCCTTTCCAGGCGGGTTTGGCGGTTGGCCGCGGGTTCGCCGATGCCGGCCGGCGAGTGGGCTCATGGCCGGCGACGACTTCGACCGGGATCATCTGCTTGGTAAAGCGTTCGATTTTCCGGACGTTGAAATGCTCGGCGTGATGGACCAGCGAGATGGCCAGACCACTGCGCCCGGCACGGCCGGTGCGGCCGATGCGGTGCACGTAGTCTTCTGCCGACTTCGGCAGATCGTAGTTGAAGACGTGCGTAATCGTCGGCACGTCGATGCCACGCGCCGCCACGTCGGTGGCGACCAGAATCTGTACCTGCCCACGGCGCATCGCGGCGAGGGTGCGGTTGCGGGCCCCCTGCTGCATGTCGCCGTGCAAGGCCGCGGCGTTGAATCCGGCGACGTTCAGGCGATCACTGACGGTATCGGCGTCACGCTTGGTGGCGGTAAATACCAGAGCCTGGCCGATCGAAACGTCGCGCAACAGGTGGTCGAGCAGGCGGTTCTTGTGCGCGAGGTCGTCGATGAAGTGCATCCGCTGCTCGATGTTGTCGTGCCGGGCCGAAACGGCGTCGACCTGCAGCCGCAGCGCGGCCCGCGTCATGCGCTGTGCCAGTTCGCCGACGGTTCCGTCGAGGGTGGCCGAGAACAACAGCGTCTGGCGCGAAGCCGGAGTTGCGGCGACGATCCTTTCGATATCTTCGATGAACCCCATGTCCAGCATGCGGTCCGCTTCGTCAAGGACCAGTATCTGCAGTTGCGAGAAGTCGATCTTGCCCGAGCTCATGTGGTCGATCAGGCGACCCGGCGTGGCCACCAGGATCTCGGGATTGCGGCCGAGGAGTTCCATCTGCTTCGGATAAGGCATGCCGCCGAGGATGGCGACCGCGCGCACGTGGTGGAGCTGGCGCCCGTACTTCTCGGTGGCGGCGGTGACCTGCAGGGCAAGCTCACGGGTGGGCGTCAGGACCAGCATCTTCGGTTGCGCAGCCTGGAAGCGCTGGCGCGCGTGTGCCGGCCGGCGGTCGCCCGTACGGGTGGTGGCGGCCGGCCGTTCCTGCGAGGCGAAGAGGTGCAGCGCCGGCAGCATGAAGGCCGCCGTCTTGCCGGAACCGGTTTGCGAGGAAACCATCAGGTCGCGGCCCGCGAGGGCGGCGGGTATGGCCTGTTGCTGGACCGGCGTCGGTTCGCTGTAGCCGGAGTCGGTGAGTGCCTTCAGGATGGCCGGGTGAAGGCCGATTTCTGCAAAAGTCATCTTTCTCTTTCGTATGGGTGTGCTGCGCGCTGCCGTAACGGCATGGCACGCTGCCAAGGGAAAAAAGCAACGCCAACCAACGAAAAAGCTGAGAGACAGACTCTGTTCGATCAACAGGAGTCAGCACCAATCAGCACAAAAGCTTTGTGCCAGGACGGCGCTGATTGAATCGACACCAGAAGGCAGGGGGGCTTGAGGGTTACGGCCAGGTTCGCGATGCTTGTTGCACGCTCCGCTGAGGCGGTGTCGCGCGGCGAGCATTATAGCACCCCCCTGGGCTTCGTCGAGTTTTCTTTTCCGGATGGTGAGAGTCGCAGCACGCGTGGTGAAAAGACCTCGGTCACCAGGACGGATTGCCCGGCGAAATCGAACTGCGAGCGGCGTGCCCAGAGCGCGCTCGTAGCCCCATCGGCAAGTTGCAGGGCCGCCAACGCCGGTATGAACAACGCCTGCCGGCGATCAAGGCGCTTGAATTTCATCGTGCCGCGCTCGAAACCGGGATGCGCGAAGAGCAAGGCGCCCAGCGAGCGGTTGCCGAGGCGAGCCAGCCAGAGGCTGAGCGGACCTCGCGGTCGATGGGGCAGCACGGTATGCGCGAAGACGACGATCTGGCCATCGCAGGACAAGGCCACTTCCCGTACCCAGGCCCGCGCCTGGCACGGCAACCCGAGCGCCAGTGCTTCATCGGCCGTTGGGCTGTCGAGGCCCTGGCGCAGCACCCGAACGGCAAAACGTCCTCGCGCCTGGATGCGTGCGGTCAGCGAGCCGCGATCGCGCAACCACGGAATCAAGGACACGTTGTCGGGCGCGCGCAACAAGCTGCTGCGCCAGGGCCGGTCGGCGGTGACGCTCACTTGCCGCAGCCGGCGTACTCCCGCCGCTTAATGTGGCGCAGGGGATTTTTCGAGGCCGCCAATTCGACTCCCTGGCTTGAGGCCTTTGCTCGCAAACCAGCCGAGATTCATTTCAAGAGCAAAGCGTGCCGCCTTCGCCGCACAGTGATTGTCCTCGGTCTGCGGCTGCATGTTCTCGATGTTCAGAATGCGCCCCTCTTCGTCGAGAAAGGCAACCGACAGAGGGAGCAAGGTATTGCGCATCCACATGCAATGGCGTTCGGGTTGCGTGAAGACGAAGAGCATCCCCTGGTTGGCCGGCATGCTGCGGCGATGCATCAAGCCCTGCATCCGGTTTGGGTCGTTGGCCGCCACCTCGGCCTCAATGCGGTAGAAGCCGGCCGTCAGTTCGATACGCGGCATTTGTGCTGCAACCGGCAGTGCGACCAGCAGCAGAGCAAGGGGGAAAGAGGAAAAAGCGGAAAAAGCGGACCTGGGCATGCAAGACTCCGGCGTAGACGGCTATCGGGGCTCGGAAAGGTGATCGGTATGGATGGCGAGAGAGCCGTGCGCATTATGTGTCGCACGTCCGCAGCAGGCACGGCCCTGCGATCACGGTTAAGGTTTCTTCCGTGGACCTCCCGGCGCGGCCTTCGCGGGAGCCTTCGGGTTTGTTGGCGCCTTGGCAGCAGGGGCCGCGGTCGCGCGTGATCCCTTGGTGGCGGTTGCTGGCTTGGCCGTCGTCGCTGGTTTGCCGGGATGGGCCAGCGGCTTTTTCGCTGCGCCGGCTACGGGCGGTTTGGGTGCCTTGGCCACCGCTTGCGGGGCGCTTCGTGCTGCCGGTTTCGGCGGGGCCGCGGCTTCCCCGAAGGTCACCGCCGCATCCGCATCCTCTGCTGCCTTCGGAACGGCCATGGTCAGCACCGCGAACAAGGACAAGGCCGCAGCCAGCAGCCAGCGCAACAGACGGTGGAGGAGCTTGCTCATGGTCAACTTTCTGGCCGGATCAATGACTGGTGCCTTCGGAACGCGATATTTTATTCCAGACGTTGTACTTGCCGACCGGTTTCTTCGCCGGGATGCGTTTCACTTCCTTCAGCGTCTGCGCGTCGATGACCACCAGCGCGCCGTCCTGTTCCCAAAGACTGGCCAGCGCGTAACGGCCGTCACGCGTGAACTCGACATGCGCCAGCGTCTGTCCGGGTTCGGCCGTGATCTGCGCGACCACTTCGAGTGTCTGCTTGTCGATGACCTGCAGAGCGTTCTGGTGTTCCTTGCTCATCATGGAATCGGTGAAGGCATAACGGCTGTTTTCGTGGCTGCGCAGAAAGAACCCGGGTCCAAGGGTCTTGATCTGCTTGATGGTCTGGTAGGTGCCAAGGTCGATCACGGTGACCACGCCCGCATTGAGATTGGGTGAAGCCATCACGGTCCGCTCGCTGCCCGAGCGGTCACGCCACTTCCAGGTGATTCCGGAGCCCAGGTGCGGCATCCCCGGCAGATCCAGGTCAGCAACCTTGCGGCGGACGTCCAGGAGGACCACCTGTCCCCGGGTTGCCGATCGCGAAGAGCCGAGAATCGTGTCGTAACTCTGGGTGAAGAAGAAGTCATCGAGACAGTCCTCGAGTTGCGTCCGGCGCGGGGAGAACATTGCCGGCTTGAAATGACCTTCCCTGTATTGATAGTCATGTACGAGCCCCTCGGCAATCGGTTCGGCTTCGGGGTCATAACTGATTTCCCAGACCTCCGGCACATCCTTCAGCGCGGCCACGAAACTCCTGCGTGGCGCGGCATCATAGACCGCCGAAACGCGCGAACTCTGGTTACCGGCGGCATTCATCGTCGGGATGATCTTCACCAGAGAGAGGTCGGCGGCATCGAGTACCACCAGATCATGCGGCAGGGTGTTGGCGACCATCACCCACTTGCCATCGCTCGATACCGCGGTGTTGCGCGTATTGAGGCCGGCGCGGATCTCGGCGACGACGACCAGGTTGTAGATGTCGAATTTGCTGATCCAGCCGTCGCGGGAGGCGAAGTAAACGAAGCGACCGTCCGGTGAGAATTTTGGTCCGCCATGCAGCGCATAGCGACTGGGAAAGCGATGCAGTCGCTCGAAGCTGTCGCCGTCGAGGACCGACACATGATGGTCGCCGGTTTCGACGACGATGAACAGGTTGAGCGGGTCGGCACCTTTCAGCGCGGGTCCCGGTTGTGCCGGTTGCTTCGCGGCGTCGGCATCGAAGATCCGCGAGCCGCGGATCTCGGTTTCCCCCCATACGGGGGGCGGCGTTACCGGGCGGTAGATCCATTCCACCAGTTGCTGCGCTTCGTCGGTGCCGAGTTTATCGCCGAAGGCCGGCATCTGCGTCGCGACACGCCCGGCACGGATCACTTTCAGCGCTTCGGACTGCCGCAGGCGTTCGAGACTCTCGGGCAGCAGCGCCGGGCCGATGCCTCCAAGCCGGGCTTCACCGTGGCAGGCGGCGCAGTGTTCCCGGTAAAGCGCCGGCGCGTCGTCTGCGCTGGCCAGGGATGACCCGGCGGCAAGACCGGCCGCCAGGCCGACGACAGCAAGGCCAGAGCGCCAGTTCATCAGACCCTCCGCAGTTTGATGTGCGGTGTCACCCGCAGGCGCTCGCGACCGGGGGCGACGCCGATTTCCTCGTCGTCGAGGTAGCAGCCGGGGTCTTCTGCCCAGGCGTCGCCGGTCAGTTGCTGGGCACGCACGCGGGTATTGCCGTTACAGATTCCGAAGTACCGGCATTCCCCACAGCGTCCTGAAACGCGGCGTGGAAACTGCTTCAGGCCGGCCAGTAGCGGGTCGGATAGATCCATCCAGATTTCCGAAAATGGACGCTGACGCACGTTGCCGAGACTGTAGTGCCACCACATGGTATCGGGGTGGACGTTGCCGAGATTGTCGATATTGGCCACGTTGACTCCCGATGAATTGCCACCCCACTGAAGCAGGCGAGCGTGGATGTTGGATGCCTGGGCGGGGAATCGCTTCTGTACCCAGTGCAGAAAGTAGACGCCGTCGGCATCGTTGTTGCCGCTGGTGAACTCCTTGCGCAGACCGCGCTGCTGGTAGTGCAAGCAGCTATCGAAGAGCAGATCCATCGCCCAGCGCGTCAGTCGGTGCTGTGCGTCATCCTTGCGGTTGTTGTTGCCGCGCCCGGCATAGTTGAGGTGCGAGAAATAGAAGCGGTCGATCCCTTCGTCCTCGACCAGTTCGAGCAGGCGTGGCAGGTCGTGGGCATTTTCCTGCGTCATCGTGAAGCGAACCCCGATTTTCAGTCCGAGGTCGCGGCAGAGGCGGATGCCGCGCAGCGAGGCGTCGAACGCCCCCGGCATCTGGCGAAATCTGTCGTGGGTTGCACCGATGCCATCGAGTGAAACGCCGACGTAGTCGAAATCGCATGCGGCGATGCGGTCGATTGTGGCGGCGTCGATCAGCGTGCCGTTCGATGACAGGCCGACGTAAAAGCCCATCGCCTTGGCGTGACTGGCGACGCTGAAGATGTCGCGCCGTAGCAGAGGTTCACCGCCGGAGAGGATCAGGACCGGGACGCGAAAGGCTTTGAGATCGTCCATCACGGCAAGGATTTCGTCGGTGGTCAGTTCACCGGGGAAGTCCTTGTCGGTGGAAATTGAGTAGCAATGCTTGCAGGTCAGATTGCAGCGGCGGATCAGGTTCCAGATCACCACCGGCGCTGGCGGGTTTACTTTCGGGCCGGGTGGTCTGGGGGTCGTGAGTTCCTGCATGTACTGCGAGATCCGAAACATCGTGCCATCCCCGAAAGAAAGCAGCCCATTAGAAGCCAGGCCAGGGAGGATGGCCTTGACGTGGATCAAGGACGCGCGTGCGCGGTGAGCAGGACCGTCCGGTGCTCGCCGGTGAAGCCGGGGCTTCTCCGCAGGTCTGTCGCGCGCTATTCTTGCACGTGTCTGGTTTGCGGGGAACGCTCATGAGGTTATTGCTGCTTGGTCTGGTCATCTTCTTCGGTACCCATTCGACGCGAATCTTCGCCGAGAACTGGCGTACCTGGCAGGTCGAGAGACTCGGTGAGCAACGCTGGAAGGCGGTCTTTTCGCTGGCTTCGTTGCTCGGTTTCGCGCTGCTCGTCTGGGGCTATGGAGAGAGCCGATCCGATCCGGTGGTGTTGTGGCTGCCGCCCGTATGGACACGCCATCTGGCTGCGCTGCTGACGCTTCCGGCTTTCGTGCTGGTGGCCGCGGCGTATGTGCCCGGCAACCGCATCAGGCGAATGGTCGGGCATCCGATGGTCGCCGGCACGGCCGTCTGGGCTGGCGCGCACCTGTTGACGAACGGCAATCTGGCGGACGTGCTGCTGTTTGGTGCCTTTCTATGCTGGTCGGTCGCCGATTTTGCCGCCGCGCGTCGGCGCGACCGCGGCCGCAGTCCGAGTCCACCTGTCGAGGCGCGGTTGTCAGGCGACGTCTGGGTCCTGGTTGTCGGTCTCACCGCGTGGAATGCCTTCGCCTGGTTTGCGCATGCCTGGCTGACTGGCGTCGCTCCCTTCGCCTGATTCCTGTTCCGCTGCCGGCAGCAAGGGCTTGCGCTGCCCACAGCACAATGGGAAACTGCTCCCACCCTCAATAAACCACTGGAGAAACACATGAATGCACAGGACGTGACGCGCTGGCAGGACATGGCTTTGCAATACGGCTCGGAATTGGGCGTCAAGGTACTTGCGGCAATTGCCTTCTGGGTCATCGGTCGCTGGCTGATTCATCAGGTTGGCCGCATCGTCCAGGGCACGCTGGAGCGTCAGAAGGTCGATGCCACGTTGATGCGTTACCTGGGCACGGTCATCAATGTCACCCTGAACATCCTGCTGGTGATCGGCATCCTGGGCTATTTCGGAATCCAGACCACCACCTTTGCCGCACTCTTTGCCGCCGCCGGTGTGGCCATCGGCATGGCCTGGTCCGGGTTGCTGGCCAACTTTGCCGGCGGGGTGTTCCTGATCATCCTGCGGCCGATGAAGGTTGGCGATTTCGTCTCGGTTGCCGGCATTACGGGCACCGTCAAGGAGGTGGGTCTGTTTACCACGGCGATCAACACGCCCGACAACGTGCTTACCCTGGTCGGCAACAACAAGATCTTCTCGGACACCATCCAGAACTTCTCGATCAATGCCTACCGGCGCGTCGAACTGAAGGCCCAGTTGTCCGGCGCAGCCGACCACGCGGCGGCAATGGCACTGCTCAAGGAGAAAATCGGGCTCGTTCCGAACGTGCTGGCGACCCCGCCGGTGGAGGTCGAGATTCTCGAATTCAATCTTGTCGGGCCGGTGCTTGCCGTACGTCCCTACTGCCACAACGATCACTACTGGCAGGTTTATTTCGACACCAACCGGACCATTCGTGAAGCACTCGGAGCGGCGGGCTTCCCGGCACCGATGCCGGCGCAGGTGGTGTTTGTCAACCAGCAGTAACGTCAGGGTTCTGCGCCGCGAGAGTCCGGGACAGCGAGTAACCAGGCTGAAACGCAGGGGATTCTCGTGGCAGGGGGCCCGGACGATGCCTCGTCAGGTTTCAGCACCTTCTCCAATATCCCGGGCGGAACGCTGTTCGCCAGCCAGAGCGCAACTGAGAGGGTATCGCAGGCGTAGCGGTCCCGTATCGATGGCAGTCGAGATCTGGCTGCCTGCCGGCGTGGCGAAGTGATGGTTGCCAGGTTCCTTTCTGGTAACCGGCTGACGCTGCTGAACAGTGGCGCGGAGTATTTTCCGGCGCTGATCACGGCGATCAACGAGGCGAGGCGACACGTCCATCTTGAGAGTTACATCTTCGAGGACGATGCCACGGGCCGTGCCGTCGCCGCAGCGATGGCCAATGCCGCGCGCCGCGGCGTCACGGTTCGCGTCCTGGTCGACGGTTTCGGTGCCCGCGAGTTTGCCGATCGGTTGCAACCTGGACTGGTGGCGGCCGGAGTTCAGGCCATGATCTACCGACCCGAGATCGCCCGTTTTCATTTGCGTCGCCATCGTCTCCGGCGTTTGCACCGCAAGCTGGTGGTGATCGATGGCGAAATTGCTTTCGTCGGTGGCATTAATGTCATTGACGATCTGAACTCCCCGCATCACCTGCCGCCGCGCTACGACTACGCGGTGCGCGTCGAAGGGCCGTTGCTGGCGCCGATCCAGTTGGCGTTGCACCGCTTGTGGGAGTTGGTCCTGTGGGCAAAACTCAATCGCCGCTACCGCCTGAGCAGAACCTCGTACAAGGAACCTGAGCCGCGCGGGCACCAAACGGCGGCTTTCCTGGTGCGCGACAATATCCGTCACCGGCGCGACATCGAGGAGGCGTACCTGCAGGCCATTGCCGCCGCTGAGGACGACATCATTCTGGCCAACGCCTACTTCCTGCCGGGCCGGCGCTTCCGGCGCGCCCTGCAGGATGCCGTGAAACGTGGTGTGCAGGTGGTCATCGTGTTGCAGGGGCGTGTGGAATACCGTTTGCTGCATTACGCCACACAGGCACTCTACGGCAAACTGCTGGGTTCCGGGATCCGCATTTTCGAGTATCAGCGCAGCTTCCTGCACGCCAAAGTCGCGGTCATCGATCGCCACTGGGCGACTGTCGGCTCGTCGAACATCGATCCCTTCAGCCTGCTGCTGGCCAGGGAAGCCAATGTGGTCGTGCGCGACGAGAAGTTCGCCAGCGAACTGCGGCACAGTCTTCGCCAGGCGATGCGCAATGGCGCCCACGAGTTGCCGGTCGATAGCTGGAAGCGGCTGCCCTGGCATTCCCGCCTGCTGCGCTGGGGTAGCTACAATCTGGTCCGCACGCTCGTGGGCATTACCGGTTACGGCGGCAAGCGTTGAGGCTACGCCAGCAATGATTTCTGCATGGGCGCGTCGAAGCCAGGACTACGGCCAGGCAGGTGGTAAGCGCGAGGCCATGGAAAAGCATTATCGTCGACCAGGAAAGACACCGCGCAGTGGTGGAACGCGTTCGATGGACCAGTTGGCAATCGCCCAGTCCCAGAACTCGGGGAGCGGTGCGCCAACCATCTCGCCTGGCACCGGGTGGCCCAGAAAGTGTACTGCTGCCGAGAGTAGCGCACTGCCACCCGAGGGGAGCACGGCCGCTGCGTGCGTCTGCTTGGAGAGTTTTTCGCCAGTGGCATTGTTGACCACCGGCAGGTGGGCGTAAGCCGGTGTCGGCAGTCCCAGTCGTTGCAGCAACCACACCTGGCGTGGCGTCGAGTCGAGCAGGTCGGCGCCACGGACGATGACGTTGATGCCCTGCGCTGCGTCGTCGACGACCACCGCCAACTGGTACGCGAACTGACCATCCGCGCGCATCAGGACGAAATCCCCTACAGCACGTTCAAGGTTCTGCTGCACAGTTCCCTGCACGCGATCGGCAACGGCGATGACCTCATCCGGAACGCGCATCCGCCAGGCGCGTGTCGCTCGCCCGGTGGCCTGACCGTCGCGGCAGATGCCGGGGTACACCAGCCCGCCGTCCACTGACGGCGAGGGTGAGCACATGGCGATCTCGCGTCGGGAGCAGGTGCAGGGATAAGTCTCGCCGCTGAGTTGCAGTCGGTTCAATGCCGCATGATAGTGGCCCAGCCGCCGGCTCTGGAACAGGACCTGGCCATCCCATTCAAAGCCAAAGGCTTCGAGGGTCCGCAGGATCGCGTCGGCGGCGCCCGGCAGTGTCCGTGGCTGGTCGACGTCCTCGATGCGCAAGAGCCATTCGCCGGCATTGGCTCGGGCATCAAGGTAACTGCCGACTGCCGTCACCAGCGAACCGAAGTGGAGTGGGCCGGTCGGTGAGGGCGCAAAGCGACCGCGGTAGATCCCGCCAACGCTTCCGTCAAGCAGCGGTGCAAGGCTCATGGTCACTCCAGTCGAGGGGGCTGGCGGGTACTTTGGCGGCAACCTGATTGATTTGCGCGGCGAGCCGCCTTTGTATTTCCAGCCGCGCCGAGTAGAATCCGCCGGTCACTATCAGGACTGCCGCCATGACTGATCGTTCGATCACCCCCGCCAATGCTGCCGCCATTCTCGCCGAGGCACTCCCGTACATCAAACGGTTTCACGGCAAGACCATCGTCGTCAAGTATGGCGGCAATGCCATGACCGACGAGAATCTCAAGCAGTGCTTCGCGCGTGACGTCGTGCTCCTGAAACTGGTCGGGATGAACGTGGTGGTGGTCCACGGCGGTGGGCCGCAAATCGAACATCTGCTCAAACGGGTCGGCAAGAAAGGGCGGTTCGTGCAGGGAATGCGCGTTACCGATGCGGAAACGATGGAAATCGTCGAGATGGTGCTGGGTGGTCAGGTGAACAAGGATGTGGTCAACCTGATCAACCAGGCCGGTGGCAAGGCGGTCGGCCTGACCGGGAAGGACGGCAGCTTTATTCGCGCCAAGAAACTGCTGTTGGCCAACCAGGATGACAGCGATGACCTGATCGACGTTGGCCAGGTGGGTGACATCATGCAGATCGACCCGTCATTGATCGGGCATCTGGAGGCTGGCGGCTTTATCCCGGTGGTGGCGCCGATCGGTGTCGGCAAGGGCGGTGAAACCTACAATATCAACGCCGACGTGGTGGCCGGCAAGATTGCCGAAATTCTCAAGGCCGAGAAGCTGGTCCTGCTGACCAATACGCCCGGCGTCCTCGACGAAGCGGGTTCGCTGATCACCGGGATGACCCCCAAACAGATTGATGACATGGTCGCCAACGGGACCCTGTCCGGCGGCATGCTGCCAAAGATCAGTTCGGCGCTCGATGCCGCGCGCAACGGCGTCAAGAGTGTGCATATCATCGATGGTCGTGTCGAGCACGCGCTGTTGCTGGAAATCCTGACCGACCACGGGGTCGGCACGATGATCAAGTCGCACTGATCGCCTGGTAGTGCTGAAAGCCGCGTCACCGGTCTGGCTTTTTGACCTCGACAATACGCTGCACGACGCTGGTCCGCACATCTTTCCGCACATCAATCGCTCGATGGTCGAGTACATCCGCGACCATCTCGGTATTGAGGAAGACGAGGCGACGCGTATCCGGCAAGTCTACTGGCAGCGCTACGGTGCAACCCTGCTGGGCATGATGCGTCATCACGGTACCGATGCCCGGCACTTCCTGTGGCACACTCACCAGTTCCCCGATCTCAAGCACATGCTGGTCCTTGAGCGTGGGCTGAGAGCCATGTTGCGTCGCCTGCCGGGGCGCAAGCTGGTCTTCTCGAACGCACCCCTGTGTTATAGTCAAAAGGTGCTCGGACTGGCCGGCATCAGTGCCTGCTTCGATGCGGTCTATTCGATCGAACGCATTCGCTTTCAACCCAAGCCGGCAGTTGGCGGCTTTCGTTTCCTGCTGCGTAGCGAAAGCATTTCGGCACATCGCTGCATCATGGTTGAAGACGCGTTGTCCAACCTGTGGACCGCCAAGCAGTTGGGGATGAAGACGGTGTGGGTGAGTACCGCCACGCGTCAACCTGCCTGGGTCGATGTGCGGGTGGCGTCGGTTCTTGACCTGCCGCGCCAGATGCAGCGCTTGTGGACTCCACAAGCCAATTCTCGGAGCATCCAGGGCTGCCACGACCGCGCATTTGTGACCGCTTACCAGCAAACCTCCGTCTGGTGAGCAGGAGCTTGGGGTTGAGGTCGTTGTGCCGGTGACGATGCCGGGCAACCCGCCATCCTGCCGGCGCGCGACGCTTCATTGGTGAGGGTCTGGCGGGGTGGATTTGACGCGCTGCCATTGCCGGTGACAACCATCGCCGCGTACGACACTCAGGACCCAACAACGGCGTCAGATTGGCATCGCCGGAAGGAGTAATAGCTCGTCGCGATGAGGGATTCAGGTTCACTGGAACAGCAAATGCTCGAATACAAGGCGATCCTCGACCATTCGGGGATCGCCGTGGTATGCATGCGCAGTCGCCGAGTCTACCGCTGCAATCCGCGTGCAGAGGAGCTTTTTGGCTGGGCGGCAGGATCGCTGGTGGGCCAACCGGATCTGGTCTTCTATCGCAATAGCGAGGCGCGTGAAGAACTGC
>JAKOZI010000038.1 GCA_029780075.1 Pseudomonadota bacterium
CAAATCGGTCATGGGCTTTCGCCAGTTCTCGCTGCGCGGCTTGAGGAACGTCACGGGGGAGTGGACGCTGGTCTGCCTGGCGTGGAACTTGAAGCGGATGGCCAAATTGCGCCCGCAGTAGGGAAAAACGAGGGGAAACCGTACAAAAGGCCGGAAAAACGACGAAATGCCGCCCGCTCATTCCGCATCGTGAAATCTGGCGGTTTCCCCTACTCCAAGTCCGACAGGCTGCTAGGAATGGATTTCCTTTCTCCTTGTGGCCGTGCCTCAGCGTTCTCGTCGGACCTTCGTCGAATTGCTGATCGGCTGTATGCTCAACCCGGAAGGCTGGGTCACGCGGGCCATCGGGGCGATTCGCCGAGAGGCGCACTGGACGACCTACTACAAGCTCATCGAGCGTGCACAGGTGCCGGTCACCGAACTGTCGCTGCGTCTGCTGCAGCTGGTGCTGACGGTGTACCCGGCCGAACGGGTGACCCTGATCCTCGACGATACGTTGGTTCCGCGCTGCGCGAAGTTCGGGCCGGGGATCAGCATCAAGCACGATCACAGCCACAAGGCCAATCGGCCGACGTTTTTGAACAGCCAGTGCTGGGTC
The DNA here is from genome assembly GCA_029780075.1 of Pseudomonadota bacterium. GTDB lineage: Bacteria > Pseudomonadota > Gammaproteobacteria > Burkholderiales > Rhodocyclaceae > Accumulibacter. The sequence goes on from JAKOZI010000038.1 coordinate 599, forward strand.
ACGCTGGCCTTGGTCGTGCGCGTCCGGCTGGGTTCGGCGCTGACCGTGCCGATTCGCTCCTGGCTGCTCGAAGAATCGGGGCAGCGCGGCAAGCTCTGGGTGGCACGGCAATTGATGGACTCGATCCGCGGGCAGGTCAAAGGGGTGCGCTTGCTGATCGATGCCTGGTTCATGCGCCGCAGTCTGATTCTGCCCCTGGTCGAGCAGCAGGTCCGGATCGTCGGGCAGGTGCGCCGCGATACGGCCTTGTTTCTTCCGCCGGAACCGGAGCCGAAACGCCGAGGACGGAAGCGCAAGTACGGCCTCCGGATCGATGCCGTGATGCTCGAAACTCTGCCGGTGCAGGAGAGAGAGCTGATGCTGTACGGCAAGGTGCAGCCGGTCCGGGTACGCTCGGTCCTCGCCGTGGCACGATTCCTGAGGGGGCTCCCGGTACGGGCGGTGTGGTGCGAGATGGTCTTGCCCGACCACACCTGGTCGCGTCCGCGCCTGATTCTGGCGACCGAGACCGACCTCTCGGCCCAACAGGTCGTGGAGATCTACGCCGAGCGCTGGGGGATCGAGCCCTTGTTCCACAACCTGAAGCGCTGGTGGGGAGTGGCCAATCTGTGGCAACAGTCGAAGACCGCGCTGGAACTGTGGATGCAGATTCGCTCCACGGCCTATGCCTTGACTCAATTGCTCGCCCTGCAGTTGGGGAAGTCCTTTCCGCTGATGGCCATCGCACCTTGGCGAAAGGGCGGCATGATTACGGCAGGGCTTTTCGCCCAGCGGCTGCGGATGCAATTTATCGGACTTCCCGTGCGCGGCGCCTACGACCCGAAGTCCGGTCAATTCGTGATGCCTTTCCCCGGACAGGATCAGCGTTTGCAGTGCTGAGCCCATATCACCCTGCATCGACCCGTGTCGGGACATGCCTTTGTCCTCTTGGTCAGCCCGCCCCACCCGGGAAATCGCGGCCGGGGGGAGTGGCCTGTGTCTATACTTCAGTCTATGTTGAAAGGTGTAGGCCTACAACAAATATGTTCCGTGTGTCAAGGCGCGCTTTCCAAAAGAGCCGGGGGCGTTTGGTCGCCAGACCCGCGGCGAGGGCTGCCGCCGAGACGCGCGGATTTGCGCTAGAATCGCGCCCTTGATTGATCCATGCTTGATCCATGCTTGATCCATGCGCAATTCGGACGGTGCACCGAACCTGGGCATGGCACCCTTCTGCTTCCGGCCACCCCAGGGAAACGCAAAATGACGGCAAGAATCCTCGACGGCAACGCGCTGGCGCAGACGCTGCGCGCCGACTTCAAGAAGCGCGCCGAAGCGCTGGCGACGCGCGGCAACCGCCCCGGACTGGCGGTGATCCTGGTCGGCGAAGACGCCGCTTCGCAGGTCTATGTGCGCAACAAGGTCAATGCCTGTGTGCAGGCCGGTTTCCACTCCGAGAAGCTGACCTACGCGCCGGATGTCGAAGCGCGCGTGGTACTCGCGAAAATCGCCGAGCTCAATGCCGATCCACGCATCCACGGCATTCTGGTGCAGTTGCCGCTGCCGAAGCACTTCGACGTCGACGCGGTGCTCAAGGCCATTTCCCCCGAGAAGGACGTCGACGGTTTTCACGCCGAAAACGTCGGGGCGCTGATGCAGGGCCACCCGCGCTTCATTCCGTGCACCCCTTACGGGATCATGCAGTTCCTTGCCGACGCCGGAATCGATCTGAAAGGCAAGGAAGCCGTCGTCCTCGGACGCTCGAACATCGTCGGCAAACCAATGGCGATGCTGCTGATGCAGGCCAGCGCGACGGTGACGGTCTGCCACTCGCAGACGCGCGACCTGGCCTTCCACACCCGGCGTGCCGACGTCCTGGTGGCAGCGCTCGGCAAGGCGCGGTTCGTCACCGCCGACATGGTCAAACCGGGTGCGGTCGTCATCGACGTCGGCATCAACCGGCTGCCGGACGGAAAACTGTGTGGCGACGTCGATTTCGGGCCGGTCAGCGCAATCGCCTCGGCAATCACGCCGGTTCCCGGCGGTGTCGGCCCGATGACCATCACCATGCTGCTCGCCAACACGCTCGAAGCTGCCGAAAGAGAGGCCCGCTGATGCCGCAACGTGATCCGCTGGTCGGCGTGGTCATGGGTTCCGACTCCGACTGGCCGACGATGCAGGCGGCCGCGGTGATGCTCAAGGAGTTCGGCGTGCCTTTCGAAGCGCGCGTCGTATCGGCGCATCGCACGCCGGATCTGCTTTTCGAGTACGCTGCGGCGGCTGGCGAGCGCGGCCTGAAAGCAATCATCGCCGGCGCCGGCGGCGCCGCACATCTGCCGGGAATGCTGGCCGCCAAGACCACGCTGCCGGTACTCGGGGTGCCGGTGCAGTCGAAGGCGCTGTCCGGTCAGGATTCGCTGCTGTCGATCGTGCAGATGCCGAAAGGGATCCCTGTCGCCACTTTCGCCATCGGCGAAGCCGGCGCCGCGAATGCCGCCCTGTTTGCTGTCGCCATGCTGGCCACCGGCGATCCGGAACTGGCGCAGCGCCTCGGTGACTTCCGCCGGGCACAGGCCGAAAAAGTGATGGCCATGAAGCTGCCGGAGGTGTGAGCGGCTTTGCGGAGTCGCCGACGCGACACTCGCGGGTCGGCCAGATGATTCTTCCACCGGCAACTCTCGGCATGCTCGGCGGCGGCCAGCTGGGCCGCTTCTTCGTCGCCGCCGCGCACGAAATGGGTTATCCGGTCTGGGTACTGGACCCGGATCCGCACAGCCCGGCCGCCCTGATCGCCGATCGCCACTTGCTGGCCGCCTATGACGATTATGCGGCGCTGGACGAACTGGCGCAGGGCTGCGCGGCGATCAGCACCGAGTTCGAGAACGTCCCCGCGGGCACGCTCGACTATCTCGACAAGTTCGTTGTCGTGCGCCCGTCGGCGGCGGCGGTCAGCGTCTGCCAGAATCGCATCGCTGAAAAGAACTTCCTGCGCGACAACGCCCTGCCGCATGCCGCCTTCACCGTCGCGCACGACGAGCAGGACCTGCGCCAGGCCGGGCCCGGGCTTTTCCCCGGCATCCTGAAGGTCGCCCGCTTGGGCTACGACGGCAAGGGCCAGGCAGTGGTGGGCAACCGTGACGAAGCGCTTGCCGCTTTCCAGCACTTCAAGGGCGAGAGCTGCGTTCTCGAACAGAAGCTTGACCTCGAATGCGAGATTTCGGTGGTGCTGGCACGCGACGAGGCGGGCGTCATCAGCACCTTCCCGGTTGCCGAGAACAGTCACCGCAGGGGCATTCTCGACGTCTCGGTGGTCCCGGCGCGCGCGGCCGACGCACTGCGCGCCAGGGCCGCTGAACTGGCCGGAACGATCGCCGAGCGCCTGGACTACGTCGGCACGCTGGCCGTCGAGTTCTTCGTCGTGCACGGCCAACTGCTGATCAACGAAATGGCGCCACGCCCGCACAACAGCGGCCATTACACCCTCGACGCCTGCGTCACCAGCCAGTACGAACAGCAGGTCCGGGCCTTGTGCGGCCTGCCGCTCGGCGAAGCCGGCGCACATTCGGCCGCGGCGATGGTCAACCTGCTCGGCGACCTGTGGTACGAAACCGGCACCGCCGGGCAGCGCTACCGCGAGCCGGACTGGTCCAGGCTGTACGCCTTTCCGACGCTCAAACTGCATCTCTACGGCAAGCATCACGCCCGGCCGGGCCGCAAGATGGGGCACTTCACAGTGCTCGATGACGATCCGGAACAGGCCCGCGAACTGGCCATGGCGGCGCGCGCCCTGATTGGGATCGTCGATGCCGGCTAACGTCCCCGAGATCGACCGCGCCGTCGCGCTGCTGCAAGCCGGCGAACTGGTTGCCTTTCCGACCGAGACAGTCTATGGCCTCGGGGCTGACGCGGCCAACCCGACAGCCGTCGGCCGAATCTTCGCGGCCAAGGGGCGGCCCGCCGATCATCCGCTGATCGTGCATCTGCCGGCTGATGGCTATCTCGACCGCTGGGCGCGCGAGATCCCGGCAGTGGCCTGGGAACTGGCCGAGGCATTCTGGCCCGGCCCGCTGACCCTGATTCTGAAACGCGCGCCGGCCGTATCGTCGGCCATCACCGGCGGGCAGGACAGCGTCGGCCTGCGCGTTCCCGCACACCCGCTGGCACTGGCCTTGCTGCGAGCCTATGCGCGGGCCGGTGGCGGGGTCGACGGCATGTCCGGCATCGCCGCCCCATCGGCGAATCGCTTCGGCCGGATCAGCCCGACCGAAGCCACGCATGTGCGCGACGAACTCGGCGACGCCGTCGGCCTGATCCTCGATGGCGGGCGCTGTCCGGTGGGGATCGAGTCGACGATTCTCGACCTGACACCCGCCGCAGGCCTGCCGCCGCGTCTGCTGCGCCCCGGCCGCGTCACCCCCGAACAGATCCGGATGGTCATCGGCGTATTGCCGGAGATCGTCGGTCACCCGGGCGACGACGGCACGCCGCGCGTCTCCGGCTCGCTGGCGGCCCACTATGCGCCGACGACGCCATTGCGGCTGGTAACCCCGGAGCGGCTGACCGAAGCCATCGAGCGCCTGCGCTGCAGCGGGCAACGCTGTGCCGTTCTCTGTCGCAACGAACTTCCCGACGACGGCGCGGCACTGGCCCTGCGCCGCTTGCCGAGCGATCCCCGCGGCTACGCGCGCACGCTTTACGCGGCGCTCCGCGACCTCGACCACGCCGCCGCGGACCTGATCCTGGTCGAGGAGATTCCGACGACGCCAGCCTGGGCGGCCGTCGCCGACCGGCTGCGACGAGCGGCAGCCGGTGCCGGTCGGCGCATGGAACTCGCCAGGCGGTCATGATCCGCGGCACAGCCCATCCTCTTTCAAACCCTTTTTCGGCTCTGCACTGAAGCCCTTCGAGGGAGCCACGAGCTAGCGCCCGAAGCGGTAATTCCAGAGCAGGTCGAGCCCGGTATCCGAGCCGGCGCGACCCACCAGAGAGAGATTACGGCTGAGGTTGACGGTCAGCTTGACGATACTCCCGGCCGTGGTCAGCGACTGATCGTAGCTGATTAGCATGTTCGACGACAGCCGCTTGCCAACGCTGACGATCTGGCCGGTCGTCGAGTCACTGGGGCCGAAACCCGTGGTACTGGCGATGCGACTGGTCTGTCGCTGGCCGGATCCATCTAGCCGGCCGCTGCTGATGCCGAACTCGTCGATACCCAGGCCACGCTGCACCGCCTTCAGGGGCCCACCGTCCTGCCCGCCGAGGATCGTCTGCGCGGCGGCCAGCAGCACCGCGGAATCCTGCCCGCGCTGCTGATCCGGCGCGTGCCCGAGCACCAGCCAGGACAGCTTCTCGGCGTCCGGCACTTCGGGGTCGGAAACCAGCCGTACGACTGGCCGCCGGGCCGTACCGGTGACCTCGACGCCAGCCTCGACCGGCAGGTTGCCGCGCACGGCACGGATATTGAGGCCGGGGTTATCGATCAGCCCCTGGAAGTTGAGAATGCCGCGCTCGATTTCGAGTTTCTGGCCATAGGCATCGAAACGACCCTCCTGCGTACGAATCGTACCGGTCGCCCGCGGCAATCCACTGCCTGCGGAGCGAAGGTTCACCGCCCCCACCAGACGACTCTCGACGCCTGCCCCGCGAAAGTGGAAATGGCGGCCGAGTTCCGCGTCGAGGTCGAGCGACAACAGCCGCACCGGTGCCGGAACCTTCGCCGGTGCCATGCTCTGGCGCTTGATCAGCACGTCCTCAGAAAGCTGCGGCGTACCGCTCCTGGCCAGTTCCCAGTAGCCCGCGTCCAGCCGGAAACGCCCCAACACATCGAGCACCCGCTCACCCAGTCTGAACTGCGCATCACCGGAAACCAGAACCCACTGATCCGGCCGTTGCATCACGCCCAGACGTTCAGCGCGCAAGGTCAGCACGCCCTCCGAATGTCCGGCACGCAGTTCGCCGGTCGCCTCGACCCGCCCCGGTTTGCCGGTCAGGGTGCCGGCATCGATGCCCGGATCAAGCAACAGCGCGCGCGGCAACGGCTGCAGCAGACTGTCGAAGCTCAACTGTTTCAGGACCAGGCGAACGTCACCGTCGGCTTCACCACTCAATTCAACGAGCAGCTTTCCTTTTTCGAGACGCATCGCCTGGTCCAGAACACGCAGCGCCAGGTCGTCGCCACGCCATTCTCCACTGAGGCGTGGCTGTGCCGGCGTTCCTTCGATCCGCATCGCACCGGCCAGCCGCCCGCCGAGTTGCCAACCCTCGCCGAGCAGCGGACCGGCCCAGGCCAGATCCGGAGCACTCACCCGGAGCTGGCCATGCCAGGGAGCGACTCGGTCGAGGACGGCAGCAGCGGAACTGGCGGCATCCAGCTCGCCGGCCAGTTCGCCGAGCCGTTTGCCGCGCAACTTGAACTGACCGGCGAGGCGTCCATCCACGGCCAGCAGGTTGAAGGTGCCCTCTTCCAGGCCCAAAGGCAACGCGCCGATCGAGAGATCGCCGCTCGCACGCCACAGGCGCAGGCGGCCCGTCGGGCGACTCCGCTGCGGCCAGGTGGCGATGGCCGGGGCACTGCCGATATCCCACTCGCCGTTGACACGCAGTGAATCACCATTGCCCTTCACCGCGCCGGAAAACGACTCGAACCATTCCGGGAATTCGCGGAGGGTATCGACCACCGGCAAGGCGTGCAGGCTGCCAACGCTTTGCCAGCGCTGCTGCTGGTAACGCACGCGCTCCAGGTGCAGCGACCAGCCGGCGCCGAGGAAGTCGGCCGGGCCGGCATTCAAGGCCGCCGTCCCGACCTGCAACGGCGCCGCCGCAGCCAGACGCAGGAAGGGCTGACTCCGGTCGATCCCCGAGGACAGCGTGAACTCCCGGAGCGTCCCTGACCAGTTGAGACCGGCAGCCGCCGCGGCCAGACCACCCTCCAGCAGCAACTGCAGCTCGCGTTTGCCCGACAGGCCAAGCTGGCCACGCAAACGGTGCCGGCTGCGTACGCCATCGGCGTCGAGCGCCAGTTCCCGCAGAACCGTACTTCCTGACGCCAGATCGACACCGGCCAGATGCAGCTTGCCCGACACCACCCCCTGATTGCCGTCACCGAGTTGCGCGACGAGATTGAGTCCGCGAATCTGCCCGACGCCGGCAAACGCCAGGCGCGTCGACTTCAGATCCGCGCTCAGTTCGGGCGCGCTGGCACTGCCACCGAGAACGAGTTGACCATTGATGTCGCCCGCGATCCCGAGTGGATCGAGCTTCGGCGCGGTAATCGACAAGGTCAGCCGATCACCGACGGCGCCGAAGGCACCCTTGGCCGTCAGGCGATTGTTGCCCGCGATCAATTCGACATCGGCCTTGCGCAAGCGCTGCCCGGCAAGATCGATTTCACCGCTGCCGGACAGGGCTTCCGTACCCAGGTGGCTGTTGCGCAGGCCAAAACGCAGACCCAGAGCAAGCTGCGGCCGGCTGCTCCCCTGCGCGTCGAAGTCGGCATTGAGGCGCGCCGGTGGCAGCTTTGCAAAACGGCTGGGGTCGAAATTCTGCAGCGCTCCCCGCAAGGCGAACTTGCCGCTCCCCGCCTGCGCCACCTGGCCACTGGCGACCAGCTGCGCGTCGCCGGCGACCAGGCGCAACTTCTCGACGAGCACCGTGGCGGGGTCGATCGCCAGCCGGCCCTGGATCGTGAACTGCGGGTCGCTCAACTCGGTTTCCAGTACCTGCCGGTTCAACCCGATCGTCGCGCGCAGCGGCCCGGCAAGCCGCGTGCGACGCAGACCGCCATGCAGCGCACTCGCGTCAAGCGACCGCACCGCCAGATGCAACGCCAGTTCGGCATCCCGAACGGTGCCGCTGCCTTGCAGGCGTCCGCCGCCCAACAGACGCACATCGAGATCGGCCAGGCGCAACTCGTCGCCGCCCAGACTCAGGCCGGCCCGCAGCGATTCGAACGGCAGACCGTGTCGATCGAGAGATCCGGGACGCCGATTGAGCATCGTCAACCGTCCACCCAGACCGGTCGGCGAACCATCCCGCGGCTGCAGCTCGACCTGTACATCGAGGACGGCCTGCGGAGCTCCTTCGATCCAGACCGCCGGGTCGATCGCCGAAAGCGTGACCAGCGCCTCCCCGACCGGCTGTGACGAGAACGGCGTCATCCACGCCCGCAGTTGGCCGGCAAAGGCTTCAGCCGCACCCGGCTGGCGCGGCCTGGCGCTGCCGATCACCATGAATTCCTCCAGCCGGCCTTCGGCGACGGCATCGAACACCAGCGCGCGTCCCGCCGCTTCGCCCTCGACACCGGCTTTCGCCGTCAGCGCGAACGGCCGCGAGGCTTCCAGGGAAGCCTCGCCGACCACACTCAGGCCAGCGACGCGCGCACGCAAGCCGGACAGCCGATGCAGCGCGCCGTTGCTCGCCAGCTGCCCCTCGACCGACTCGGCAATCGCCGCCGCCTTGCCGTCCGGGAGGGCATATTCGCCGAGTTCGATGCGGGCGACGACCAGTTGCTCGATGTCGACCGCGAACGCCAACTGCAGGTTGTCGGGCAGTTGCAGCGGTTCGCTGGTGGCGACATGCGAAATGCGCAGCCGCTCGACGCTGACGCGGCTGATCGCCAATCGACCGCGCAACAAATCGACCGGCCGCCAGATCAACTGCACTTCCTGCAACTGCAGATCCAGTGTCGCGCTGCGCCAATGCACCGCCTGCAGCGAAAAGGAACCCTTCAGCGCGCCGGCCGGTGCCTCGATCCGGAGTTGTTCACCAGCCAGCCGTTCGACGACCCGACATACCACACGCAAGCCACCCTCGCTGGCCAGCAACCCCACCACGCCACCGCACAGGGCCAGCACGCAGCCCAGAGTCGCCAGCCAACGCCAGCGCCGGGGTGGCGGTAGCGGAGCTGGGTTCGCGGGCGCAGTCGTCTCCTCGCTCATCGCCGGATCTCCTCGCTGAGGCCGTTCAAAAGGGGATCGCCAGGGAAAAATCCAGCCGCACCTTGCCCTCGCGCTGGCCGTAAGCGAGGTCGATACCCAGCGGCCCGGCCGGGCTTTTCCAGCGTCCGCCCAGGCCGTAGCCCACGGCAAGATCCAGCGCCTGGCGATCATCGACGGCGTTACCGGCGTCGACAAATGCCGCCGCACCCCAGGTCGCATTGACCCAGTGCGTGTATTCGGCACTCATCGTCGCCAGGTAACGGCCGCCGACGATTGCCGAGCCTTCCTTGACCCCGAGGCTCTGGTAGGCGTAGCCACGCACCGAGTTGCTGCCGCCGGCACGAAAGAGAAAATCCTGCGGAATGCCCTGCGACGAAGGCGCCAGGGTCGCCCCCAGTTCACCGCGAAACAGCAGCGCGTCGCTGGCGCTGAGCGGGATTCCCTGACTGTAGCGCAGGTAGGTCCGCAGGAAGTTCTGGTCGGAGAACAGTTGCTTGCTGCCGCCTCCCAACTGCAACTGCAGCGACACGCCTTCGGCCGGATCCAGCAGATCCCTGGCCCGCCGCCAGGTCCAGCCGACCTGCGCGGTCAGCGCACGCGCCGTGCTCGACGGTGCCCCCTGCGGGGACCGCGCTTCCTCCTGCCAGTTCAGCCCCAGGCGCTCCTCGATGCTGCCGCGCTGCTGCACACGTGTCGCACCGACCGCAAAGCGCCTGATCTCCAGGCGCTCGATATCCGAGTGCTCGACCGCGGTACCGACGCCGTCGCGGCCGTGCGCCGCGTCCGGCGGGAAAAAGACATCGGCATAGGCGGTCTGTCGCACCTGCTCGAAGCGCAAGCCGGTCTGGAGTTCCCAGGCGCGGCCGAAGAGATCGCTGCTGCGGTATTCGGCTTCGACCCGCGCGCCGGTATTGGTGCTGTAACCGGCGCCCAGCGAGACCTGATACGGTGCGCGCTCGCGCAGCAGCACGCGCACCGGCGCGGTCACCCGCTCATCTTCCACGCTCGCAGGCGGGTCAGCGGCCTCACCCCGTTCCAGAGAAACATTCACCGAAGAAAAGTACGGCGTACTCTGCAGGGCGGCCTGCAAGGCCAGCAACCGCTCTTCGCGATAGTCTTCGCCCGGTTTGACGCTGCGATTGAAACGTTCGACGAGTTCCGGAGAATAGCGCTGCAGGCCGCTGATGCGCACTTCGCCGAAGCGGTAGCGCGGCCCGCTGACGGCGACGACCCGCAGGTCGACGCGCCGGGCTTCAGGATCGACTTCGGCAAGAGTCTCCTGCAAGTGCGCGGCAGCGTAGTCCACCGCCAGCAGGTCGGCTAGAAACGATTGCTTGGCCTCGTCCCAATCGGCTTGCCGGAAGGGCTGCCCGGCTTTGAGTCTCCAGGCCGTTGACAGCGCCTCGCGACGCTCCGGATCGAGCGGACCCGTGATCTCGAGATGCACGTTGCCGATCCGCGAGCGTGCCCCGGGATCGACCTCCAGCAGCAGTTCATCGCCGCGCTGGTGAAGCACGACAACGGGCGAGAAGTACCCCTCGGTAGCCAGCAGCCTGGCCACCTCACGCTGCATCCGACGCTCGAAAGCCGCCCGCGCCGGAGCGTCGGTGACCTCGCCGAGTTCCAGGTAATCGCTCAGCAGTTCGCGCACCTCTTGCGGCGCCACGATCCGGGGCACCGTGGCGGAAGCCGGGACGGTGAGCAGCAGGGTGGCAATGGCAAGGAGCTTGTGCATGAGTTTATCGGATGCCGGCGTGGCAAGTGGCGAATCCTGGCCTTGAGTATTCTGTCAATGAGGGGGCGCGTTGTCGAATCACGAATCTCCCCGCAACGGCAAGCGTATCTGGACACGGGAAAAGTGTTCATGGCGTCGATGATCGGGCAACCGGGAATGGCGATAACCGTCGACTCGTCTGACAGTCTGGCGGCACCAGTCGTTGGCCTGACGGCGTCGCAACCACGGGCATAGGATAAACCCTTTGCCGACACTGGCGGAAAGATCAGCCCTCGCGGCGACCATGCTCGGGTTCGGCCGGATCCCGGCAAGCTGCGGGTATTTCGCCGCCAAGCATTGCGCCTTGTGATCTGATTTCGGTATGATCAGGAAGAGCCTTTTCGCACGCAATTTCCCCGAACTTTCCCCCGAACCACTCCTATGGAGTTCCACCATGGCAAAAGCCAAAAAAGTCAAGAAAGCAGAAAAAGCCCAGGAGGGCGCAGTAGTCGAACAAGCGGAACAAGCGGAAGCTGCGCCTGTTGCGCCTGTAGAAACCCCTGAATTCGTCAAGATCACCAAGGTCGTCGGCAGGCAAATCCTCGACTCACGCGGCAACCCGACCGTTGAAGTCGACCTCACTCTCGACAATGGCTTCCTGGCCCGCGCCGCGGTACCGTCTGGTGCGTCGACCGGTGAATTCGAAGCCTGCGAGCTACGCGACGGCAACAAGAAGGTTTACCTCGGCAAAGGCGTGCTGAAAGCGGTTGAAGCCGTGAACGGCAAGATCGCCAAATTGTTGAAAGGCAGGAATCCTCTCAACCAGCGCGAACTGGACGAGGCGATGATTGCCCTCGATGGCACGCCCAACAAGTCCAACCTGGGCGCCAATGCCATTCTCGGTGCATCGATGGCCATCACCCTGGCCGGCGCCAACGTCAGCAAGTTGCCACTCTGGAAGTACATCGGCAAGATCCACAAGAATCGTGATTTCGCCTTGCCGACACCCATGGCCAATATCATCAACGGGGGCAAGCACGCCGACAACCTGATCGACTTCCAGGAATTCATGATCATGCCGGTCGGTGCGCCCTCCTTCTCCGAGGGCCTGCGCTGGATCACCGAAGTCTTTCACGCGCTGAAAGGCATTCTGAAGAAAGGCGGGCATGTGACCGCCGTCGGCGACGAAGGCGGCTTTGCCCCCAACCTGACCAACGACGAATCCCTCGAAGTGATCATGCAGGCGATTACGGCCGCCGGCTACAAGCCCGGCAAGCAGATCAGCATCGCCCTCGACTGCGCATCGTCCGAACTGTATGACGAAGGCGGCCGCGAAGGCTACAAGTTCTGGAAGTCAAATCCGGACAAACTGTTCACCGACGACGACATGATCGCCAAGTACTCCGAATGGTGCGGCAAATACCCCATCGTGTCGATCGAGGACGGCCTCGACCAGAGCGACTGGGAAGGCTACGTCAAGCTGACCAGGGCCCTCGGTGACAAGGTGCAAATCGTTGGTGACGACTTCTTCGTCACCAACCCGGCACGCCTCAAGCAGGGCATCGACATGCAGGCGGCCAACGCGATCCTGATCAAGGTCAACCAGATCGGCACCGTCACCGAAACTCTCGACGCCATCAAGATGGCACAGAAGGCAGGCTACGGCGTCATCTCGTCGCATCGCTCGGGCGAGACCGAAGACTCGTTCATCGCCGACCTGGCCGTCGGCACGGGTGCCGGGCAGATCAAGACCGGTTCGCTCTCGCGCACCGATCGCATCTGCAAGTACAACCAGTTGCTGCGCATCGAGGAGCAACTCGGCAGCAAGGCCGTCTACAAGGGCCTGAAGTCGATCAAGGGCGCCGGCTTCTAAGCAACGCCACGCAGCACACGGCAAGGGCATCGCCACGGCGATGCCCTTGCCGCGTTTCAGCCCCGCCCCTCCCTCGCGCCCCGGGCCCACTTCCGGACCAGGCGGCATTGAAAGGGATGGAACATCTTCAGGTCTGGCTCAAACGCTTTGCCAGATCGGCAATATTTCGGTATCGTTGGAAGGATGACCAACACCGACGCCGTCACCGCCCTGGCTGCTCTGGCGCAGGACAGCCGCCTCGCCATTTTCCGATTGCTGGTCAACAACGCCCCTGCGGGCCTGACCGTCGGACTGATTGCCGAACAGCTCGAATTGCCGGCACCGACCCTGTCGTTCCACCTGAAGACCCTGACGCACGCCGGCCTGATCCGCACGGCCCAGGAAGGACGCTTCGTGCGTTGTCATGCGGCGATGGACAGAATCGACGCCCTGGTGGATTTCCTTACCGACAATTGCTGCGGCGGGCACCCCGAAATCTGTCAGGCACGTGAGCCCTAGGCGTCCGCCGTTCTTGACCGCCATCCACGCTCCTGCATTGTCGCAACGCAGTGCCTGGACGCAGGGGTAGAATTCGGCATGACATCGGATACGAGCAACCAGAACGCCGACAGCGATCCACTCACCGTGGTCAACGAACCGCGCCTGTGGGTCAACAAGGGCTGGACTGCACGCGTCATCAAGAACCCGGACGATGACGGGTGGGCCGTCGAGATGATCAAGGACGGCGAGTCCGAGCCGGCGCTGGTCGGCCCATGGACGATGGGGCGTGACAAGAAGAACCCCAAGCCGCTTGACGCGCCGGCGTTCAACACCCTGGTCAAGACCGCTGCCGAGGTCCTGCGCCGCCACGAGCAACAGTGGTATGCGCAGCACCACAAGAAACTCACGCTGGCCACGCCGTCCGGACCGATCAGCATCACGCTCGACATCGTCGCCGACGAAGATGACCCGCATGCCCTGTTGGGCGCGCAGGACAGTAACGGCGTGAAACTGGCCGAAGTACGCGTCGATGCGGGTTTCAGACTCAACACGGCCAGCGCCAACGCCTGGATCGGTAATGACTTCAGCCGGCCCGGCTGACGCCGCCCGTGCCTTGAGTGATAGCCACCCTGCCCAGCCTTGCTGCCGAGGGAACGCCACATGATCCGACTCCTCTATCTCAGCCACGCCACGCGCGGAATATCTGACGAGCAAGAAGCGCCTGAATGCCGGACAGGACAATGACGCCCGTACATCGCGGATAGACGGCGACCAGCCCGGCGCCAGCGCAATTTTCCAGGATCTCCGACGGGCATTCGCGGCAGCAGTGCATTCCGCGCCCGGCAGGCGCCGGCGCGGGACTTGTCCGGCGACGCGAATCGGGCGAGGTCGTTTTCGGGAAGTCCCGATGGCGTGCACTGAGCGCCCTGCGGCTGTGCACCGAGCGCCAGGAATCATCCTTCACGTTCTCCTAGACTGTCGCGGCACGGCGTGCTGACGCACCGCACGAGTTGCCCGTCATGACTTTTCGACTGACCCCCAACAAAGGAGAACCCCATGCACAGGATCACCCCTGCCCGCTTGCTCGTCATGTTCAGCGGCGCATTCCTGCTGGCGGGCAATGCCTCGGCATACGTCCTGCAGCGCGTCCAGCTTGACTACAACGGCCCGGCTGGAGCCACCGCGCACGCTGTCGACACGGTCAGCGTCCCGCCAGAGTCCGCACTGCACACGATAAACGCCAATATCGCCGGAGGGTTCGGAAGCGCCGTCGGCAGCGTCGGCACCTTTGGCGATCTTGGCGTGCAGGCCTACCTGCATGGCCTCGGCAGACTGACTTCGCAGATCAGCATCTACAGCGACGAGTTCGTCAATCCGTTTTCCTCACCACGCCACGCCCAGTCCCGCTTCGTGGTCGACGGCGGCAGCCTGTGGATGATTGCCGGAAACGGATCGACGCTTGATTTTTCTCTTCTATGAACTCGCCATCGAGGGCGTCGGCGCACGCTTCGTCGAACTCATGAACTGGGATTTCAGCGATCCGCTGCACGTCGATGGAGCGGGCATCCTCTCCAGCGTTTCCCTTGGGCCGACCGCGGCAGTACCCGAGCCCCCCGTCTGGGTACTGTTCGCCGGCGGCCTGGGTGTCCTCTGCCGCGCGCGCCGGCAGCGTCACTGAGGACGTCGGGAGCGCGTCAGGCGGCACTCATTGCGCGTACGCTGACCTCGCCCGGTGCTCGCGATGAGCGTCGAACGAAGCGCCCGCGCCGCCTCACGACCCACCCTGCTCGACGATCTGCAGGGCATCGGCAGCCCAGCCGTCGGCCGCGAGCGACCTCCAGATGCGCTCGCCGAAGCGCGTCGCGAGGCCACCCATCAGGATTGTCGGGCAGCGGTTACCGAGTTCGGCCCGCAGGCGCTGCGCAGTCTCGCGGGCGACCACCAGATGGGCGGGCAGCGCGAGCGACAGACCGAGCACGTCGACGGGACTGGCGTCGATCTGCCGGATCAGGTCGGTGGTCGGCACATCCCCCCCGAGGTACAGCACGTCCCAGCCGATCGTCTCGAAAGCGTCGGAAACCATCCGCAGGCCAAGGGTGTGCTGGTTGCCGGCGACGCCGGCGAGGAGCGCCGAGCGCCCGACCGGTGCGGCGAAAGTCGCCTGCAGGTAGGCGCGCGCGATGACGTTTTCGCTGATCGCCGTCGCCAGGTGTTCCTGCGCGACACTGATGCGGTTCCCCTGCCACAGTTCACCGACCTCGACCATGGCCGGCTGGATCAGGCGCACCGAAGCTTCGGTCAGCGTCAGGCCTTCTTGCAGAAGCTCGCGCATCAGTTTCTGCGCCAGTTTCTGGCGACCGCCCAAAGCCGCCTTCCGGTAGCGGGGGGCATCCGCCAGGGGCGGGACGCGGGCGTCGAGCGTCCGGGCCGGCAGCCCCTTTTTCCGCAGCGCATCACCGGTGGCGCGGAGCAGCGGGCAAACGCGCCCGCCGTCTTCCGCCGGCAGATGCTCGCCGAGGAATCCGGCGAGCAGTTCGAAGGATTCGGCCAGATAACTTCCTGGCGCGCCGCGACTCGCCAGGACGTCCCTCAACCAGACGGCGTACTCGGCGAACAGGCCTGGCTGCCCGGTCACCACCGACGCATCGAGCGCGTCGAGGTGACCCTGGATGTCCGCCGCGCAGGCCTGCCGGCCACCCGGCCCGAAGCGTCGCGCCAGACTCGGATAGCGGGCAAACAGGGCGTCGACGACCGCGCCGGTGGCTTGCTCCCGCCACCACCGGTTGCCCGGCGGGTCAATGAACTCGCCGGGCAACCGGCGACGCCCTCTGACCTGCCGCGCGCTGCGGCCGGGACGCAAGGCCGCATGGAAAGCAATCCGATTGCGCCCGGCCTCCTTGGCTTGGTACATCGCCGCATCGGCCCACTTGAGCAGGTCGTCAGCACTCGCCGCATGCTCCATGAACAGCGCCACGCCGATGCTGGCGGTGCACTGGTGGTCGATCCCGGTGTCGGCCTGGCCCGCCTGCCGGATCGTCAGGCGATAGGGTTGCGCCAGGGCGTGGCGGATTTTCTCGGCCACCTGCCGAGCCTGCGCGCACGCTTCGGCCGCCGCCGCCGGCAGGTCGCTCAGCAGCACCACGAATTCGTCGCCACCGAAGCGCGCGACGGTGTCCACCGCGCGCACACAGCGGCTCAACCGCGCCGCCACCTCGATCAGCAGCAGATCCCCGACCGCATGACCGTACAGGTCGTTCACCGGCTTGAAATTGTCGAGATCCAGGAACAACAGCGCGCCATGACAGCCACTGCGTTTGCTGGTCGCCATGCCCTGCTGCAGGCGGTCCATCAGCGTCAGGCGGTTGGCCAGTTGCGTCAAGGGGTCATGAAAGGCCAGATGATGGATTCTGGACTCGGCCAGCCGCCGCTCGGTGATGTCGTGCGAGACGACAACCACCTGTTTGCTGCGGCCTGCGGCGTCCCGGATCACGCCACTGCGCGACTCCAGCAGGCAGACCCCCCCGTCGGCGCGCAGGAAGCGATATTCGAGAGGCTGGCCGATACCGCTGGCGACAGTCTCGCGAAAGGCCTTGATGACGCGCGCGCGATCGTCTGGATGAATTTCCTCGAACGACGAACTGCCGCGAATATCGCGTTCGCCCACCAGGCGGGTGTAGGACGGGCTGTTGTACACCCGCCGCCCCTCGCGGTCGAGAACGGCGACGAAGCCGTCGAGGTTCTCGGCGATCAGGCGGAAGGACTCCTTCTGCTCACGCCCGACTTCTTCGGCCTGTTTGCGCTCGCTGATATCGATCAGCACCAGGTAGAGGAATGCGCCTCCCTGCTCATCGGACGCTGCAGTGGCCGAGACATGCACCCACAAGCACTGTCCCTCCGGTCGGCACAGGCGAAGTT
Organism: Pseudomonadota bacterium; assembly: GCA_029780075.1. Taxonomy (GTDB): domain Bacteria; phylum Pseudomonadota; class Gammaproteobacteria; order Burkholderiales; family Rhodocyclaceae; genus Accumulibacter. The sequence continues at coordinate 17,493 of JAKOZI010000038.1, forward strand.
CAAAAGTCTGCGGCTGACCGGTCGCCAGGATCTCCCTTCGCCGCAGATGAAAGGTATCCGCGTCTTCCGGTTCCATGAAGAGGCAGAACGGCTGCCCGAGCAACTGCCCACGGGCGACGCCGAGCAGCGTCGCGGCGCAGAGATTGGCTTCGACGATCAGGTCCTCCGTGCTGATACTGCAATAGCCCGCCGGCGCCAGTTCGTAGAGGTCGAAGTAGCGCGCCCGCAAGGTGTCGAGGGCCACCTGCGCCTGCCGCAGTTCCTCATTCTGCATCTCGAGCTGGATCTGGTGTACGCGCAGTTCGTAAAGTGTCTGCCTGCCCGCGGTGAGCAACCCATCCTCGATCGCGTCCGCCGCCTCGACACCCAGTCCACGCAGGCATGCCGCGGCACGCTGCCGCAGCGTCGGCTCGCTGACAGCAGTTTCGTTGGTCGCCGGTTCCGCGGCCGCGGCGCCTTCTGTCGGAACCTTCTCGTCCTGGCTCATCGATGGCCGGGTGCCCCGTCGCGACCGCTGCACCCATCAGGGTGCGTGCAGCGGGCAAATGCCAGCGCAAAGTCCAGTGCAGCATTGAATTCATCGATCCTGATCGGCTTCGTGAGGTAGCGGAAGAAGCCCGCCCGCAAACCGTTCTCGATGTCGCACGGCATGGCGTTGGCACTCAGCGCGATCACCGGGATATGCGCCGTTGCCGGATCGTCGGCGAGCATGTGCAGCGCTTCGATACCGCTGATGTCCGGCAGGCTGATGTCCATCAGGATGACCCCGGGCCTGCAGGCGCGGGCCGTGTCGACTCCCCCCCGGCCATCGCGCGCGCTCAGCAGACGAAGATCGGAACGACGTGCGACGATCTCCTCGACGAGCATCAGATTGGCCGGGTTGTCCTCGACGTAGAGCAGCGTACGCGGCGACGACCCCGCGTCAGGCGGGCCCTGGCAGGCACCTGTCGCGGCGGCTGCGCCCGCCGCAGCCTGCGCTGCCGCCGCACGCAATTCGATCCAGAAGGTGCTGCCCCCGCCGACGCGGCTGTCAACGCCGATGACGCCGTGCATCAATTCAACCAGCCGCTTGCAGACGACCAGGCCAATGCCTGTGCCCTCCACGCCACCCGCCTCCTGCCCGAGACGATTGAAGGGCTCAAAAAGCTGCGCCAGTTGGTCTGGCGACAGTCCCGGGCCGTTGTCGCGGACGCTGATGCGCAAGACCTCCGGGAGGCCGGGACGGCAGCTCACGGCCACCGTGCCGCCGGCATGGTTGTACTTGATGGCGTTGCTCAGCAGGTTGGTGAGAATCTGCAGCAGCCGCTGGCGGTCGGCATGGACCAGGCACGGCCGGTCGAAAGGGGGAAAGGACACACTGACGCCGTGCTCGATCGCCTGCGCTTCGACCAGATCCTGGCATTCGAACATCAGTTCGGGTAACGACACCGGCTCGACGGCCAGCAGCAGCTTGCCGGACTCGATCAGCGAGAGATCGAGCACTTCGTTGATCAAACCCAACAGGTACCAGCCCGCCTTGAGGATCTGGGCGATGCTGCGCGCCTGCGACGGCGTCGGCGGCGGCGAGCCGGATTCCATCAATTGGGCAAACCCCAGGATCGCGGTGAGCGGCGTGCGCAGATCATGGCTCATGCTCGACAGGAACTCGGATTTTGCCCGGTTGGCTTTTTCCGCCACCCGCCTGGCGCGCTCCAGTTCGGCGTTCTGTTCGTGCAGCACCTGCTCGAACCTGGCCTGCTCGGCTTCGGCCTGCTTGCGTTCGCTGATGTCGATGAGCACCAGGCGGAGTACCCCGCCATCGGCCTCCTGCGCGGCGGTGGACGCTAGCTGCGCCCAGAATGACGTGCCGTCGGCCTTCACCATCCGCAATTCGCAGGCCTGCGGTTCGCCGTTTTCGAGAAGCCGCTTGCGGTGCAGGTAGTAGATGTCCCGATCCGCCCTGGCGATGAAGCGGCTGATGGGTTGCCTGACCAACCGGCTCCGGCTGTCGCCCAGCAGGCTGGCCGCCGTCAGGTTGGCTTGCCGGATCAGGCCCGCGTGGCTCAGGGTGCAGTAGCCGACGGGTGCCAGGTCATAGAGATCGAAGTAGCGCGCCCGCTCGATGTCCAGCGCCAGTTGGGCCTGCCGCAATTCCTCGTTCTGCATGTCCAGTTCGATCTGATGCACGCGCAGTTCGTGCAGCATCAGACCCGTGTCTTCCAGCGACAGCGCTTGCCGCCGCTCCGACGCCGACGCCGGCGCCGCCTTCGCCAGGAAGCGCGCTTCGGCCAGCTGGCGCCGCGCCCATCCGGCGCTGGTGTAGTCGGCCATGCTCGGGGGGTCGGCGGAGCGGCGGTTGCGGTGCGCCATGTCACGCCCCTCCAGAGGCCAACGCCTGAGCGTCGCGCACCCGCTCGGTGGTCGCCATCGCATAGATCTGCCCGCTCGCATCAAGCAGTGCGGTGGCGGTCACCGACACGTCCAGGACCGCCCCGCTCCTGGTCAGCCGTTGCGTGTGATAGGTTTCCGAAATCTTCTCCCGGCTTAGTTCCTGCCACCTGAGCAGGGCGTCGTCGCGCAGCGCCGGCGGGATGCGGTCGCGAACATTCAGCAACAGCGCCTCGGCCTCGCTCCAGCCGTAGATGCGCACCGCCGCCGGATTCCAGGCAATGATGCGGCCCTCCAGGTCGTGTACGGTGATGGCGTCGAAGGCATCGCGAACAACCACCGCCAGCCGCAGTGACTGTTGTTCGTTCGCCAGGGTGCCTTCGTTCCGCCGCATTTCGGTGATGTCGAAAAAGGTGATCACCGCGCCCTCGATGACGTTGTCGAGCGTGCGATAGGGCCGGATATTCATGGTGTACCACCGGCCGGCGGTACTGCGGACTTGCGCCTCCTTGAAAGCGAGGGTGTCGAGCACGTCCTGCACGTCGTCTACCAGGCGGTCGTAACCGACCAGGTTGGAGACGATGTGGCCGACGGCGCGGCCGACGTCACTGGGAATCAGGTTGATGATCTGCGACGCGTTCGGGGTGAAGCGCAGGATGCGCAGGCGATGATCGACAAAAACCGTAGCGATGCCGGTACCGGCGAGCAGGTTGTTCATGTCGTTGTTGGCGCGCGACAGGTCGAGCACCTTGGTGTTCAGCTCGGCGTTGACCGTGGCCAGTTCTTCGTTCACCGATTGCAGTTCTTCCTTGGAGGTTTCCAGTTCCTCGTTGGTCGATTGCAGTTCCTCGTTGACCGACTGCATCTCCTCGTTCGACGACTTGAGTTCCTCGTTGGCGGTCTCGAGTTCCTCGCGCGTACTCTGCAGATATTCGTCCTTGGCCCGCAGTTCCATCGTGAGCGCGGCAATGCGCGCATCCGGGTTCACCTCGGTGTCCGCTACCCCGGCGACCGGCAGGTCTGTCGCCTCGGGATCGAGAGCCGGTGTTCCCTCAAAAGTGACCAGATACGGCGGCGACGCCGGGGTCACTCCGGTGCCGCCGGTCACCGGCCCAACGCTCAACCTGACCCAACTGAAGTGGTCGTTGGTCTTGACGCGCAGCCCGGACACCCGCACCACCTGATGGCTGGTCGCGGCTTTGGCGAGGGCCATGCCGAGCTCGACCTGCAGCCCTTCCCGGGCCATTCTGAGGATGTTGTTGATGCCGGCTTCGCCCGGCGCCGGCTCCAGGTAGCTGCCGGTGCGACCGTGCAGATAGAAGATGTCGCCCTGTCCGTTGACCAGCGCCGCGGCCACGCCGATCTGTTCGAGCAGCGCCTGTTCGGCGACTTCGCGCAGCGGTCGCTTGACCGGGAGCGCAGCCTTCGCACTGCTGCGGGGGTTGGCCGTCGGCGGCGGCAGGAAGCGCCGCATGGCGGCATACTGCTTGCCTGCAAAATCGTCCCGGCGCTGGTAGATCTTCGCCTGGCGGTCGAGAACGGAAAAGAGGTCCAGGTAGCCGCCGACGCTTTCCGAAGTCCCCAGGAACAATATCCCGTATGGATTGAGCGCGTAGTGAAACAGTGGCACGAGGCTTTTCTGCAAATCCGCTCCCAGATAGATCAGGAGGTTGCGGCAACTGATCAGGTCGAGTCGGGAAAAAGGCGGGTCTCTGAGCAAGTCCTGTTCGGAAAAGACCAGCAGGTCGCGGATGCTCTTGTTGACGCGGTAGGCGTTGCCGTCGGCATCGGCGGTGAAGAAGCGCGCCAGCCGCTGCGGCGAGAGGTCGGCGGCAATGCTGGCCGGATACACCGCGGCGCGCGCGGCGGCTATCGCGTGCCGGTCGATGTCGGAAGCAAAGACCTGCAGCGTCCAGCCCTGCAGGAGCGCCTCCATGCGCTCCTGCAGGAGAATGGCGATCGAATACGCTTCCTCGCCGGTCGAACAGCCGGTCGACCAGACGCGAATCACGCTGCCCGGCGGATGGTTGTCGAAGATCTGCGGGATCACCTGCTCCTCGAGTATCTGGAAGGCGTGCGGGTCGCGGAAGAAACTGGTCACCCCGATCAACAGGTCGCGAAACAGCGCGTCCACCTCGTAGGGGGTCTTCTGCAAATACCGGACGTAGGCGTCAATCGAATCGATCTGGTGCACCGCCATGCGACGCCAGATGCGGCGGTTGATGGTGCTCGGCTTGTATTGGGAAAGGTCGTGCCCGGTCTGCGCGCGCAGCAGGATGAAGATCTTCTTCAGCGCGTTCTCGTTCGTCGGTGCCTGGGCATTCAGCAGCACGGAAGGTGTGCCGAAGGCGTGCGCGACGTAGGCGATCAACTGCGCGGGCATCGCCGCCGGCGGCAGTTCCCAGTCGACCAGGCCGGTGGCGATGGCGCTGCGCGGCATGCCGTCGAAGTCGGTGGTTTCCGGGCTCTGGGCCATGACCATGCCGGCCTCGCCCTTGATCGCCCGCACGCCGAGCGTGCCGTCGCTGCCGGTACCCGAGAGGACGATGCCGATCGCCCGTTGATGCAGGTCCTGCGCCAGCGAACGAAAGAAGAAGTCGATCGGCAGCCGTCGGCCGCGCGGTTCGGAGGGTTCGAGCAACTGCAGCGTGCCATTGAGAAACGCCATGTCGTGATTGGGCGGGATGATGTACGCGCAGTTGACCTGCACCGGCATGCCGTCCTTGACCTCGAAGACCTGCATGCGGGTATAGCGCCGGATCAGGTCGGCGAGAATGCTCTTGTGATCCGGCGCCAGATGCTGGACCAGCACGAAAGCCATCCCTGGGTCGCTGTCGGCAGGCATGCCCGAGAAAAAGGCCTCGAAGGCCGACAAACCACCGGCCGAGGCACCGATGCCGACGATCGGAAAGCGGTCGTCTGTCTCCTCCGCGGCGCCAGGCGGCGCTAACGATTGCGGCGAAGTCTTCCTGTTCGTTCTTGCGGCGTTCATGCTCGGTCTCCGATCGAATGCCCACATCCTGCTTCAGCCATCTTACGCTTTCCCCGACGTGGCGCCTGGGCAAACTGCCGGCCGCGCCATCGCCTACGGCTTGCGATCGCGATCCAGCCAGTCGAACAGCATTCCGAAGAGCGCGCCGGGGATCACCGGTTTGGCCAGGTGATCGTTCATTCCCGCCGCGAGGCAGCGCGCCCGGTCTTCGTCGAAGGCGTAGGCGGTCATCGCGACGATCGGCAGGTCCGCGCAGTCCGGCAGGGCGCGGATGAGTCGCGTCGCTTCGAAACCGTCCACGTTCGGCATCGCGAGGTCCATCAGGACCAGGTGGTAACTGTTGGTCGTCGCCAGGACGACCGCCTGCCAGCCGTCGTCGGCCGTATCGACGACGAGTCCGGCATGTTCCAGCAGTTCCCGAACGACCTCGCGCGCCAAGGCATCGTCCTCGACCAGCAGGATGCGCTTGCCGCGATAGCGGATCGTCAGCCTCTCTTCTTCGGCGCCGGGAGCAGCGGCGGGAACACCCGCGGTCACCGCCTTGCGCAGGCGAACCGTACACCAGAAAACGCTGCCGATGCCCACTTCGCTGCGCAAACCGATCTCGCCGTCCATCAAGTGCGCCAGCCGACGGCTGATCGCCAGACCCAGCCCGCTGCCGCCGTACTGTCGCGTCAGCAGGCGATCGGCCTGCTCGAAGGGTTCGAACAGGAGATCCTGGTCCGCCGCCGCAATACCGATGCCGGTATCCTCGATTTCACAGCGCAGGCACAGTGCTTCGCCGGGCTCGTCGCTGACCGTAACGCGCACCGACACCGACCCGGCAGGCGTGAACTTGATGGCGTTGCCGATGAGGTTGAGCAGAATCTGGCCGAGACGCTGGTCGTCACCAAGGACCGCGAATTCGGCCAGGGCGGCCGGGACTTGCACCCGCAGGGCGATGCCCTTGGCGCTGGCCAGCGGCTCCGCCAGACTCCGCAACTGCCCCAGCAGCGAGCCAAGCGTAAAACGGCGACAGTCGAGCCGCAGGCGATCGGCTTCGATGCGCGACAGGTCGAGAATGTCGTTGATGATCGCCAGCAGGCTTTGCGCGGCACCGAGCGCCTTGGCCAGATATTCACGGGTCTTGCTGTCGGTGGTCCGACGCGCGGCGAGTTCGATCATGCCCATGACGCCGTTCATCGGCGTACGCAATTCGTGGCTCATGGTCGACAGGAAGGTGCTCTTGGCGCGGTTGGCAGCCTCGGCGAGGTCCTTGGCGACGGCCAGTGCGGCGGTACGTTCCTGCATCAGGTGTTCGTGATGATCGCGCTGTCGCGCGAGTTCGAGTTCGGCCAGTTTCCTGGTGGTCACATCGCTCAACACGACATACAGCGCCGGCGTACCGTCGGCGGCCGGCGCTGCTCTCGCCGAAAACTGCGCCCAGAACAGCGTACCCGTGGCGGTCAACATCCGCAGTTCGCCGGCCAGTGGCTCGCCGGTGTCGAGTATCCGCCGGCGCTGCAGATAAAAGCGGTCGGCATCTTCGCCTTTGATGTAACGACTCAGCGGCTGCCCGATCAGCGTCGTCCGGTCAATGCCGAGCAGGGTCGCGACGCTGAGGTTGGCTTCGAGGATCAGACCCTGCGGGCTGACGGTACAGTAGCCGACCGGCGCCAGGTCGTAGAGCTCGACATTGCGCGCCCGCGCCGCCTCGAGCGCCACCTGCGCGCTGCGCAACTCCTCGTTCTGCATTTCGAGTTCGACCTGGGTCACCCGCAGTTCGTGCAGCGTACGCTGCGCCGATTCGGGGAGCACGGCTTCGGCTCTTGCCACGCTGAGACTGGCCTGGCGGCGCAGACTTTCCTCCGCGTGCGAGCGCAGGGAGGTGCCGACGCTCGCTCCAGACTCAACAGGTTGGTAGACGGGTTGATCCTGGTCGGCCATCGCTTCTCGTATCTCCACGTAAAAAGCCACTATAGGCGATTTCCCGCAACCCACTAACCGAATAGTATGGATGTGGCCATAAGTATGCAGTAAAAAGCCCCGACCGGCGGGGCTCACTGCTCAGCGCGAAGATGGCAGCGTTCAGGAACGCTGCTGCGCCAGAGACGCCGCCGAATCGACGATGCGTGCCGTCGCTTCGCCAACCACCTTGCTGTTGGCGGTCGTCATGTCGGTGACCTGCTGCGCAAAACTCTTGAACTGCTCGAAACCCTTGATCCAGCCGGCACTGGGGGTGGCACCCAGGCCCTGCGCGGGAAAGTAGGAACCGATCAGCTCGGTCACTTCCCTCTGGGTTTCGGCGGCGATCTCCTGCACACCCTTGAGGTAAGCGGCAGCGTTGTTGGTCGCGTTTGCGGTGCCGGTCAGGCCCGGCTGCTGGCCGTCGGTGATCTTCAACAGCGAGCCGAAGGAAGGAACGCCATCCCCCAGGGCAACGCGCGTGGCGTTGAGGTTCAGGGTGGCAAGGCGTTCGACACTCGAAAAGGCGATTTTCGACAGGGTCATGAAGGCCCTGGCGTTGATCTCGATCGAGTTGATCAGGTCGGGACTGGCTGCAAGCATGGTGTTGCTCCTTTGGGGGAATGAACGCAGGGATTCGTCGTTGCGGATCGACGCCACTGAACACCCGTTCAGCGGCGCCCGCAATCCGAAGGCCAGCCGAGAGTGTGCACGCGAACGCGCGCCGACACCGTTAGCTGGCGCACATTGCGGCCACATCGCCGCCGGCCAGCAGGCCCGCGAAGTCCGCCGCCGACAACGGGTGGCTGAACAGGAAGCCCTGCCCCTCGTGGCACTGCCGGGTGCGCAGGAAGGCCAGTTGCTCGCGGGTTTCGACGCCCTCGGCAATCACCCGCTGGTTGAGGTTTCTCCCCATGCCGATCACCGCGCTGACGATGGTCGCGTCATCGGCGTCGGTGGCGATGTCGCGCACGAACGAGCGGTCGATTTTCAGGGTGTCGATCGGGAAACGCTTGAGATAGCTCAGGCTCGAATAGCCGGTACCGAAGTCGTCGATCGCCAGTTGCACGCCGATCGCCTTGAGTCCTTCGAGCACCGACGTCGAGCACTCGGCGTCCTGCATGAGGATGCTTTCGGTCAGCTCCAGCTCGAGATAGCGGGGTTCCAGACCGGTCTCTTCGAGAATCGTCTCCACCCCCTGGAGAAAGCCCTTCTGCCTGAACTCCACGGCCGAGATGTTGACCGCCACCGGCACCACCGGCAGGCCCGCATCGAGCCAGCAGCGGGTCTGCCGGCAGGCCTCGCGCAACACCCAGCGGCCGATCGGCACGATCAGCCCGCACTCTTCGGCGACCGGCACGAACTGTTCCGGGCAGATGATGCCAAGTTCCGGATCCAGCCAGCGCACCAGCGCCTCGGCACCGTTCATCGCCCCCGAGGCGAGGTCGATCTGTGGCTGGTAATGCAGGCAAAACTCGCCCTTTCTGAGAGCTCGCCGCAGACCGCTTTCGAGGAACTGCCGACGCACGGCACGCGTGTTCATGTCCGGTCTGAAAAACTGGAAGTTGTTACGACCGCAGGCCTTGGCGTGGTACATCGCGGTGTCGGCGTTCTGCAGCACGCTGTCGACGTTGCTGCCGTCGTCGGGGTAGACGCTGATGCCGATGCTCAGGGTGACGTGCAGTTCGTGTTTGCCGATCAGATGCGGCACGGTGAACGCCTCGATGAGTTTTTCGGCGACCAGCGCCGCGTCCAGCGGCTGCTCGATTTCGGCCAGGAGGATCACGAACTCATCGCCGCCCTGCCTGCAGACCGTGTCGGTGGCGCGTACCGCCGCGGTCAGCCGCGCGGCCGCCGACTGCAGGACCTGGTCGCCGATGGCGTGCCCCAGCGAGTCGTTGATGTTCTTGAAATAGTCCAGGTCGAGAAAGACCAGCGCCACCTGCTTGTGCCGCCGCTGCGCCAGCCCGATCGCCTGCGCCAGGCGTTCGGTCAGCAACACCCGATTCGGCAGGCCGGTGAGAAAGTCGTGCTGCGCCAGATGCGCCATCTTCAGCGCCATCGCCCGCGATTCGCTGACATCGTGGAAGACCAGCACCGCGCCGGCGACGCGGCCGTCACGGTTGTGGATCGGCGCGGCCGAATCCTCGATCGCCAACTCGAAGCCGTCGCGGCGGACGAGCAGGCAATCCGCCGCCAGCCCGACGGTCCGGTTCTGCCGGATCGCACGCTCGGCGGGACTTGCCGCCGGCTCGCGCGTGCGGCCGTCGATGATCCGGAACACCTGCGCCAGCGGCCGGCCGAGGGCTTCCGCGCACGACCAGCCGGTCATCGCTTCGGCGACCAGATTCAGGTAACTGACGTTGCCCGCGAGATCGGTACACAGCACCGCGTCGCCGATCGAATTGAGCGTCACCTGCGCCCGCTCCCGTTCCTCGAACAGCCGGTCTTCCGCCGCCTGCAACACGAACTCCGCGGTCTTGCGTTCGGTGATGTCCTCGACCGTCTCGACCCGACCGTGCGGCGCCATACCGTCGCTCATCGCACCGCTATTGACGCGCGTCCAGACGATGCTCTGGTCGGACTGCAGGAAGCGGAACTCGGTCTGGAACGGCGCCAGGCCGCGCACGGATTCACCCCACTTGGCCAGCACGCGCGGCCGGTCGTCGGGGTGAATCGCCCGGCTCCAGCGCGTACCGAGCGTCTCGTCGAAGCTCAGCCCGGAGATTTTGTGATACGCCGCGTTGGTATAGATGCACCCCCCCTGCGCATCGGAGACGAAGATGCCCAGCGGCGACGCATCGCTCATCGCCCGGAATCGCGCCTCGCTGCTCCGCAGTTCGTCACGCGTGGCCTGGCGCTCGATCAGGTAGCGCAGCGCGCGCGGCAACCAGTGGCCGTCGACATGCCCTTTCACCAGATAGTCACTGGCGCCGCGCTGCACCGCCTGGCGCGCGGTCTGCTCGTCGCTGGCCAGGCTGAGCACGACGATCAGGGCCTGCGGCGCCACCGCGAAGACCTGCTCGAAGGCCCCGATGCCCTGGCTGTCCGGTAGCGTCAGGTCGAGCAGGATGACATCGAACCGCTCGTTGTCCAGTCGCGCGAGCGCGCTGGCAAGGTTCTTCACCCACTGCACACGGAACGTACGCTCGCCCGTTGCGGCCAGCGACGTCTGGATCAGTGCGGCATCGCTGGCATCGCTCTCGACGAGCAGCACCCGGGTCGACGCATCGTTGATCATCGTGGCGGACTGGGCAAATGACGGTTCATTTCAGCGGCGGCCGCAGAACTTCTGCGACGACCGGGGACGGGACCGCTTCACTGATCGGCAATCGGCTTCTCGGTGAAAAGGTATTCCTTGAGTTCCTTCGACAACCTGGCGTCGTGGCGGCGGATCCACTCGACGAGCATCGCTGCGTGCTCTTTTTCCTCGTCGCGGTTGTGCTCGATGATCGCCTGCAGTTCGGCGTCGGCGCAGGCCTCGGCCCGCTGGTTATACCAATCGACGGCCTCCAGTTCTTCCATCAGGGACACAATGGCGCGGTGCATGTCGCGCGTTGCCGCGGACAGATCTTCTACAGGTTCGTGGTAGCCGATGCTGGACATTACTTTCTCCTGACAATTACGGGAATTACGGGGGATTGCCGGTTGCCTGGCGGGGAAGAGCCGGCGTCGAGCGGCGGCGGGTCGCCGCGCCCGGTGGTCACGACGGAAGGTACGATTGGTCGCTCGCGGCCGGGCGTCCACATTCGTCTTCCCACTCGTACAGTTCCGCCTTGTCCGGCGCTTGCGGTTGCCGGCTGCCGCGCGCCAGCTTGAGCGAGGCGGCCACGGCGGCCGCGGCAGCGGCGATGCGGGCGGCTGGAGGCAGCAAGCTTCGATAACCGTTCATCGGTGAAGCCCTCCTGAAGTTGATGTCAGACTCGACTCTAAGTGCCGGCGAGGGTGCTGTCCGTACGCTGACGCACGCAGGACGGCATGAAACCGGCGCTTGTTGCCGTCACCGGGGTTCAGAGCGTTCGGTCGAGTGAGTCATGCGCGTCGCCGCCGCCCAGGCGCGGCAGGGAAGCTTGCTGCACGGGCAGGTTGCCCTCCCAGCCGCAGCCCAGCGAGCGGCAGCGATAGCGGTGAACCGGCGCATCAATGTGGGTAAGGCCATCGATGAAGCGACGCGGCACGCGGTACACCCAACCGTTGCAACAGGGACAGGCACGGCGCAACGGCGGCACCTGCTCAGCCGTCGGCGGCGGACGATCACTGCGGAGCGCGGGTGAGGCTTTGCCCAACCGCGCTCCCGGCTGACGGCGTCGCCGGTAGCGTGCGAAAAGACGACCTGTCCGGTCGCGACTGCACAGGTACACCCACCTCGGTGTGGCAGGCAAACCGCTCTTCTTGCCAAACGCGGAGGGATCCGCAGCAGCGCCGTCGCCGCTCGCGGCGAAGCGCAGAACCCAACGACACTGATCTTGCGGCCACGCGTTCACTTTCAACTCCATGGAAACTCCAGATGACGCTTCCAGCTTGGGCGCATCACCCGGCGGCGTCTGTACGAGACCACACACAGGGCGCGGTGTTATTCGGCGCGCGGCGTTTCCCACCGTTGCTGTCCGCTCGCCTGGCGCGCGCAATCTTCGCCGCAAGCCTTGCCAATGCCGTATGCTGGCGCCGATAATCCGGTGCCTGGGGGATGCGCAGGCACCGCGCAGGCCACCAGCTCGATGAACGGCCCGCAACAGGGCTGATGATTGCAGGGGATCAGTCATGCCGGCCAGAAGCGCCTCCCAACGAAACCACCTCCTGGCCGCGCTGCCGCCTGAGGATTTCGCCCAACTGCTGCCGCACCTGGAACTCGTGCCGATGCCGCTCGGCGAGGTCCTGTACGAGTCTGGCGTGCCAATGCGCCACGTGTACTTCCCGACCAGCGCCATTGTCTCCCTGCTCTACGTCATGGAGGACGGGGCCTCGGCCGAGATCGCCGTGGTCGGCAACGAGGGCATTGTCGGGATCTCGCTGTTCATGGGTGGAGAAACGACGCCCAGCCGGGCTGTCGTGCAAAGCGCCGGCGAAGCCTACCGGCTGCAGGGAAACCTGCTGAAGCGCAGCTTCCATCAGGCCGGCGCGATGCAACGGCAATTGCTGCGCTACACGCAGGCGCTGCTGACGCAGATGGCGCAGACGGCGGTGTGCAACCGGCATCATTCGCTGGATCAGCAACTCTGCCGCTGGTTGCTGCTGAGCCTGGACCGCCTGACGTCCAACGAACTGGTCATGACGCAGGAACTGATCGCCAACATGCTCGGGGTGCGCCGCGAAGGCGTCTCGCAGGCGGCCACCAGCCTGCAGCAGGCCGGTTTGATCGCCTACCGGCGTGGGCAGATCACGGTCCTCGACCGGGCCGGCCTGGAGGCGCGCGCCTGCGAGTGCTACGCCGTGGTCAGGAGTGAGTACGACCGGCTGCTGCCGGAGGCGAACGCCGAGCCGGCCATGTCCTCCCGGTTCAGCGGCGGCTGAGCAGGACGCCGACCAGCAGTGCCACCGCCGCCGTTACCCCCAGCACTCGCCACGGGTTTTCCTGCACGTACTCCTGCGTAACGTCGGCCACGAACCTGGCCCTGTCGGTCAGCGCGGCGCGCGCATCGTCGAGCCGATATCTGGCGTCGGCCAGCCTGGCGCCGATGCTCGAGCGCGCCGCAGCGAACTCCGCGGCGGTCGAGCTGGCCACTTCCTTGAGGAGGTGGTCGGCATCGTCTACGACACCCCTGAGGTCCGTCACGAGCTTGTTCTTGGTGCCTTCGATGCTTCCAGGCCTGGCGGTCAATTCGGTGGTCATCATGTCTCCTGCTGCGAGTGAGTGAACAAAACGGTGGTGGCGGCCGGCATCACCGGCACGGCGTACCCCTGTCGAGAGCGGCCTGGTGGCGCTTGCCCCGGCGTTTCCGTCCTTCCTGACTGATCGCCGGAGGGCGCGCGCAGTCCGTTCCCTGAGGCACAGTGTGCTCCCCCTGCCGCCGCGGGTCCGTACGCCAGCGCACACTCGCCATCGTCTTCCCAGCGGTCCGGCAGAATCCAGCCGCAGCGTGCGCCGGCGTACAGATCCTTGACCTCCTGTCGAGCAGCATGGAGGGGCGGGCGATGGTCGCCAGGATCTGCGAGGGTCCCGATCCGGCCGGGCCGCATACCGCCGTCGGTCCAGCGTGGAAGACGGCTTTGGCGGCTTGCGCGAGCTTTCTCGCACGAGGCGCGCGGAATACTCACTGTTGGGAGAGATGAAATGTCATTGGGAACCATTCTGCTGATCGTTCTGGTGCTGCTGCTGATCGGCGCGATTCCGAGTTGGCCGCACAGCCGCGGCTGGGGCTAAGGTCCCAGCGGCGGCCTTGGACTGGTGGTGCTGATCCTGATCGTCCTGCTGGTGTTGGGCAAGATCTAGCGCGCCGGCGCCTGGCGCGGCGCCGCCCGACCGTGCAGGGACCGGCTGCCGGGCAGACCCCCGCGCGGGCGAAGGCCGGGCCGCCTGCCGGGCAGCGTCAGCCCGTACCCTGGCGATACTGCACATCCGACAACAGGCGACGCAGTTCCTTCCTGACCACCGCGTAACACTCGCAGGCGCGCGTCTCCAGTCCATGCCGATCAAGCACGGCAATGTGGCCGCGCCGGTAGCGGATGCAACCGGCGCGCTGCAGTTCTCCGGCGACATCGGTAATGGTTTCGCGGCGCACGCCGAGCATGCTGGCCACCAGTTCATGCGTCATCACCAGTTCCTCGGTCGTCAGGCGATCGAGCGTCAGCAGCAGCCAGCGGCAGAGTTGCTGCTCGGCCGAGTGATGCCGGTTGCACGCCGCCGTCTGGGCCATCTCGGTCATCAGCGCCTGGGTGTAGCGGAGCAACAGGCGCTGCAGCAGTTCGCCACGATCGAATTCCTGCTGCAACAGGCGGCGACCCAGCCGGTACGCGTGGCCGGCGGTCTGCACCACCGCCGAACTCGGCGTGGTATTGCCTCCCATGAACAACGACACGCCGATCACCCCTTCGTTGCCGACCCCGGCGGATTCGGCCGACGCGCCCGAGGCCATGACGTAGTGCAGCGATACGATCGCCGTGGTCGGGAAATAGGCGTAGGACAACTGCACGCCGGGTTCGTAGAGCATGTCGCCGAGCAGCATCGGCACGAGTTCGAGGTGCGCCGCCAGACGTTCGAACTCGGCTGTCGGCAGCGCCGCGAGAAGATGGTTCTGATTCGGACTATGGCGGGTGGACACTGCTGGCTTCTCGATGCGGATGCTAGTTCCCCGGGGTGACTTCGACGCCGATTCCCCGGTAACCGATGAAGCGGCACGAGCGGTTGAACATCGGCTCGCCGCTCACCCGAAACTGCTGTTGCGTGCCATCCGCATTGACGCGGTGGAAGAGAAAATCGAGGAAGGGCTGGCGGGCGGCAATGGTCGCCTGCAACACCGCCCGTTCGGCCTCGTTCCAGCCGGCGGGCGGCACTTCGACGCTCTCGCCAAGCAGCGGCCCGACGCTTATCCCGAGCATCTCGAGGACCGGCCCGGAGACCTTGGTGAAGTTCATCTTCTCGTCCTGCTCCCAGTACCAGTCCGAAGCCAGCTCGGTCAGACTGCGATAACGCGCCTCGCTTTCGCACAGTTCGGCAGTACGCTCCTGCACCGTCTGTTCGAGTACCTGGTTGTAGTCCTCGAGTTTCCGGTACAACAGGCGCACTTCGAGCATGTTGTGGATGCGGGTGCGGACTTCGATCAGATCGAACGGCTTGCTGATGAAATCCTTGGCGCCGGCCTGCAGGGCGCGCAGCTTGTGGCCCGGCTGGGCGGTAATCACCAGCACCGGCAGGTAGGCGTCGACGGCGTTGGTCTTGAGGCCTTCCATCACCTGGAAGCCATCCATGCCGGGCATCTGCAGGTCGAGCAGGATCAGGTCGTAGTGGTTCTTGCGGTGCAGCGCGCAAACCTCGCGCGGATCCATCGTCGACGCGACGCGACGGTAGCCGGCCTCGCTCAGCAATTGCCCGAGCAAAGCGACATTGGCTTGCTGATCGTCGACGATCAGGATGCTGGCGTCGAGTATCTCGCCACTGTTGATGATCATGCCTGTTCCTCTCGGGCTGCGCGGGCCAACTCCGCATGGGCAAACCTGAGCGCCACGTCGAGCGTCTCCATGAACTCATTGACCTTGATCGGTTTGGTGAGATAGCGAAAGAATCCGGCCTCCAGACCCTTCTCGATATCGCGGGGGATGGCATTGGCACTCAGCGCGACCACCGGGATATGCGCGGTTGCCGGATCTTCGGCGAGGATTCTGAGCGCCCGTACACCGCTGATGCCCGGCAGGTTGATGTCCATCAGGATGACGTCCGGCAGCGAAGCCCGCGCAATCTCGATGCCGCGATTGCCATCCCTGGCGCTCAACAGGCGGATATCGGTCCGGCGCGCGACCAGATCCTCGACCAGCATCAGGTTTGCCGGGTTGTCCTCGACGTAGAGCACGGTGTGCAGGGCCGCATCGCCACCAACCTTTGCCTGGACCAGCGGCGCGAGTTCGAGCACCTGCGCGACGGTCTGCGCGGCGCTGGACAGATCGAGTTCGATCCAGAACACGCAACCCTTGCCGACGGTGCTTTCCACTCCGATAACCCCCCCATCAACTCGACCAGCCGCTTGCACACCACCAGACCGATGCCCGTGCCTTGCTCGTCATTGGCCTTTTGCCCGAGGCGGTTGAAGGGCTGGAAGAGCTGCGCCAACTGGCTCGGCGTCAGTCCCGCGCCGGTGTCGCGGACGCTGATGCGCATCGAATCCGGGAGGTGCGGGGTACACTCGACGGTGACCGTTCCGCCCACTCGATTGTACTTGATCGCATTGGAAAGCAGGTTGATCAGCACCTGCTTGACGCGCGTCCGGTCGGTGTTGACAAAACAGGGGACCGCCAGGCTGGAAAAGGCCACGCTGATGCCACGCCTCTGCGCCTGCGCTTCGACCATCGCCTCGCATTCGTACATTACTTCGCTCAGCGACACCGGCTCCACCGACAGCGACAGCTTGCCGGACTCGATCAGCGCCAGGTCGAGAATCTCGTTGATCAACTCCAGCAGGTACCAACCCGCCTTGAGGATCTGGTCGATGCTGCGCTTCTGCAGGAGCGTCGGCTGCGGCGTCCCGGATTCGATGAGCTGTGCAAACCCGAGGATCGCACTCAGCGGCGTGCGCAACTCATGGCTCATGTTCGACAGGAACTCCGATTTCGCGAGGTTGGCTCTCTCGGCCACGCAGCGGGCGCTCTCCAGTTCGGCGTTCTTGTCCTGCAGGACCTGATCGAGCAGCGCGCGCTCGGCTTCGACGCGTTTGCGCTCGGTGTTGTCGGTACCGATCAGCAGGTAGCCGATGGTCGCGCCCTGCGGGTCGCGCAGCGAGGTCACCGACACTTCCGCCGGCAGGCGGCTGCCGTCCTTGCGGATATAGGTCAGCTCGTAGACATCGCCGATGCCGCGCGAGGCCTTGCACACCAGGGCCTCGAAACCCGGGGCGATCGGCGTCGCGAACTCGACGCTCAGGGCACCGGCACGGGCGATCAGTTCCTGCGGATCGGAAATGTCGGCCGGCGTGATCTGGTCGATCACGTCGGCGGCCGTGTAGCCCAGCATGCGTTCGGCGCCGACGTTGAAGATCTGGATGACGCCGCGGGCGTCGGTGGCGATGCTCGAGAAATTGGCGCTGTTCGAAATCGCGCTCTGCAGGGCGCCCGCCTTCAGCAGGGCCGCTTCGGCCTGCTTGCGCGCGGTAATGTCGCGCAGGATGCAGGTGAAGTAACGCTGACCACCCAGCCACATTTCACTCGCCGCAATCTCCAGAGGAAAGCGGCTGCCATCCTTGCGCCGGCCGATCACCTCGCGTCCCCGCCCGATGGCGCGCGCGGCATCGCTCGCCAGGTAATCCTCCAGGGAAGCCTGCTGCTGACCCCGGGCCAACTCGGGGATCAGCATGCCGAAGTCCTGGCCGATGAGGTCGGCTGCGCTGTAGCCGAACATCTGCTCGGCGGCCGGGTTGACGGTCTCGACGATGCCGCCGCGGGAATGCAGCGTGATGATGCCGTCGACCACGGTATTGAGGATCGCGGCCACCAGCGCGGCACTGTCGCGCAAGGCCTGCTGCGCCGCGTAGTCCTCGCTGACATCGCGGAACACCAGTACCGCGCCGACCACCCGCCCGTCGCGGTCGCGAATCGGAGCGCAACTGTCGGCGATATCGCGTTCGCTGCCGTCGGCGGCAATCAATACGGTGTGGTTGGCCAGGCCCTGGATCGTCCCGTGCGCCAGGGTTTCGATCACCGGGATGATGCCCGGTAGGCGGGTTTCCTTGTTGACGACGCGAAAGACCTCGCCCACCGGACGGCCGCCGGCGGCCAGCTGTGTCCAGCCGGTGAGTTTCTCGGCCACGGGGTTCAGGCGCGTGACACGCGCTTGGCCATCGGTGGCGATCACCGCGTCGCCGATCGAATTGAGCGTCACCGCCAGCTTTTCCTCGCTGTCGCGCAGGGTCGCGTTCACCTGCTGCAATTGCCGGTTGACGGCCTCCTGGGTGGCCAGCAACTGCTGTGTTTCGAGGCCCGCCGAGTGACTGCGCCGCTGCGGTCGATAGGCCAGCCAGGCGAACCGGAAGACCATCAGCAGCGCCAACACGCCAACGCTGCCGACGAGGGTGAATAGACGCTGCAGACTCGCCTGGAACTCAGCTTCATGGCTGACCAGGGACGCGTGCTCGGTCTGAATGAAGCCACTCATTTCGGCACGCAGCGCATGGTCCGCGGCCGTCGCCAGCAGGTCGTCGGCGTTTTTCATGACCACATAGGTGTGCTCGCGCGCCTCGGCTGTTTCCACGATCTGGATGAAAGACCAGTACGCTAGCGCCACCCCCAGCGCCAGCAGCAGCGCCGCGACGATCCTGTGGGTCGCCTTCCGGGTGGTGACGCCGCCGGCAGGCATGGAAATGTTTCCTTCTTCGGGCATGACCGATTTCTCTTGTAGGGCCTGCACAAATCCTTCGGACGACGGTACCGGCTGGATGATCTGGCGCATGGCCTCGCACCCTCTGAACCGGAACGCGCCGCTACGGGGCGCTAGCGAACGATACCGATCGCTCCGCCACTGGTCGGTGCGCTGGCGTACAGACGGTTGCGCGCAGAGTGGTCACCGACCCCCGCCAATCCTTCATGATCTCGATGAGCGACGTCAGGTTTTCAGCGTGATGCGCTTCGCGGGCGAGTATTTCCTCCAGCACGCGGCGCGTCGTCGGATCCTGGTTGCCGAGGCAGAAGATGGCCTCGCGATAGCTTTCGATCGCAATCCGCTCGGCGATCAGGTTTTCCATGATCATGCTGCCGAGCGAATCGCCCTCGACGTATTCCGCATGGCTGCGTGCGGCCAGCCCGTCCGGCGAAAAATTCGGCTCGCCGCCGAGTTCGACGATGCGCCCGGCGAGCAGGTCGGCGTGCGACATTTCGTCAAGCGCATGCGCCATGAATTCGGCGGCGACGGGTGCGGCGCTGACGCTCGCGGCCATGAACTGGTGGCGCTTGTAGCGCAGCATGCAGACCAGTTCGGTGGCGAGCGCCTCATTGAGGGTGGCGATCACATTCTCGCTGTCCGCGGTGTCGGCGAACACCACGGCGCTCATCCCGGCGGGCTGACGGACACGCCGGCGCAGGGTGCTGGTGTCGGCAAGGGGCGGTCGCTTCGACGAGACGTCCTTTGGCGCAATGGCTTTCATTCGTTTCTCCTCGGGGTGACGCTCGGCCAGGGTCGGCGATCTTTGCCACTCGTGCCCCGAAAAACCGGAGAAGACTGGCTGCGTCTGGTGAAGGTGAGGTCTTTATCCTTTCCAGGATTTACGCGCGCAGGAAACATTCTCACCTGCGCTGCCCACGGGTTCTGTACGCCGCCGCACACTCTTCGCCAGACATGCGCACCGGCCGAGAGCACCCACTCCACAGTGGATGTGACACAGGTCCTGCCCACGCTCACCCCACACTGGCTAGAATGGTGTGCTGGGCGCAGGAATCCTCTGCGCAGGCCTCGGTCATAACCCGGGGTGTAGGCACCGAACGCCTGCAAGATGCAACAGCGTGCACCCCGAATTGAAAGAACAGACAATGACTAGCAGCATACTGAATGCCCTGAGCCTGCCCGCGTTCATGGTCGACACCCGGCATGTGGTGGTGGCCTGGAATGGCCCGTGCGAGTTGTTGACCGGCATCGCCGCCGGTGATGTCCTGGGCACGCAGGATCACTGGAAGGGCTTCTACGATGAGCCCAGGCCCTGCCTGGCCGACCTGGTACTGGACAACCTGCTGGCTGATGCTTCGCGCTTCTACAGTCTGCATGAGAGAACGGAATTTGCCAGTGATGGCTACAAGGCCGAGGGCTGGTTCGACGACCTCATGGGCAAGCGACGTTACCTGAGCTTCGAGGCAAAACCGCTGTTCAATGGCGACAAGATCATGGGTGCAATCGAGGTACTCCAGGACCTCACCCGTCACAAGGAGGCCGAGGAGCAACTGAAACTCTCTGCCAGCGTCTTCGAGAACGCTTCGGAAGGCATCGTGATCACCAGTCAGGACAACCGCATCATCTCGGCCAACAGGGCGCTGGAAGGGCTGACAGGCTTCCGCACCGATGAAATGCTCGGCAGGAATCCGAGGCTGTTTGCCTCCCGGCGCCATCCGCGCAGCTTCTTCCGCAAGATGTGGCAAACCCTGCACGAGATCGGCCACTGGCAGGGCGACATATGGAACCGGAAGAAGACCGGCGAAGAGTATCTGGTACACGCCAACATCAGTGTCGTCCGGACGGGCGAATCGGTGACCAACTACATCGGCCTGATGAACGACATCACCGAAGCCAGCCGGACGATGGCCAGAATCGAGCATATGGCGCATCACGACTTCCTGACCGGGCTGCCCAACCGCAGCCTGGTGGAAGACCGGATCAGACAGGCGTTGGGGCGCGCGGAGCGGCACCGCTCCAGGCTGGCGGTGATGTTCATCGACCTCGACAAGTTCAAGGCGGTCAACGACACCCTCGGCCACGAGGTGGGGGACCTGCTGCTGCAGGAAGTGGCGCGTCGCATCCAGGACTGCCTGCGCGCCACGGACACCGTCTCGCGGCAGGGCGGCGACGAGTTCGTGCTGCTGCTCGAGGATTTCAACGACGAGGCCGACATCACGCACGCCGCCCAGAAGCTGCTGGCTGCGATCGGCAAGCCCTGCCGGATCGACCACCATACCGTCACCATCACTTCCTCGATAGGCATCGCCATCTACCCGACCGACGGCGAGTTCGTCGCCGATCTGCTCAAGCACGCCGATGTCGCCATGTATCATGCCAAGAATCAGGGACGCAACAATTTCCAGTTCTTCACCGAAAGGATCAACGCGCAGGCACTGGAAAAAATGATGGTCGAAAACGCACTGCGCCAGGCCATCCCCGGTGAGTTGTTGCTGCATTATCAACCACAGCTGTGCCTGGTGAGCCGGAGCGTACACGGCGCCGAGGCGCTGGTGCGCTGGGCGCACCCGGAACTGGGACTCATCAGTCCGGCGCGCTTCATTCCCATCGCCGAGGAGGCTGGCCTGATCTGCAAACTCGGCGAGTGGGTATTGCAGGAAGCCTGTCGGGTCATGCGCAGCACCGGCATCAACATGTCCGTCAACCTGTCGCCGCTGCAACTCACCCAGAGCGACATCGTGGCCAAGGTCACCGCAGCGCTTGACGGCATGGCCGGTTACCGCCTGACGCTGGAAATCACGGAAAGCGCCTTCATCAACGACTTTGCCACGGTCAAGGCCACCCTGATGGCCCTGAAGAAGATTGGCGTCAATCTCGCCCTCGACGATTTCGGCACCGGCTACTCTTCGCTTTCCTACCTCTGCCAAATGCCTTTCGATTACCTGAAGATCGACCAGTCGTTCATCCGGGATCAAAACAACATTCCGATCGTGCTGGCGATCATCGAGATGGCCAACAAGCTCGACATCATGACCGTCGCCGAGGGTGTGGAAACGCCGGAACAGATGGCCTTCCTCGAAGCCAGCGGCTGTGATGTCATCCAGGGCTACCATTTCTCGCGTCCGCTGCCGCTGGCGGCGTTGACCGATTTTGCAGAACACCCACCTTACGAAGTCGCCTCGAAGCCACGCATCAAGAAACAGCTCGCGGAGGCCAGCAACCCCTTGCTGGCATGGTCATTCACCTACGAGACGGGGCATGCCTGGATCGATGCCCAGCACCAGGAACTGATCCGCATCCTCAGCCGATTTGACGCCAGCACGCGTTCAGGCGACAAGAAGAGCGAACCGAGAAAGGTGATGAAGGCGCTGATCGAGTACGTGCGCAGCCACTTTTCCTTCGAGGAAAAACTGATGCTCTAACACGCTTATCCGGACATCGGTGAGCACCAGGCGCAGCACCTGCAACTGGCCGACGCGCTGGCGAGCTACGACCTGCAACTCAAGGCCAACCCCAGGATCAACCTGCAACAGTTGGTGATGTCGCTGCACGCCTGGCTGATGCAGCACATCCATTCCAGCGACAAGAAACTCGGGAAATTCCTGAAGAAACGCGGGATATCGGCGCTCCCGGGGCAGTAGGCTCGCTGCGCCCAACTCACTTGTGACTACGAACACGACGACGACCAGCACAGCTACCGTGCCGGCTTCGTCGGCGGTCCGGCCGCCATGGACATGCCGATCACCAACCAGAACGGCGGCTACGGCACGCTGCTGGCCGGCGTCAATGCCGAACTCGGCAAGACCCTCCGCCTTGGCCTTGGCGCATCGACCACGATCGGTCAGCCCGGAACGCGCAGTTCGGCGATCAACGTCACCTTGAGCGCACCGTTCTGATCCGTTTTCTGCCTGCACCGGACGTGGGCCTGCCCTTACGCCGGCGAGTGGGTCTTGAGCCAATCCTTCAGCGCCACATCCATGCGCGTCTGCCAGCCGTCGCCACTGGCGCGGAACTGCTCCACCACCTCGCGCGACAGGCGGATGGTAATGCGCTCCTTGGTCACGGCAGCAGGCGGACGGCCGCGCAGTTTTGCCTGCAAGGATTCCGGAAGACCGGCAAAAGACCTGGCATGCTTGAGGTCCTCGTCCGTCCATTCCGGGTTCTCATTGTCGATCTGTTCAGGGTTGATTCGCTTGTTCATACCGTCGCACCTCGCGTTTGTTCGCCTTGCGGAAGCTGATGATGCGGATACCCGTCGCGGTTTCCACGAACACCAGGGCATGCAGGCGGCCCTCAAGCAGGCCAAGTGCACGATGGCGAATTTCGCCGTAATCGTGCCGGTCATCCACCGTGAAGACCGCCGTATGGAAATCAAACGCCGCCGCCCGCTCGAAACTCAACCCGCGCAACGCGATGTTGCCGGCGTTCTTGTCTGCGTCGTAAGTGATGTCCATTCGATTTATTGTATGCACAACAAAAAGGGACGTCAAATCGGTCAGCCCGGTGCGCGCAGTTCGGCGATCAACGTCACCTTGAGCGCACCGTTCTGATCAGCGTCGCGCCACTCGCTCAGGCGATCCATGAAAGCGAATCCGGTTCCGCCCAGCCTCCTTGGCTTGATACATCGCCGCATCCGCCCACTTGAGTAGGTCGTCACGGCTGCCTTCGTGATTGAGAAACAAGGCCACTCCGATGCTTGCCGTACAGTGATGCTCGATGGTCTCTGCAGGCTCCCCCTCGTGCATGCCGGTGAGCAGATACGGCTCCGACAAGGTGAGGCGTATCTTTTCCGCAACGTTCTCCGCCTGGGCAGCCGATTCGGCCTTGTCCGCATTCAGGCCACCGAGCAACACCACGAACTCGTCGCCGCCGAAGCGTGCCACGGTGTCGATCTCGCGGATGCATTTCCTTAGCCGATCGGCCGCCTCGATCAACAGCAAGTCGCCCACTTCATGCCCGTGCGTGTCATTGACCGGCTTGAAATTGTCCAGATCCAGGAACATCAGCGCGCCATAGCAGCCGCTGCGCTTGCTGGCCGCCATGCACTGGCTGAGACGATCCTTCAGCGTCAGGCGGTTGGGAAGTTGGGTGAGTGCGTCATAGAAGGCCAGGTGATGGATTCTTCCTTCGGCTTCGTTGCGCGCCGTAACGTCATGCGAGACGACGACGATGCGTTTGGGTCGCCCGGTGCTGTCCCGGATCACACCGCTGCGCGATTCCATGAACAGGATTCCGCCGTCGGCCCGCAGGAAGCGAAATTCGAGATGCTGCCCAACCCCCGTGGTCACGGCGTCGCGAAACGCCCTGGTGACCCGATCCCGGTCGGCGGGATGGATGTCCACGAATGAAGAGGTTCCGGAAAGGTTGCGCTCACCGAGCAGACGCGTGTAGGAAGGACTGTTGTAGACCCGCCGTCCTTCGACATCGAGCACCGCAACAAAGCCTTCAAGGTTTTCGGCAATCAGGCGGAAGAACTCCTCCTTCTCGCGCAAGGCGTCTTCCATCTGCTTTCGTCGGGTGATGTCGCGGTTGGCACCGGAAACACGAATCGCCCTGCCGAGTTCATCGCGCAGGACAAACGCACGCGCAATGATGTCGAGATAATGACCGCTCTTGTGCCGCAAACGGAATTCGACCTCGTAGGCGTCGGTGCCGTCGGTCAGGGCCGCGGCGTAGACCTGCCTGACACGTTCCAGATCGTCGGGGTGCAGCAGCCGTCGCCACAATTCTGGATCAACGGTCAGCTCGCCGTCCGCATAGCCGAGCATGTTCCACCAGCGCGGCGAATAATAGCGTTCGTTGCGCAGAAGATCCCAGTCCCAGAAACCATCCTGGGTACCGCGCAGCACCAGCGACAGACGTTCTTCGCTCTTGTGCAGTGCCGCCTCGGCCTGCTTGCGTTCGGTGATGTCCAGCGCGATGCCACCAAGCAAGGGCGGTCCGGCCTGCCGGGTGATACGGAACTTGTGAGTCTGGTAGAACCGCAAGGTGCCATCGGCGCCAGGCACCGGCTCCTCGGTGTCCAGGAAACCGGCTTCCAGCGCCTGCCGGTCATCGGCGATCATCCTTTCCGCCACATCGGTAGGGAAGAGTTCGCGCGCGGATTTTCCAAGCCACGCCCTGGCGCCAATGACCTCCGCAAGATAGCGATTGATATAGAGCGTGTTGCCGTCCTGGTCCTTGATGAACGCGGCTGCCGGCAAGGCATCCATGAATTGGGCAAATCGCCTTTCGCTTTCGACAAGCGTCTGTTCGGCCATTTTGCGTGCGGTGATGTCGGAATGGCAGACCACGGCGCCGTCACCGTCCTGGCCCAGGGGAGTGACCATCAGGTTGAACCAGTAGCGCTGCTCCGGTGTATTGCAGGGATACTCGAGAGTGAAACTGGCCAGTTTGCCGTTCAGCACGGCCCGGATGCCTTCAAGGGCGTTCAATTCTCCCCCGTTCGCCTGGGAAACCAGGCCTGCCTGGCAAACCGACAGGTAATTCACACCTATTCCGGTTCGAGACGCGGGCATGCCGGGCTCGGTGCCGTGCTCCGTGGCAAAGCGCGTCCAGGGTTCGTTGACTGTCACGATCACCCCATCGCGATCGAGCACGGCGATTTCCGAAGGTACGGAATTCAGGATGACGTTCTTGAAGGCTTCACTTTCCTTCAACGCCCTTTCCCGTTGTGTCAGGGTCTCCAGCAGGCGGTTGAAGCCGCCGATCAGTTGGCCGATCTCGTCATCGCGGGCGACGGGCAAAGGCTGCAGCGGCTCGCCTTCAGCCGGCAGGGTCAGCAGCGCTCTGGCGGCGGCCAGCAGCGGCGACAACTCGCGCCGCAACATCCACCAGGTCAGACCAGCGACCAGCAGCGTCAGCATGAGCGTGGCCAGCAGCATGTGCTGCTGCATGTCGCGGATCGGGGCAAAAGCTTCGTCAGTCGGCAGAGTGGCCGCCATGATCCAACCGGCCAAGGCAACCCGCTTGTCCGACACCAGGGCCTCCACGCCAAGCGGATTGACCATCACTGCGGAACCCTCATAGCCTTCGATAAAACGGTCGATGACCGGATTGATGCCGGGCGCGGGGAGCACTTCCATGCGGCGGTTCCTGTCGGTCGCGGTGACGACCAGGCGGCGCTGCGGATCGATGAGCAGATAGCCGCCGCTCTTGCCGTAGCGGTTAGCCGTGATCCGGTCCAGAAAATTGGGGCTCCCCAGGTGGGTCAGCCCCAGCAGGACAGCAATCACCTGGCCATGCTGGTCACGAATCGGTGCCAGCATGGCGAAAGCGGGTTGCTTGAGTCGCCCGCCGATGACCGGTTCGCTGATCATCGACCGGCCCTCCCTGAACGTCGCGGCGATCACCTCCCTGGTCCAGTCATCAACACCTGGGGCGGCCGAGGCATCGGGGACCGCGGCAAGCGCCCTGCCCGCGGGCGTCAGCGCAACGACCCCGGCGTTGAACAGGACCTGCAGGATCGGACGCTGTTCAAGAAATTGCTGCAAGGCAGCGGGCCGATCGAGCAACCGGGGGTCAATACTGCCGGCGCTCTGTTCGAGCGCATGCAGACGGTCCTTCAACTCGTCTTCCAGCGTTGCCGCGACAAATGTCACCGTCGAGAACTGCTGCTCGCCCAGCAGTCGTTGCATATCCTGCCGCAGCATCCGGCCGGCGTAGAACGCCAGCGACCACAGGCTCACCAGAAAGATGGCCAGGGTGAAGATCGTCACCCTGGTCTTGAGCCACCGCCACTGAAAGATATTCGCTTCCTGCACGTCGCTGATTCCGCTGTTCAGTGTGCCCGCGACGGCTCGGCTGCGGCAGCCGCTGCCCCGCTCGGCGCTTCGGCTGCGGATTTGGTACCTGCCGGCCGGCAATCGGCGGCCTGCCGCAAACGCGCCGTGATCCAGAAGGTACTGCCGACGCCCGCTTCGCTGGCCACCCCGACATCGCCACCCATCAACCTGGCCAGGCGCTTGCAGATGATCAGTCCCAGACCGGTGCCGCCGTATTTGCGGGTCATGGAGTCGTCGCCCTGGCTGAAGGCGTGGAACAGCCGTGCCTGCTCATCGGCGCTCAGGCCGATGCCCTGATCGCTGACCTGCACGCGCAGCAACACGCTGTGGCTGTCCTCCTCCAGCGCGTCGGCTGAGACGCAGATCTGTCCGCGCTCCGAGAACTTGATGGCGTTTCCGACCAGGTTGAGCAGAATCTGCTGCAAGCGGAAGACATCGCCGCGCAGCAGATCGGGCAACGTCGGCGCCAGCGTACGGGACAGCACCAGACCTTTTTCGCGGGCTGCCGCCTCCTGCCTGCCGAGAACTTCGTCGATGGCTTGCGCGAGGGTGAAGTCCTGCTCTTCGAGCACCACTCTGTCCGCTTCGATGCGTGAGATTTCGAGGATGTCGTTGATCACCGCGAGCAGATGCAGTGCCGCACCCTTGCCTTTCTGGAGCCAATCGAGCAACTTGGGATCCGTGGCGCGACGCAGCGCCAGATCGGTCATGCCCAGGATGCCGTTCAGCGGGGTTCGCAGTTCGTGGCTCATGTTGGCCAGGAAGACGCTCTTGGCCCGGTTCGCGGCTTCGGCGGCGTCACGGGCTTGCGCCAGTTCGGCAGTACGCGACAGCACCCGTTCTTCCAGCTCGTCACGATGCCTGGCCAGCGCCTGTTCGGTCCGCCGACGCTCGGAAATGTCGCGGGCGATCTTCGCGGCACCGATGATTCGACCTTCGTGGTCCCGGATCGGCGACAACGAGACCGAAACTTCAAGCACGTGTCCATCCCTGGCAACCCGCGTGGTTTCATGGTGCTTGATCGATTCGCCACGTCGGATCGCGGAAAGCAGCCTCTCTTCCTCGTCGCGAAGCGCCGGTGGAATCACCGTCAGGATCGGTTGCCCGACGATCTCGGCTGCCGTATAGCCGAAGAGCATTTCCGCGCCGTGGTTCCAGCTGGTGACGATGCCGTCCAGGCGCTTGCTGATGATCGCATCTTCCGAAGAAGAGACGATCAAGGCCAATAACCGCCGCTCCTGTTCCAGCCCTTCCTCGGCCGCCTCCTTGGCCTGCCGCAGGGCATCCTCCACGCCTTGGCGCAGGAGCATCTCGCACTGCAATTGCGCATTGGCCAGCCGGAGGTCGGCGGCCTGCCTTTCCAGCCGCGCACGCGCCAGGCTCAGGTTCATCTGGGTACTCACCCGCACCAGCAATTCTGCCTGCTCGAATGGCTTGTTCAGGAAGTCCACAGCGCCGAGCTTGAGCCCCTCGATGCGCTGCTCCCTTTCGCTCACCGCGCTGAGAATCATCACCGGGATATCGCGGCTCTCGTCCCTCGCCTTGAGCCGCCGCAAGACTTCAAAGCCGTCCATCCCCGGCATGCGCAAGTCGAGCAGGATGAGTTGCGGCCCCTTCAGCGCCACCGCAGCAAGCGCCAGTTCCCCGCTGTTCGCCGGCAACACCTGATAGCCGGCCGCGGTCAGGGTATCGGTGAGCAGCTTCAGCGACGCCAGTGTGTCCTCGACGACGAGGACGGTGCCTTGGTTCATGCTTCGCTCTCCATTCTGGTATCCGGAGTCGCTGCCACATTCAACGCCTGCAGGATCGCCGAGTAGTTGAACTGGCCGGCAAGCCGGAAGAGCAACCCTCCCAAGTGCGGGTTCCCGACGGCAATCTGCTCGATGACCGCGGCAATCCGCTCCGATTCAAGGGAGAGTATCGCTTCACGCAGGTCTGCACGCAAGGCCTCGGGCAGGCTCGCCACGGCTTCGGGGCGCAGGATTGCGGACGCTTCTTCCGGCACTCCCTGCTCCGACGCTTCCTCCCGAATGAAAATCACCCCCAGGTAGCGGCGCAAGCAATCGTAGATCTCCTGGCGGCGGAAGGGCTTGCGAATCAGGTCGTTCATGCCGGCAGCCCTGACATTATCGATCTCCTCGGCAAAGACGGAGGCGGTGATCGCGACGATCTTGACAGCCTGCCCACCGTCGAGCGCGCGGATGCGTCGCGTCGCCTCCAGGCCGTCCATCACCGGCATGCGGATGTCCATCCAGATGAACTGCGGTCGCCAGGTCTCGAACATTTCGATGCCGGCCAGGCCGTTTTCGGCAACGCGCACCTGAAATCCGATCGGCTCGAGCAGTTGCCGCAGCAACTCCCAGTTTTCCACCTGATCCTCGACGATCAGCACGCGATACTCGGGCTGACCGGGCGCCAGTCCGACAATCCGTCCCGCCGGGACAGGTACTCCAGGCGCGGGGGAATCAGCCAGATCGACGGGGAGTTCGACGCGAAAGGTCGAACCCTTGCCTGGTGTGCTCTGCACACCGATCTGCCCGCCCATCAGATCGACGAACCTGCGGGTGATGGCCAGGCCCAGCCCTGTCCCTATCTGGTGCGTCGAATTGCCCACCTGGGTAAAGGGATCGAAAACGCGCTGCTGATCAGCCGCAGCAATGCCGACACCGCTATCTTCGACTTCGATGATCAGCCGCAGGCAACGGGCGGAATCGCCAGGCAGCGCGCGCAAGCGCAAGGAGACGCCACCCTGCTCGGTAAACTTGACGGCGTTGCCGACCAGGTTGATGATCGCCTGGCGCAGCTTGGTCACGTCGGCATGGACATAACGCGGCAGATCTGAAGACTGATCCAGCACCAGTTCCAGGTTCTTGGCCTCCGCCCGCAAGCGCAACAGGTCAGTAACCTCGTGCACCATCTCGTTCAGGTCGAAGGTGGTGTTCTCCACGACCATCCGGCCGGCATCGACCTTGGCCATGTCCAGCACATCGTTGATCAGCGCCAGCAGGTGTTCGCCGCTGCGATTGATGATCTCCAGGTTTTGCCGCTGTTCCCCGGACATGCCCGCATCGCGACGCATGATTTCGGCAAATCCCAGAATGGCATTCATCGGTGTGCGCAACTCATGGCTCATTCTGGCCAGAAATGCGCTCTTCGCCAGATTCGCGGCCTCGGCACGCTCCTTTTCAAGTTTCGCCCGCGCCTTGGCACGGATCATGGCCTCGGAAATCCCGGAGATCATCGTGCAACTCAGAAAGAACGCGCCCATCGCCAGGGTTTCGACATGGGTCATGTGGCCCTGCTGTATCCAGTAAAAGCATAGCAAAGCCGCAGCGCCGGTCGTCGTCAGGCCGACGTAGAGGCCACCATAAAGGGCTGCGAGAACCACTGCGGGGTAATAAGTCAGATAGGCCGTGCCTCTCCCCAGATCGGCGAAAACCCAGGCGCGGAGGGCACTCGCAACGCCAATGATCAGCAGCGCCACCAGGTATGATCGCCATCGGGAAAGCGCTGCCGTGATCATTCGCCCAGGACGCCTTGCATGCTTGCGATCAGACGTGACAGCTCGGCGAACAAGGCATAATCCACCGGTTTGGCAATGAAGTCGTTCATGCCCGCCTGCTGGCAGGCCAGCCGATCTTCGTTGAAGGCGTTGGCGGTCATCGCCAGAATCGGCGTCGATTCCCGACCGGGCAAACGACGGATGGCGCGGCTCGCTTCCAGGCCGTCCATGTTGGGCATCTGCATGTCCATCAGAATCAATTGATAGTCGATTGCGCGCGCCATGTCCACGGCCGCCCGGCCATCGACCGCGCTGTCGGCGGCCAGCCCCGCCACGTGCAGGAGTTCGAGTGCGACTTCCCGGTTGATGGCGTTGTCCTCGGCGATGAGCAGCCGGGCACCACCGTGCTGCTGGCGTAGTTCGGTCTCGACATGGTCGACATTCCCGACGCCGTCGTCGGTTCTGAAAGGCAGGATCGGGTAACCACGCTGCAGGCGGACGGTGAACCAGAACGTGCTGCCGACGCCCGGTGCGCTGTTCACCACCGCTTCGCCGCCCATCATTTCTGCCAGACGCCGGGTAATGGCCAGCCCCAGGCCGGTACCACCATACTTGCGGGTGGTCGAGGCATCGGCCTGCTCGATAGCGGCGAACAGGCTGGGGTGACGTTGTCTTCGAAACGTCCGTCGCACCAGATGGCCAATGTCCGGGCGTTCACCCTGGTCTTCAGCGATCGCCATTTAACGATGCTCATCAACTGCCGGGTCACCATCCCGCCCCGGTCGACAGTGACAGGAATCGGGCCTGCGCTGGCCAAACCGGTTCAGTCGGCATGCCTATTGCCCGCGCAGCGCACTCTGAATCATCTCCAGCAGACGTTCCAGTTCAGCGACCAGGGCATGGCAGCAGGTATCGACCTCCTCGCGCAAGGCTTGCGAACGGATTGCCGCCTGCAGGGTGGCGGCTGCCTGGGCTACCCACAGCGCTCCCACATTGCCGGCGGAACCTTTCAGCGTGTGCGCCAATCGTTCCACTGTCGCCAGATCATTCGCCGCCAAGCCTTCGGTGAGGCGCGTGGCATCCCGAGCATGCCCGTCCACCAGCAGCGCCAGCATGCGTGCATAGCGTGCGGTATCGCCGCGCACCAGCACCAGCCCACGCTCGATGTCCAGACCCGGAATACGCGCCAGTCGCCACTGCAACGCCACCGGGTCGATGGCCGGCGTTCTCTTGACGATCGGCGCTGACGGCGAATCCTGCGCTGGCAGTGTCGCCGATTCGGCAGGCGGAATATCGGACGCCGCCGGCAGCCATTTGAGCAGCGTCGCGTAGAGGGTGAAGGGATCAACAGGTTTGGCGACAAAATCATTCATGCCTGCCTCCTGGCAGGCACGTCGATCGTCGTTGAAGGCATTGGCGGTCATCGCCAGGATCGGCGTCGCTGCCCGATCCGGCAGACAACGGATCGCACGGGCCGCCGCCAGGCCATCCATATGGGGCATCTGGACATCCATCAGGATCAGTTGGTAGGCGATGGCGGTCGCCTTGTCCACGGCTTCCCGACCATCGGCGGCGGTATCCACGACCAGGCCCACCGCTTGCAGCAATTCCAGCGCCACCTCGCGATTGATGGCATTGTCTTCGGCCATGAGCAGCCGCGCACCACGGTGATGCCGGCGCAACAAGGTCTCGGCGTCCTGCCCGGTAGTGATCGTCAGCGCCGGCAGGGTACCGTGTCCGTGCTGCAGACGCGCGGTAAACCAGAAAGTGCTGCCTACCCCTGGTGTGGTCTCGACACCGACCTCCCCGCCCATCAGATGCGCCAGACGCAAGGTGATTGCCAGCCCCAGACCGGTGCCACCATACTGGCGTGTGGTCGAGGCATCGGCCTGTTCAAACGCCCGGAACAGCCGGCCGACCTTCTCCGGTGCAATACCGATGCCCTGGTCCTCGACCGCAAAACGCACCAGCAAGTCGTCGCTACTCTGCTGCAGGACTCTGGCCCGCAGCACGATGACGCCTTTCTCGGAAAACTTGATAGCGTTGCCGGCATAGTTGAGCAGCGCTTGCCGCAAGCGCATCGGATCGCCACGCAACCAGCGAGGAGCGGCATCGCTGTCGATCTCGATTGACAGACCCTTGTTTCGCGCCGCTTCACCAATGATCGTCACGACATTGTCGAAGAGGGTAGGGAGGTGAAAGTCCGTGCTGTCGAGTTGCAGCCGATCCGCTTCGATCTTGGACAGGTCAAGGATGTCGTTGATGATCGACAGCAGGTGTCTGCTGGCACCTTCGATATTCTTCAGGCGCTTGACTTGTTCCGGGGTAGCGCCAGCGCGCTGCAGGAGATGCGTCAAACCGATGATCACGTTCATTGGCGTGCGGATCTCGTGGCTCATGCTCGCCAGGAACGTGCTTTTTGACAGATTGGCCGCTTCGGCTGCGATTTTCGCCTTGCGCAACTCCATTTCCATCGATTTGCGAGCAGTGAGGTCGGTATGCGTGCCTACCGCGCGCAGCGGTCGTCCATCGCCATCTCGCTCGACGACCTTGCCGCGGCTGAGAATCCACTTGTAGCTGCCATCCTTGCAGCGCATACGGAATTCGATTTCGTAGCCGCCGGCCTGTTCCAGTTTGTGTCGCGCCTGCTCAAGAACGTGTTCGCGATCCTCCGGGTGCAACAGATCGATGAACTGCTCCTTGCTGTCATCGCCGAGTTCGCCTGGTAGGTACCCGAGCATCCGGCTGTAGGCCGCATTGAGATAACTGCTGTGAGTACACAGGTTCCAGTCCCAGATACCGTCGTTGGTGGCTTCCAGTGCGAATTCGTAGCGTTGCTCGCTATTCTTGACCTGCTCCATCGCCAGAGCCAATGCCCGCGTGCGCTCCTGCACCAGGTCTTCGAGGCGGGCACGGTGGCGTTGGAGTTCGCCTTCGATGCGCTTGATTTCGGTCAGATCGACATCAAGGCAAAACATCTCAAGGCCGGCACTGCCGCGCTGCATGGCGTGACTGGAATACACGGCGACGGGCGAGCCATCCTTGCGCTGGAGCAGCAGTTCGCCCGCAGGGATGGCAGGGCCACCATCGACCCAGGCATCGACGAGGCGGATCACCTCCGCTCGCATGCCATCCGGAATGATCAGTTCCTCGAGGCGGCGGCCGATGGCTTCTTCCCTCGAAAATCCATAGACCCGCTCGCTCGCCAGGTTCCAGAAGATCACGCGGCGGGAACGGTCATACCCTTGCACGGCGATCGTGGGGATATTTTCGAAGAGCGAACGAAAGCGCATCTCGCTTTCTCGCAGCCCCTGTTCCAGCAGCTTGCTCTCGGTGATGTCCTGAAAGATGGTCACGAACTGTTGTCGTCTGGGCGAAAAAACGGTGATTCTGAAATGTCTCTGCAGGGGTTCGAAGTACTGCTCAAAGACCGTTGCTTGCCGAGTAGTAGCGACAACCGAGTAGATTTCGAGAAACGGGGCGACTGGCGTCTGGTAGGCCAACGTTGCTGATTTCCCCAGGATCGCCGCCCTGGACAAACCGGTGTGTCTCTCGAAGGCCGGGTTAACGTCCAGGATTGTGTAGTCTACGGGAACTCCGGAGGAATCCCGTATCAGTTCGTGCAGAGCCACCCCTTCGGTCATCGAGTCATACAGCGATCGATATCTTTCTTCGCTTTCCCTCAGCGCGCTCTCTGCCAGGACTCGCTCGGTAATATCGCGAGCGATTCCGTACAGGCCGACCAGTTCACCCTTTTCATTCGTGATCGGATACTTGCGATTATCGATCCAGCCTCGCCGGCCATCCTTGCTCCGGGTTTCCTGGATGCCATTGGCTATGGGTGCTCCGGCAAAGACCTGCTTTTCCAGGCGGTAATATTCGTCTGCGAACTCCTCCGGAAAAACATCATAGTCTGTTTGACCCAGCAGGTCGGACCAATGCTCGGCCGGATCACACAGGGCCACCAGGGTCTGGCTCGCCCCGGTAAAGACGTGGTTGCGATCCTTGAAGTAGATGTAGTCATCCGAGTTCTCCATCATGGCTCGGAAGTTGAGCGTCGCAGACGCATCGTCGAGCGTGCGTGGCAAGCTCCTTGCGTCCGTCAGCAACAACTCAAGAACGACCTCTCCTGATTCGGTCAGAAACTTGTCGTATTCGCCCTTGACGCAACGAATGCGACCATTCGCCTGCCGGACGCGGACATTCAACACCCCGCGCACAGCCTCCCGAGCAGAGCCAAACCAAATCTCGGCAATGTCCTGATCATGCGGATGAATGCGCTCAATGAGCGTTACCGCGCCGGTCAGGAAATGCTCCGGACGGAAACCGAGCAATTCCACAATGCCATCGCAGACCGATAGTACCTGCCAACTCTCGTTCAGAATCAGGCGAATGGTGGATTGTGTCATGGCATGGATCCCGCTTCCCGAAGCCCCGGCAATCGGCGAAGGACAGAAAATCCAACGGCGCCGTCGTGCGGCCCCGATCCTCCGTCAGGTGCATATCCTTACACAGTTTTGGCCTTGGATCCCTCGCCAGCGCTTGAACGTTACGGCGAAATTCACGACCAGAAGCACCAGAGATCTTCGAACACCTACCCAAGTAGTTGTTTATTTTGCATATAACCCCCTGACCGCTTGGTTTCAGGGGATCTGCGCGGAGCCTTCGCCAAGGCTGCGAAACGCCTGTGCGGTGCTGAGAAATACTTGCCCACCGAGTTGACCGACGAGGTCGCTTTGTTGCAGGCGGTCCATCACCGGCCCCTTGACCTCGCTCAGATGCAGCTTGATCCGCTGTGCCTGCAGGCTGCGGTTGATCTCGATCAAGGCATAGAGTCCGGTGGTGTCGATGAGGCTGACCGCCGACATGACCAGGACCACATGGCGTGTGTGCAGACCCTGGGCTGCCCGTGCTTTCAGCAGGCTCTCGAGGTGGTCGAAGACGACACCGACGTTGCCGAAATACAGGTCGGCGTCAATACGCAGCATCAGCACTTCGGGCAGGGTGTCCACCTGATGCCGCTCGACATTACGGAAATGCTCGCTGCCGGGGATCCTGCCGATGACGGCGATATGCGGCCGGCTGGAACGCCAGATCAGAGTGGCGAGCGACAGCACGACACCGAGCATCACGCCCTCCTCGACGCCAAGCAGCACCACGCCGGCGCTGGTGGCCAGCAGCGCGCAGGCGTCGCTGCGATCGTAGCGCCAGGCGTCCCGTAACGTCGTCAAATCGATCATGCCGAGCACCGGGAGAATGATCGTCGCCGCCAGCGCCGGCAATGGCAGCAGCGACACCCAGGGGGTCGGTACCCACAGCACAACCACGATCAGGCCAGCCGAAATCACGCTGGCCAACGGTGTGTTGGCGCCTGCCGAGTAATTCACCGCCGACCGCGAAATGCTGCCCGTCACCGGAAAGCCGCCCGACACGGCGCTGGCCAGATTGGCGGCGCCGAGCCCCAGCAACTCGTGGTTGGTCAGGATCCTTTCGCCGCGCTTGAGCGCCAGCGATTGCGCCGCTGACTGACTTGAGAGAAAGATCATGAAAGCGACCAGCAAGGCCGGCACCAGCAAGGACCGCCAATGTTCGGCCGACAGCATCAGTCGGATTGCGGGCATGCCCGATGGAATCTCGCCCACCACCTTCACCCCGAACTGCACCAGATCCAGCACGCCCACCGCAGCCGTTGCGACGACCAACACCACTACCGGCGCCAGCCTGGAAACCATGTCCGCCACTCTCCTGGGCAGCCCCAGAGCACCCAGCCCGCGTACCAGATATTGTTGCGCCAGCCACAAGGCCAGCAGCGAACTCAGGCCGACTATCGCGCTGGGCAGATGACTGGCTGCCAACGGGCCGCCGAGAAGCGGTTCGATTTGACCGCCGGTGATCAACAGGGACGCCCCGGTGATAAATCCGCTCATCACCGGCCGACTGAGGAAACCAGCGAGAAAGCCGAGCCTGAGCATCCCGCATAGAAACAGCACCACGCCGGCAATCAGCGCCAACTGACCGGCCAGAACCACACTCAGGGCCGACCCGGGTGGCGCCAGGGCGGCCAGCGCCGTGCCCGTCATCAGCGAGGTGATGGCCATCGGCCCCACGGATTGAACCATGCTGCTGCCGAACAACGCATAGGCGATGGCTGGGAGGATACTGGCATACAGCCCGTTCACCGGCGGCAGGCCGGCGAGCATGGCATAGGCCATGCCCTGGGGAAGCAGCATCAGTGCGACGATGACACCCGCAGAGACGTCGCCGGCCAGCCACTCAGGTCGATAGTGCTTCAGCCAGGGAAGCATCGTCGCTCTCCCTCTTGATCAATATAAAGCGTCACCGGGATCGGGTGCGAGCGCCTTTCATTTTCTTGACGTTTTCGTCCTGAGTGTCTTTTTTCGCCGTTGGCCTGTTCGTTCTATCCGCTTGATCGAGCCACAGCAAGGTGTCGATATAAGAGACGAACCGGTTGAGATAATCAGGCGAGATATCGCGCATCAAGGCGAGCGAACGAAGCATCAGCAGATGAGAATTGAGCGGACCGGCATGATCTGGAGCTTGCTCGATGGCTTGCTTGACATGCCTATGGACGCTGAGTTGCGACCAGTTGTTTCTGAAATAGCGTATGGTTTTGAGCTCGGCACGAGGGGCGATATCTTCCGCCAGGCCACCATCAGCATCTTCCGGCGAATGCTGTGCGATATGGCGTACCAGGTCCGCCAAAGAAACACGGCGGTCATTTGTCTCCCGATGGTTGGCGAATCGGTTGACTCCGCTGAAATCACCCGCGGCAAAAAGCCGCTGCAGATCGTCGGCAGCATCGTGATGCTGCTCCGCCATACGCGCGATCGTCTTCCTGGCAGCGTCCTGCGCCCGTTCGAGGCGTTCCCCATACGCCGCCAGCGCTGCCTTCAGCTTGTCATCGAGAATACGCCCGACATCCCCCTGGTGCTCGCGTACTCGCCTGGCCAGCGCGGCAATGAAATGGAAGCGCACGGGATCCAGCCGATCCGCACCCCGC
Organism: Pseudomonadota bacterium; assembly: GCA_029780075.1. Classification (GTDB taxonomy): domain Bacteria; phylum Pseudomonadota; class Gammaproteobacteria; order Burkholderiales; family Rhodocyclaceae; genus Accumulibacter. Next base: position 54,120 of record JAKOZI010000038.1, read on the forward strand.
AGGCGCAACGAGGCGATCTCCAAACCAGGATCAATAACCTGATCCACAGGTGACGGTGGGAGTCCGTGGCGACGGGATT
>JAKOZI010000040.1 GCA_029780075.1 Pseudomonadota bacterium
AAAGCAGTTTACAACCCGAAGGCCTTCATCCTGCACGCGGAATGGCTGGATCAGGCTTGCGCCCATTGTCCAAAATTCCCCACTGCTGCCTCCCGTAGGAGTCTGGACCGTGTCTCAGTTCCAGTGTGGCTGGTCGTCCTCTCAGACCAGCTACAGATCGTTGGCTTGGTGAGCCTTTACCCCACCAACTACCTAATCTGATATCGGCCGCTCCACTCGCGCGAGGTCTTGCGATCCCCCGCTTTCATCCGTAGATCGTATGCGGTATTAGCGTAACTTTCGCTACGTTATCCCCCACGATTGGGCACGTTCCGATATATTACTCACCCGTTCGCCACTCGCCACCAGGTTGCCCCGTGCTGCCGTTCGACTTGCATGTGTAAAGCATTCCGCCAGCGTTCAATCTGAGCCAGGATCAAACTCTATAGTTCGATCTTGATTTTTTCGCTCTTTCGAGCAACTCATAAATTGGAATCGACGTGATTTTCTTTGACGAACATCACATCTTTTTTACTTCATGAGCGTTTTCAGGTCAATTAAGACCCAGTTCCGAAGAACTTGGCAATCGCCTTCAAACGCCCACACTTATCGGCTGTAAATTTTTAACGAACCTACCGCAAAACCCAAACTCTTCATCTGGATCTCACAACTCGCTGTGATCAGCTGAGCCTTGAATTATGACATGTTTTTTAAAGACCTGTCAAACATTAGGGTTTTTACTGATGGCCTGCGGAATCCGCCGACTCAACACCCTTTGCCATCTCCGACAACCTGCTGGGAAAACAAGTTTTCGTCAGCGAAGCCCTCGACTATAGCACGGTATTTTTGGCTTTCTTGCCGCCTGCGAAAACTTTTTTGTTTTCGCCTTTTGGTTGCCACCAACACCCTGCTACAGGGGGGCGAATTCTAGCACGAGAAACGCTGGAACCACAACTTCTAGCGCCTGGTTGACGGTTCGCGCAGGGTCACCCAGGCAGGAACGGTGTACGCGTACCCGGATAATCCGCCGCACATGGCTCAGATCACACTCATTGACGCCCATCTGGCCTTTGGCCATGTGGCCCTTCTCGACAACACCGGCTTTTCCCTGGAGAGTGGCGAACGCGTCGGACTCATCGGACGCAATGGCGCCGGCAAGTCGTCGCTGCTCAAAATCCTGGGAGGCCTGGAGAAGCCCGACGACGGCATGCTGCAGTTCCAGCAGGGACTGCGCATCGCCTTCGTCGCCCAGGAACCGGTCCTGAACGCCGAAGACACGGTCTTTGTCGCTGTGAGCGCCGGACTATCCGGCCTGATCCAGCTGATCGATCGATACACCCACAGCGAAGGTGATCTTGACGCCCTGCAGGGAGCCATCGAGGCGCAGGACGGCTGGAACTGGGAGCAGCGCGTCGACGAAACCCTGCATCGCCTGCGTCTGGACAAGGACGCCCTCATCGGCGCCCTGTCCGGTGGCACGAAAAAGCGGGTGGCACTCGCGCAGGCGCTGGTCACCCAACCGGATGTGCTGCTGCTGGACGAGCCCACCAACCACCTGGACCTCGATTCCATCCAGTGGCTGGAGCAGCTGCTGATCGACTTCAAGGGGAGCGTGGTGGCGATCACCCACGACCGTTCCTTCCTGGACCGCGTGGCCACGCGCATCGTCGAGCTCGACCGGGGCCAGTTGCGCTCCTACCCCGGCAATTTCGCGGCCTACCAGGTCCAGAAGGAAGAGCAGCTGGCGCAAGAGGCGGTGATCCAGGCCAAGGCCGACAAACTGCTGGCGCAGGAAGAGAT
>JAKOZI010000076.1 GCA_029780075.1 Pseudomonadota bacterium
CAGGGCACGCGCTATCCCGCGTGCAATCTGCGCGACCTCAAGGCTATGAGTCAACCGCGTACGGAACAGGTCGCCCTCATGATTGACAAAGACCTGGGTCTTGTATTCAAGGCGCCGGAACGCGGTGGAGTGCACAATGCGGTCCCTGTCGCGCTGGAATTCCCCGCGATGCGAGGGCTCGGAGTCAGGGTGCTGGCGACCGCGCGAATTGGCCTGGCAAACGGCGTAGGGTGCCAGATCAGACATGCGCGGAGCGAGCAGCAATGGCGGTGAGGACTTCGGTTTGTGGGGCCACGTCACTGACCACCGCCTGGCCGACCTCTCTCAGCAGAACCAGTCGGAGCTTGCCGTCCTGCACTTTCTTGTCGTTCTGCATCAGGTCGAGGTAGCGTTCTCCGGTCAAGGCCGGCCCGTACACCGGCAAGCCGGCACGTTGAAAAATCCGCTCCACTCGGCCGACGTCATGCGGACCGATCCAGCCCAGTTGGGACGACAGTTCGGACGCCATCATCGTGCCCGCAGCGACTGCTTCGCCATGCAGCCACTGACCATACCCGACGCCGGTTTCAATGGCATGGCCAAAGGTATGGCCAAGATTCAACAAGGCCCGCTCACCGGTCTCCCGCTCATCCGCGACGACCACCTCGGCCTTGTTCCGGCAGGAACGGCAAATAGCCTCGGTAACCGCCGCTGCGTTTCTTGCCAACAGACGATCGAGGCTGGCCTCCAACCATTCAAGAAATGGCAGGTCTCTGATCAATCCGTATTTGATGACCTCCGCCAGGCCGGCCCGTAACTCGCGGTCGGGCAGCGTGTTCAAGGTGTCCGTATCGGCCAGGACCAGTTGCGGTTGATGAAAAGCGCCGATCATGTTCTTGCCCAGCGGGTGGTTGATGGCCGTTTTGCCTCCCACCGACGAATCGACCTGCGCGAGAACGGTCGTCGGGACCTGAATGAACGGCACGCCACGCTGAAAACACGCGGCGGCAAAGCCGGTGATGTCGCCGACGACGCCGCCGCCCAGAGCGATCAGCGTCGTCGAACGATCGCAGCGCCGTTGCAACAGGACATCGAAGATCGAGTTGAGCGTACTCCAGTCCTTGAACTGCTCACCATCGGGCAAAATGATCTCGGCGACATCAACCCCTGCCCGGCGCAAAGGGTCAGCCAGGCGCTGCAAATAAAGCGGTGCGACGGTGGAGTTGGTGACGATCGCCGCCTTCGGCCGCCGCAGGAACGGCAACAGCAGGTCGGCCCGCTCCAGCAGGGCCGGCCCGATGTAAATCGGATACGATCGATCCCCGAGTGCAACGTTCAGCGTTTCCATGGCTCTCCCAGTTCCTTGATCAGCAGATGTTCAACCGACTGGACAGTGATTCGACTGCCGCTGACGATCAGGTCGGCGATGCTGCGGTAAAGCGGATCGCGCTGCGCGTGCAGTTCCCTGAACTTCTGCAGTGGATCGCTGACCTGTAATAATGGCCGGTTCTTGTCGTGCCGCGTCCGCTCCCAAAGCGTGGGTAGCGGCACATTGAGGTAGATCACAAACCCTCCTGCCCGCAGGTTTTCCCGGTTATCCTGCCGCAGGACTGCGCCCCCCCCGGTCGCCACGACGTGCGAGTTCAGGTTGGCGAGGTCCGCGATGACCTGAGCCTCACGTTTGCGAAAACCCTCCTCGCCTTCGATTTCGAAGATCGTCGGCAGGCTGACGCCGGTACGCGCCTCGATCTCGTGGTCAGAATCGATGAAACGGTAAGCCAGACGCCTCGCCAGTGCCCTGCCGATCGTCGTCTTTCCGGCCCCCATCAGGCCGATCAGATAGACGTTGCATTTGTCGTGTTCGCTGTTCACGACCGCATTTTATCCCATGCCCCATCCGTGACGGCGCACCAAAAAGCCGGCTCGTCGCCGGCTTGTGGTCCACCATCAGATTCAGTCAGCGTACCGATAGACTCTCGGCCACGATCCGCGGGGTGACGAACACCAGCAACTCGGTCTTGTCATCGATCCATTCCCGGTTCTTGAACAGGAACCCGATGTAAGGGAGATCGCCAAAGAACGGAATTCGCGTGGTGTTGTTGCGCACTTCCTGCGTATAGATTCCCCCGATCACCACCGTGCCGCCGTTGTCGATCAGCACCTCGGTCTTGACGTGCTTGGTATCGATGGCCACGCCGGCGCCTGTCGAAAGGCGGGTGTTCGGCGTATCCTTGTTAACGTCCAGCTTCATGCTGATTCTGCCGTCCGGGGTTATCTGCGGCATCACTTTCAACGACAGGTTGGCCTTCCGAAAGGACACGCTGGTGGCGCCGGAACTGGTCGCCTGCTGATAAGGAATCTCCACGCCCTGCTCGATAATCGCTTCGACCTGGTTGGCGGTCATCACCCGTGGACTCGAGATGACCTTGCCGCGCCCGTCAGCTTCCAATGCTGAAACTTCAAGGTTCAAAAACTGCGTCTGCGCGATATTGAAGAGCGTGAAACTCATGGCCCCTGGCGTCCCCGATCGCGGTGTGGCTGGGAGATTGACCAGTGATGCCGAGTTGAGTTGGCCGCTGAAATTCTGGCCTCCGCCCACAGTGACCGCGCCAGAGCGGTCCGTCTGGTTCCAGAGCATACGAACCCCAAGATTCTTCGCAAAGCTATCGCCGGCTTCAACAATGCGTGCCTCGATCATCACTTGCCGGGACGGAATGTCGACCTTGGCAATCATCGCTCGCACTTCCTCGAGACGGCTCGGGGTGTCCCTGACAAACAGGATGTTAGAACGATCTTCGGTATTGGCGCTACCTCGTTTAGACAGCAAAGGCTGTTTGGGATCGGTAAGCAGCGACTGCATGTCTTTCGCCTTGATATAGTTCATCTGGAAACTCTCGGTCTGCAAGGGTTCCAGGTCGCCGATTTGCGCTTTCGATTCGAATTCGAGTTTCTCCTTGGTGGCGATTTCCTCCCGCGGCGCAATAAGAATGACATTCCCATTCTTGCGCATGTCGAGACCCTTCTGCTGCATGATGATGTCCAGCGCCTGGTCCCATGGCACGTCCTTGAGAATCAGCGTGATCGACCCGCCCACGGAATCGCTGACGACCATGTTCATGCCCGTGAACTCGCCGATGACCTGCAACAGGCGGCGCACGTCGACATTCTGGAAATTCAGGGAGAGCTTCTCGCCCTGATAGCCGCCGCGGCTACCCTGCACCAGTTTATTGGGATTCTCGATGATCGGCTTCACTTCAATGACGAACTGGTTGTCGCTCTGGTAAGCATTGTGCTCCCACAAGCCACGCGGGGTAATCGTCATGCGGGTGTTGGGCCCCTTCTCGACGGTCGTCACGGTCAGCACAGGTGTCGCAAAATCGGTCACATCGAGCCGCTTCCGCAAGGCCTCGGGAAGCGTCACCTTGGCGAAGTCCACGACCAGATTCGACCCCTGCTGCTTGATGTCGATGCCGGCATTGGCGTCAGTCAGGTCAACCGTGATCCGGCCCTCACCATCCTTTCCTCGCCGGAACGAGATGTCGCGAATGCTGTTGGACATTGCCGACGGACGCGCCTGTGCAAAATGTTCGACCGGCGCCAGGCCGGCAGGTGTCGCACTGGGAACCAGGGCGAGCAGCAGGCTGTTGCCATCAATGGTCGCCTCATAGGTCATGGCCTTGTTCAGGTTCAGGACCACCCGGGTCCGGTCCTCGGCCTGGACAATATTGGCACTCTTCAAGTCACCCTCGTTGTATGCCTGGTTCGTCTTGCCCAAGCCATTGGTGGTGTTCGAAAAGTCAAAAGCGATGCGTGCCGGTTTGGCAACGCTGAACGCCGGCGGCAGCGCCTGCAATGGATCCTTGAAGGTAAGTTTGACGTTGAGCACCGAGCCTTGTTGCACGACGTTCATCGACTCGATGGAATTCGGCCTGGATTCCTGTGCATTCGCCGTTCCCAGCGCCAACAGCACAGCACCAACCAGACCGAGCAGGTATTGTCTAATCTGCTTCATTTACTTCGCTCCCTTCTCCTGCAACAGCAAGGTGCTCGTCCGTTCCACCCAGTCACCCGCCGAATCCTGGATGAGTTCTCGCAAGGTGATTTCTGATTCGGACACGTCCACCACCACGCCGAAGTTCTGCCCCATGTAGTTTCCGATCTTGATTTGGTGCAAAGTACCGTCGACCTGTACGATGGCATACGACACCTTCTGCCTGGTCATCACACCGACGTATTTCAGCGATTCCAGGGGATAAAGCTCCAGGGGCTCTTTCGGCCGATCCAGATCAGGCTTGAAGCCCCCACCACCTTTCTTCTCGTCAGGAGCCATCTTGGCCGGCTTGAAAGGGTCAAGGAGGTTGCCCACATCGTAAGGAACGGCCTCGTAGGCTTCGACCACGGGTAGCGGAGGGATTTTGGCCTTGGCATCCAGCGCCACGGCAGCCATCCATTCCCGTAATTCCTCATGATCGTCAGTTGAACAAGCAACCAACGCGATACAGCAAATCAGAATAGCCGGCCTTCTCATTTCTTCCCACCCTTGGCGGCTTGAGCGGCCTTCTTCTTCGCTGCCAGTTCTTCCTCGTCAAGATAGCGGAAGGTCTTGGTAATGGCATCCATCACCAGCGTTCCATCCTTGCTCTGCGGGTTGATGACAATGGCCACATTATTCAAGGTCACGATTCTGGACAACTTGCCGATGTCCCCAGCAAAGGCACCAAAGTCATGATAGGTACCGGTCAGACGTACATTGATCGGCAGTTCCGCATAAAAATCCTTGATTTGCTCCGCGCCGGGCTTGAACAACTCAAACTGAAGCCCCCGGCCCATCCCCGCCTGGTTTATTTCCACCAGCAACGATTCGACTTCTGACTTGTTGGGCAGCTGTTTCAACAGCGCACCAAAGGAGCGATCAATCTCGTTCAACTGCTGGATGTAAAGGTCAAGGTTTACGGCCTGCTTCTTCTTGACCACAAACTCTTCGCGCAACTTCAACTCGTTCCGCTGCTTGGCCTGCAAAGCCTCCAACTGGTCAACCCAGACCAGAAACCAGCCGGCAAGCAAGATCAGTAGCAGCACGCCCACCAGCACGCTGACGCGCGGCACAACCGGCCACGCGCCGACATCCTTGGGATTGAGGTTCTGAAAGTCCCGCAGTATGGCGCGGAAATCAATGCTCGGAAGAACGGGGGCTTTCACTTCTGCCCTCCTTTCGCCACGGCAACCCGCTTGAGCGACGCATTCATGCTGAACTCGTTGAGACGCCGTTTGTCGACCGTCACGGCCTTGATTTCAAGTAGCTGCGGCTTTTCCAGCCACGGTGATGCTTCGATGTTGCGCATCAGCGTGGACACCCGCGCGCTCGACTGGGCAAGTCCGAAGAGGCTGATCCTCTGTCCTTCCTGCTTCAGCGATCGGAGGTACACGCCCTCGGGCATCTGTTTGGCGAGTTCACTCAACAAGCGCACGGCTTCCGCACGATCGCGCTGCAGCGATTCGATGATCCGCTTACGTTCCATCAAGGCGTCGCTCTGCTCCTTGAGCCGCTTGATCTGATCGATCTGCTTGTCCAGCAGGGTGATCTCCTTTTTCAGGAAATCGTTTCTGGCGTCCTGTGCGGAAATATATCCGCCAATCACCGAGTAGACCAGAAAGACGATCAGTCCCGAAAGAACGGTGACCAGGCCCAGCAAGGCATAGAACTGCTGCCGTCTCGCCCGGCGCTTTTCTTCCCGATGCGGAAGGAGATTGATGCGCATCATTGGTCGAATCTCCGCAGCGCGAGCCCGCAGGCGACCATCAATGACGACGCATCCGTCGCCAAACTCTTCCCGCGAACCCGCTCGGACAGCAACATCTCGGCGAAGGGATTGGCAATGATGGTGCTGATCTGTGTTCGGGACGCAACGACTTCATCGGCACCAGGGATGACTGCACACCCCCCCGCCAGGACAATATGGTTGATCTGGTTGAACTGCGTCGAGGTGAAGAAGAATTGCAGGGCCCGCGAAAGCTCCAGGGCCATGGCCTCAAGAAATGGCCGCAACAGTTCCGTGTCATATTTTTCCGGCAGATTGTGGTGGCGCTTCTCGGTTTCAGCCTCCTCGAAAGTCATTCCGAAAAGACGCGCGATGTCCTGTGTCAGCTGATTGCCACCAAACGCCTGCTCGCGTACGTAAAGCGGCTGGCTGTTGCGCAGAACGGTCAGGTTCATGACGTTCGCGCCAATATCCACCAAGGCAATGATCTGCCCCTTGCCGCGCTCAGGAAGTTGTGCCTCGATCAATTCGAAGGACGCGAGCACAGCGTAGGACTCGACGTCCAGCACCACCGGCTTGAGGCCGGCCGATTCGGCAACGGCCACCCTGTCCTCCACCTTTTCCTTGCGCGACGCGGCGATCAGGACCTCAATCTCATCCGGCGACGATGGCGCCGGACCCACGACCTGAAAATCGAGGTTCACCTCGTCGAGCGCGAACGGAATGTACTGGTTGGCCTCCGATTCGACCAGCAGTTCCAGTTCCTCCTCGCGTTGCCCGGCCGCAACGATGATCTTCTTGGTAATGACGTGTGATGCCGGCAGGGCAATGGCCACGTGCCGCGTAGACGTCGCGAGTTTCTTCCAGGCCCGCCTGACGGACTCCGCAGCGGCCTCGAGATTGACGATGTTGCCGTCCGAAACGACATCCCTTGGCAAGACCTCAATCGCGTAACGCTCGACCCGGTAGCCGCCCTTGCCGTCACTGGCCAACTCGACCATCTTGACCGACGACGAACTGACGTCCAGCCCGATCAGCGAGCGGGCCTTGGGATTAAAGATCGAAAGATCAAGCTGCAACTCGCCACCCCCTGCCCAAAAAACCCTTCAATAATTTGCAGTTAGCGTGCTTTTGGATATTTTACTTTAGATGCTAACAACAAGCCTGCAGCGTGTGAAGCAATCTAACAACAAGCCTGCAGCGTGTAAAGCAATTTTTCGAGCCTTGCCGGACGTGCGCTCAGTCCAGCCGGGGGTTGACTTTGGGCGCAGGTTTGAGGGTCAACGGCTCACCTTTCTTCTCGGCCGGCTTCTCGATCGGTTTCTCGTCCTTGCTCTTGGGCTGGATGATCGCGCGCACACGTGCCTGCCCAACACCGGTAGCGCTCTTGGTGGCGCCGCCGCCGGTGGTGGCCAGATATTTCTCGTTCAACGCATCATAGGAGATGTACTGGCCCTTCACCTCGTCGAGGCCACTTTGCACCCAGGCGCGAATGAAGAACTCGGTGACTTCGCTACGTGCGTCGTGGTCGATACGCTCGGCTTCACCTTCGGTGAAGTCGTCGCGCCCCTCGCGCTTCTGCCTGAAATGCGCGAGGCCGTTGGCACCGCCGATGGCGGACGCCTTCTGGAAGCCATCGGCGTCTTCCGTGACAACCAGTCGACTGGTGCGCAGTTCCATCGTGCCCTGGATGAGGACCGCATTGCCTTCGAGAATCTTGACCTTCCTGACGTCGTCGATGCTCATGCGGTCCGCTTCCAGGTGGATCGGCTTCTCGCGGTCAGCCCGCTCGGCCTGCGCCGGCATCGAAAGGGCGACGATCAGGCTGCTCGCGCAGGCGCCGCAAACGCTCTTCTTCATGTCTAGGGTTTCTTCCTGGCAAAATGGCTCTCGATTTGTCCGGTAACCTGTGATTCGAGGACGTAGGTCTGCAACTGGTTATCGACCTGCATGCCGACCCCCTGTACCCACGAGTTCCCCTGCGTGATCAGCACCTTGCTCCTGGTGAAAGCCTTTTCCTCTTCGGTCAGCACCGTCAGTTCGGAGGTCTCGGCCAGCAATTGCGCGTCCTTGTCTGTGGCCGCGCGGCTTACCTCGACCTGCTCGCTGAGATCCACGCGTTGTCCTTGCGCAGTCGAATGACCATAGCGGGCACTGATGGTCACCGGCGGCCGTGTCGGATGCAGGTAAACCAGGTTCGGACGCAGGAAATCCGTCGTGTCGTCGTCCGGGTAGTGGCGAATCTCATCGGCGACCAGGGTGTACAGCAAACGGCCGGAAGGGTCGAGCTTGCGGCCCTTCGCGTCGGTGACGATGTAGTCGGGATCGTGACGATTTTTCCCATCGCTTCGCGCTTCGGGGAATTCGGTCGCGTAGCGCAGCCAGGAAGTCAGAGCGAGCAGGACCAGAAGAATGCTGAGCGGCAGAACCGCGCTGCTCCACTGTCTCATCGCCCGGCCATCGCGAAACACGGCGACGACAGCGCGCCGAACGGTTGGTCAACTCGTTGAATACGCCGGCGACCAGGGGTGCCGACGCTTCCGTGTTCACAGTCGTGGGTGGCCCACATCAGATCACCTTGGCCTTGAAGAGGTCGTGCATGTTGAGTGCGCCGACCAGAATGCCCGTTTCGTCAACCACCGGTAGCTGGTTGATCCGGTGCTGCTCCATCATCTCCACCGCCTCAACCGCGAGACGCTCAGGTCCGATCGCGCGTGGCTCCCGCCCCATGATGTCGCTCACCGTCAATGCGCGCAGATCGAGGTTCCTGGCGAACGCACGCCGCAAGTCGCCGTCGGTGACGATACCGATCACCCGATGTTCCGGACTGACCACAGCGGTCATGCCAATTCCGCCACGCGACATTTCAAGGATGGCATCGGGCAAAGTGGTAGCGGGAACGACTTCCGGGACCGCCCTGCCAACGCGCATGACGTCGCGAACGTGCGTCAGCAGGCGACGCCCGAGCGAGCCGCCAGGGTGCGAGCGAGCAAAATCCTCGGCGCCAAAACCACGCGAATCCAGCAGGGCCACCGCCAGCGCATCGCCCAGGGCCAGCACGGCGGTAGTACTGGCGGTCGGCGCGAGGTTCAGCGGACACGCTTCCTGCTTGACAGCAGCGTCAAGGTGCACGTCTGCCTCGATGGCCAGCGTCGACTGTGGATTGCCGGTCAAACTGATGAGCTTGGCCCCCTGCCGCTTGATGATCGGAACGATCATCAGCAGTTCGGCACTCTCGCCAGAATTGGAAAGCGCGATCAGCACATCGTCACGGGTAATCATCCCGAGGTCACCATGGCTGGCCTCCGCCGGATGCACAAAATACGCCGGGGTGCCGGTGCTGGCCAGGGTCGACGCGATCTTGCGTCCAACATGCCCGGACTTGCCCATGCCACTGACCACCACCCGCCCACGACAATTGAGAATCAGCCGCAACGCCTGGAGAAAGTCGCCATCGATGCGGTCGATCAGTGCCAGGACGGCCTCGGCTTCAATGCGCAGTACCCGGCGAGCCAGATTGAGCGCATTCGACGAGGGCTGGATTTGGCTCATGAGAAGGCAGCGGTTATCATGGAGCGAGTATAACAGAAGGCCCCGGCGTGCTCATCCCGCGCCGACTGCGCACCGCGCGACGAAGACCTGACGGGAGGCACGAACCGGAAAGATGCAGACGCTGCCGACGATTCTGATGCTGCTCGGGGCCTCGGTGGTTTCCGTGATCGTTTTTCGCTTGGCCAATCTGCCGCCGGTACTCGGCTATCTGCTCGTCGGCACGCTGATCGGCCCGCGCGCACTCAACCTCGTGGGAGATTTTGCGGGGGCACAACATCTCGCTGAATTCGGTGTCGTCTTCCTGATGTTCTCGATCGGACTCGAGTTCTCGCTGCCCAAGTTGCATTCCATGAAGCGCATCGTTTTCGGCCTCGGTCTGCTGCAGGTGCTGCTGACGATGGCGGTGGTCACCGCCATCGTGGTCAGCCTGGGGCTGAGCTGGCAGGCCGGCGTGGCGCTCGGTGGCACGCTGGCGATGTCATCGACCGCGGTGCTCACCAAGTTGCTGAGCGAGCGGCTCGAACTCGATTCCGCGCATGGCCGCGAGGTCATGGGCGTCCTCCTGTTCCAGGACCTCGCGGTGGTGCCACTGCTGATCCTCATCCCGTCGTTTTCCGAGTCCCCGGAACGGATGGCGACGATGATCGGAGTGGCGACCGTCAAGGCCTTGCTGGTGCTGTCGCTGGTGCTGTTCTTTGGCCAGCGGCTGATGAACAGGTGGTTTTTCATCGTCGCCCGCGGCAAGTCGGCCGAGTTGTTCATGCTCAACGTGCTGCTGGTCACCCTGGGCCTGGCCTATGTGACCGAACTGGCCGGCCTGTCGCTGGCCCTCGGCGCTTTTGTGGCCGGCATCCTGATTGCCGAAACCCAGTACCGGCATCACGTCGAAGAAGACATCAAACCCTTTCGCGACGTGCTGATGGGCCTGTTTTTCGTCACTATCGGGATGTTGCTCGACGCCCCGCTGGTGCTCGCCAACCTGCCGCTGGTACTGGGCGTGCTGGCCGCGCTGCTGGTCGTCAAGTTCGCGCTGATGCTTGGCCTGTCGCGCCTCTTCGGCGCCGCGCCCGGCAGCGCGCTGCGCACTGGCCTGTGGTTGTGTGCCGGTGGCGAGTTCGGCTTCGTTCTGCTCTCGGAAATGGGCCCCCTGCGCCTGATGCCGCCGCTGGCCCTGCAGGCGGTGCTGGCCGCCCTGGTCATTTCGATGCTGCTGGCACCGATCTTCGTGCAGTACAGCAACCGCATCGTCCTGCGCTTCGCCGCCAGCGAGTGGCTGATGCGCTCGATGCAGCTGACCCAGCTCGCGGCACAGACGTTGAATACGGAGAAACACGTGGTGATCTGCGGCTACGGCCGCAGCGGCCAGCATCTGGCCCGCTTCATGGAGCAGGAAGCGGTCGCCTATGTGGCGCTCGACCGCGACCCCGAACGCGTGCGCGAAGCGGCTGCCGGTGGCGAGAATGTCATCTACGGCGACGCCGCACGCCGCGAAACGCTGCTTGCCGCGGGCGTTGGCCGTGCCAGCACGCTGATCATCACCTTTGCCGAGACCCGTGCAGCGGAGCGGGTCCTCGAGCATGTGCGCCAGCTCAATCCGGATTTGCCGGTAATCGTGCGTACGCTCGACGAGCGGGACATCGAAACGCTTCGGCACGCGGGCGCCGCAGAAGTCGTTCCGGAAACGCTCGAAGTCAGCATGGTGCTCGCCTCGCACGCGCTGCGACATGCCGGAGTGCCGATCGCGCAGGTGCTGGAGCGCTTCAGTCAGACGCGGCTTGCCGGCTACCGGACCTTGCGTGGATTCTTCCACGGCGAGAGTGACCTCGAAGAAGACGCGCTCGACAGCAAGGAAACGCGCCTGCGCGCCATCCACCTCGTGGCTGGCGCCTATGCCATCGGGCACTCGCTGGGCGATCTCGACCTGCGGCGCCTTGGGGTCGAAGTGACGGCGATTCGCCGGGGCAATATCCGTGGGCTGGAACCCTCACCGGAAACCCGTTTTCGGGCCGGGGATGTGGTGGTCGTGCTGGGAACCCCGACAGCCATGGCCGCGGCAGAGACGCGTTTATTGCAAGGGGGGAAATAACCGTTGAGAGCGCAGCAGCCCGCGTGAGCGAGCTGCTGCGCTGCGCCTTGCCGGCGAAAGGCTATGCCGCGCCTGCTCAGAATGAAGCGCAAACCGTGTATTGGGCGCCGTCCTGAATCGCCGCCGTGGCCGTCGCTGCGACGGCACCACGTGCGCTGCCGGTCGGCACCGCCTGGACCGAGCCGGCGGCGGTATCGCCGTCATCCATCACGGTGTCGATCTGCCTGACGTATCGCCCAAGGATGCCGTCCGAGCACACAAAAAATGTTCCCCGCATGCCGACAATGAACGGTGCCGCCGCTCCGGCCGCATTGAGACCACTCTCGATGCCGATCAAGCCACCATCGGCATTGCGCGGCTGGTAATTGGGATTGGCGATCTGCGTCGGCCCGCTCGCCAGGTTGGCCAGGCGGACATGCTGCCAGAAAACAAAGGTTTCGTCGGTCACCGCGGCGGCATTCCAGGCGCCGTCGATGCGCCCGTTGTTCTGCGTACACTGGCCCGCAGCGGCCGGAGCGCATGCGGCGGCCACGCCGGCACCGAAGGCCAGGTCTAGCTGCGCCTGCGTCTGGTCACCGGGCAGCGCCTTGAAGCGATCCTGATAGCCATAGGCCAGGCTCGACACGGTCCGGAAATCCCCGACCATGTTCTTCACCTTGGCGCTGTTGATCAGTTCCTGCCCCTTCAGCACCCCGCCAAGCAGCAGGCCGATGATGACGAGTACAATCGCAATCTCTACCAGGGTAAAACCCGACTGTTGCTTGCTCATCTGGTTCATTTGGTTCTCCAGTCCGTGTCATCGATGATATTGGCTAGTAGCACGTTTCGTGCCCGGAAAATCACACCAATCCGGAGGTCAAAGCCTGCCGACCTGTCGAGTTTTCGACACAATTGCCCGGAGTCGGACTGATGCAGACGCCTGTCACTCGGCTACCGACCACCGCCAGGAGCGCCGCGTGACCGTTCTCGAACGTATGGGCACGGCGCTGTGTCAACGCCAACGCTGGCTGCTCATCGCCTTGCTCGCGGTGGTGCATCTGGCGCTGGTCGCTAGCGCCGCAACGACGATCAGCCTGCTGTGCTGGGTCGTCAACGTCGGGCTGTTCATTCTCTGGCAGCCGTTCATCTACGCCGAACGAAAGGTCGATTTCAGCGGGCTGGCGGTGATTGCCCTGATGCTCGTCTGCGGCGCGGCCTGGTACGGGTGGTGGCTGCTGATCGTCTGGGTGGTCATGCTGGCTGCGCTGGTTGGTGGACGGGTGATGTTCATCGACCATCGCCCGACACGCATCTTTTACCTGGTCGCCTTTGCCTACCTGCTGGCGGCACTGCTCTTCTGGCTGGTGCCCAAGGTGGTACCGCACGCGGCGCTGACCGGCCCCTCGCTGGATCGCGAATTCGCCTGGGGAATGCCGTTGTTCCTGCTGGCGATGACGCTGCTACCCCTCTCGCGCGAGAGCGACCGGCCCGGCGGCGGGATGGTCGACCTCTTCTACAGCCTGTTCATCTTCCTGCTGATTGCCGTCCTGGTGCTCGGCAGCCTGGCGTTCATGCTGCTGCGGCAATCCGGATACTTCGAGGCCGTGCTCAATACGCTGATCTCGATCGCGCTGCTGCTGCTGCTGATCGGCTGGACGTGGAACACGCGTCCCGGCTTCACCGGTATCGACGTCTTCTTCTCGCGCTACCTGCTGAGCATCGGCCTGCCCTTCGAAAAGTGGCTGCATCGGCTGACGACGCTGGCCAGCAGCGAGAGCGACCCGGAACGTTTCCTGTCGCAGGCTCTGGCCGAGATGCTCGACCTCCCGTGGGTCGTTGGCGGCAATTGGATCGCCGGTGCGCGCAGCGGTGAGTTTGGCAAGACCTCGCGTTTCTGTCATGAGTTTCCCGGCCAACCGCTGCTGCTGACCCTGCACACCCGCCACAAGCTCAGTCCGGCCCTGATCTGGCATTTTCACTTGCTGGCGCAGTTGGCCAACGAGCACTACCTGGCCAAGTTGCGTACGCGCGAGTTGCAGCAGGTGAGCTACCTGCGCGCCATCCATGAAACCGGCGCCCGCCTCACGCATGATGTGAAGAACCTGCTGCAATCGCTGAACAATCTGTGTTTTCTCGCGCAGACCATGAGCGGCAACGACGACGATCGCCTCGACCTGCTGCTGCAGCGGCAGTTGCCGCAGATCACCCAGCGCCTGCAGCAAACGCTGAGCAAGCTGCAGAAACCACAGACCGAGGCTGGCGGCGTCCTGCCGGCGGAGATGTGGTGGACCATCCAGCAACAGCGCTACGCGACGGCACCGGCGACCTTCGCCGCCACAGAGTTCCAGGCCGATGCACTGCTGCCGACGGCGCTTTTCGACAGCGTCACCGACAACCTGCTGCAGAACGCGCTGCTCAAGGGGAGAACGGAAAGCGGCCTGCGGGTACACCTGACACTCGCCGCCGACGCCTCGCGCTTGTGCGTCTGTGATACCGGCAGTCCGATCGGCGAGGAGGTACTCGGTGAGCTCCTGCGGGCGCCGGTGGCCTCGGAGAACGGCCTAGGCGTCGGGCTCTACCACGCCGCGCAGCAGGCGGAAAGCGGCGGTTACGAACTGCGGCTGACGAGCAACGTCGCCGGCAAGGTCTGTTTCGAGCTGTGCCGGCGCGAGCCTGGCACGCCGCCCGTGGTCTAGCTGCCGCCGGCTGTGCCGGCGCGCCGCCCGATCAGCCGATAGACGACCATGTTTCCCTTGCCTTTCAGATAGATCGTCTGCGGATCCTGGAAATCGAAACGATCGCACAAGCGCCGGTAGGTTCGCTGATCGACCTGAACGATGCCGGGAAGTCCTTCGGTGGTAACGCGGCTGGCGATGTTCACCGTGTCGCCCCAGAGATCGTAGATGAACTTCTTCTTCCCGACCACGCCGGCGACGACCGGGCCGGTGCCGATGCCGATGCGCAATTCGAGGTGCATCTCGTTGATGCTGAAATCATGGTGCAGCAGGCGACACATTTCCAGCGCCATGTCGGCCAGCGACTCGGTCGGATGACTGCACGCCGCATTGAGACCGGCGGCGACCATGTAGGCATCGCCGATGGTCTTGATCTTTTCCAGGCCATAGCGCTCGGCCAGTTCGTCGAAACACGAGAAGATCTTGTTGAGCATGGCGAACACCTGCTGCGGGGTCAGGCCTTCGGCGACGCGGGTGAAGTTCACGATGTCGGCGAACATCACCGAAACTTCGGCAAAACCATCGGCAATCGTCTGTGTGCTGTTTTTCAGGCGCTCGGCAATCGGACCCGGCAGGATGTTCAGCAGCAAACGCTCCGAGCGCTCCTGCTCGATCTGCAGCAGGCAGTGTGCTTCCTGCAGGTGCTGCTGAGCGCGGTGCTTTTCGGTGTCCGAGTAGCGCAGCAGCAAGTACACGATGCTGGACACGGCGGCGAAGTTGAGGGCAAAGAAGAACGCCGTGGTCTGCGGTGGCACCTTGTACGCGGGCAAGTTCAGCGGTTCGGCGAGGTAGTAGTCGAAGACTCCGGAGAGCGTGGTGAGAAAGACGTAAGCGAAGAACCACGCGGCCGACTCTCTCGGCCCGATGAACAGGATCGCTCCGATCGGCGCCAGCAAGGCCCACAGGCTGATGCCACTGGCGGTGATGAAACTGCCGATGCTCCATTGCGCGACGAAGGGCATGAACAGGAACAGCGACAACTGGACGACCCGAAAAACCTCGAAATTGAGCGTCTTCAGGTATACCAGCAGATTGCCGACGAGCAGCAACTGCAAGACGAAGGGCAGGGTCGACGAGAACTGCGGCCCGAGCTGCCAGTAAATCAGCAACCAGAGCATCGACGCGAGCGTGATCAGACCGGTGGCGAAGAAGAGCAGGGATTTCTGCAGGCGCAGTTCCGCCGAATCGGTCGGGAGGATTCCGGCCGTGCGCAAAGCGGTGAGAAAGCGGCCTTTGTTGTTCATCTTTTACGGAAGTTTGCCTGCAGAAACCATGCGGTTGAACAAGAGGTAGGGCGGAATCCAGACGACAATGTCGTCAAACTCACCACCCACAGGTACGTTGTATCGATTCCTCGAAAAGAACACAGGTGACGGGGAGGCGTACGGGTTGGCATTGACATCTTCGTCGGCGTTGGTCGCCGATTCGTCCTGTAGAGCGGTACCGTCCTCGGCAACCCCCCAGTTGTTCTTGCCGGCGGAATAAATGACCGCCGGTGCGCAAGGAGAAGCGACGCTGCAGGCGCCGGCGCTACCAATGAGATACGTGGCGTTGCCGGCACCATCGCGAGTCAGCACTTTCTTGCTGCCGATAGTGTTCAAGGCAAATAGGTTATTGGCATACGCCGGACTGACGCTGTACTGGATGATCTTGTTCCATGCGTCCGTTTTCTTGACCCCGAGGGTTGACCAGGGTATGAAGCCCGTGCATAACGCATCACTGCCGCAGTTCACCGGATTTTCGGCACCGTTGGTCGCCGACGTTGCAGGCCTGGGGAGGCGACCGTTGGCGACGGCAAAACCGATCAGTGCCTCTGTTATACCTGATAATTGTTGCTGCGTTTCGTTGTAGTTCCGCTGGTCGATCTGCGCTGAGAGAGGTGACAGCAGACTGCTCAGGAGCAACGCGACGATGATCAGAACGATGGCCAACTCAACCAGAGAAAACCCTCCCGTGCGAATTAACCCTGGGGAGTGCCTGGAAGGAGGACTCACAGGCAGGGCGAACTTGGGCACGGGATGATATCCAGCGTATGACTGCTGCCAACGATTCCGATCCTGGCCAGGTTCGGGCCGAGGCGTTGGTAAGTAACCAGCGGCAGCCAACCGTTGGGATTGAGCCAGAGCAGAGCAGCCGGATTGATCAGCAGGTCGTTATAAGGCAGGCTGCCGATCGTGATGCCGGCATCTCCGAAGCCGTCGCTGGCGCTGTCAGCCCATGGGAAGAAGCCGTTGTCCGCCCAGTAACGGCGCAAGCCATAGGTCGGAGCACCCGCCGGATTATCGTCAGGGCCACGAATTTCCGCCAGAATACGCTGGTTGACGGTACGAAAAAGGTCATCCCGGGTAATGACCAAGGCCTTGTCGTTGAAGGTCGGCGATAGCGGGCCGGAAACGTAGGCGCTGTCGCCGTCGCTGTTGGCGCCATCCAGATAGTCGGCGACGACATCGCTTGGTCGGCCGTTCTGAGTCGCGAGCGATGGACCTGGTGAGAAAACAATGGCGGCAATGTTCGGACTCGCGTCGAACGTGAGCTGCAGCGCGCTCTGATAATTGAGCGGCTGCACGGCAGGGTGGTCACGTAACCCGGGAGAGATCGCGTACCAAAGCCGATCCCCGTGGCCGTCGACCAACTCGGGCAAATCAAGCGTCTTCCACGGCAAGCGACCGACATAGGCGGGGCAATTCTGGCCGGCAAAGAGATCGGCCACACCGTCGTTATCCCCGTCAGGGCAGGGCAGGCTTCCGGGGCGGTTGCCGTCGGTCGCCGCACGGCCGATCAAGGTTTCCTTGGCCTGCGCCATCGCCGCGGCCGTCGCCTCGTCAATCTGCCTGCGCAAACCGGTGGCACGGCTCTGACCCAGGGTCCAGGTAGTGGCTGCAAGAAAGACGAAGAGCATGAATATCAGCAATGCCACTCCACGCTGGCGGGCTGAGAAGAACGGGGAAGAATTTCGACGCACGGCGTTATTTTGCAACCCCTGACCCAGTACTGATCCGGCCGCCATTCAGCAGATCGTGCGACTCGCCGGTATTGCGGTTGACCGTCTCGCCGACACGCGCCCTGGCCGCCGGCGCGTCGCCCGATTCGATCAGCACCTGCGCCGGATTCCCGGCGCGCGTACTGACGGTCAGGCCGCTCCAGGCATCATTCTCATGCTGCGGGTTGCCATTCACCCACGCCGTCCGCTTGCCACTGCTGCGAGTGACTACGCCGTCTACGGTGAGCGTCGGATCGGCGGGGGCCTGCTGCTTGTCGAGGAGATTCATCTCGCGCTGGCGGTCGAGTTGCTGGCGGCGCTCGGGGGTGAAAAACAGTCGACCGAGATCGTCACCGGCGCGTACCGCTGGGCATGACGACAGCAGCACACAAGCCCTCACGGCCGCAGTGATGATCATTTTCGCCGCCCGCGAGAACCAGGTCATCTCTGCCCTCCTCCCCCTGCTGGTTGCTACTTCTTGTTAACTTCGCGCACCGTCAGCCAGTCGATTTCGCAATCGGCCAGCAAGCTTGCCCGACCGCTCGACCGCTCGTCGGCGGTTGGCGGCAGGCGCTCGACATTGCAGCCCTTGACCTGGATCAGTGCCTTCGCCTGGCTTCGCAGGTCGGCGAGAAGCCGGCTCAGATCCTCTTCGTGGAGCAACTTCACCCGTAGTTTCATGGCGCTGGCGGAAAAGGCAAACTCTCCGGCCGACTTGCCGTCGAGCAAACGCTGCGGCGCGATCTCGTATTGCAAATCGATCAAACGACGCTTGTCACGGATGTCCTTCAGCAGTTCCACCCACTCCAGGCGCTGTTCATCACCAATGATGCCACGCTCCTTGAGCTGGTTGAAGAGAATTGATTTTTGCCGGATCTCGTATTCCTCGTCGCGAACCCGTTTGAGCTTGCCGTCGGCGTCACTACGCTGGGCGGTAATGGCCACTCTGGCCAGTTGCGCCTTGTCCCTGACCTGATAC
Source organism: Pseudomonadota bacterium (assembly GCA_029780075.1). Lineage (GTDB taxonomy): Bacteria > Pseudomonadota > Gammaproteobacteria > Burkholderiales > Rhodocyclaceae > Accumulibacter. The sequence goes on from JAKOZI010000076.1 coordinate 18,050, forward strand.
GCCACATACAGAACGATCACCGCGACGAGCAGCATCAGCACGGCTCCCAGCAGGCTCGCCTGAACCTTGCGCAAATCGGAACGGCCGAAGTTCATGATCCACGCGTCCTGCGGATCTGCACCTTGAAAGCGCGCGGCTGGCTGTCGGCGACTGTCGCGTCGCCCCCTTTGAGCGGTTTTCCCGACTCGACGTCAAAAGGCTGCTGCAATACCTCCACCTCCAGTTGCGGGTTCAACTCCAAAGCGTCAACCAGCCCCTTGAAGGCCGCCAGAACCTGGCGCGGATTACTCTCTGCGCCGAGCCGCAGGGTGCCGTGCACCACGGCAGTCTCGCTTTCGACACCAGCCGGCTCGTTGCGCTGCGCCTCGACCCCAAGAGGTGCGCGCGGCGGCTGTGTCCCACCCGCTTTCCACTCGATGCCGTCGAGTTCGATCGACGGCGCGTCGTGCAACGCACGGCTGATTTCGCTCCAGAGATATGCGGGCGAGGTGCTGGCCTTTTCCAGATCGACGTAGCGGTTGATGACTCGCCGGAGACTCTCGTTGCTGGTTGGAATTGGCGGGAAAGTCTTGAGGATGTCCTCGTAGCGCCGTCGCGCCAGGCTGGTTTCCGCCGTGATCACTTCGACTTCCTGGTTGAGTTGATAGGCCTCGTAGAGCTGCCTGCCTGACCATAGCAGGCAGCCGAACAACGCGACGGCACCCGCTCCCCGCAGCACCGAACGGATCAGCCATAAATGGTAATCGTGGCGTTGCGCGTCGCTGGCAAACTGGGTGCGCGGCGGATCGGCCGCCAGCAACTGCAGAAACAGCGGCTCGCAGCGGGTATCCGCAGGGAGCGTCTTGAAACTGCATTGTTGCGCGCAGGCCTCGATGTCGAGAATGGTGAAGGACAGGTTGTCGCTGTCGACACAACTGCTCTCCAGTGCCTTGCTGGTATTCGCGTGCGCCAGCAGGTAGGCGTTGATCGGCTGCTGGCGACCGATGAGACGCTGACTGACGAGATACTGCTGCAGTTTGCGCGCCTCGGTGGCGAAGGTCTGCGCGATGCCGCCAATGCTGCTGTTGTGCAGCGGGGTGAGGCGGCTGAAAAACAGCTCCCCCTTTTCCAGGTAGCTCTGCCGGATGCTCTGGTCCTGAATGGTGAGCAACAGACAACGCTCGTCAGTGACGCCGAGCTTGCGCAGCAGTACTGGACCCAGCAAGGGGAGCGAATAGACACCGGCGAGAGGCGACTCGGCACTGGCCAGGGCGGTCAGCCAGGGCGCAAAGACCTCGTTGTTGGTCAGCGCGGCGAGCATGACGCGCTCGTCCTTGCGGCGTGACTTCTGATGTCCGAGAGACATCGACGTGGTCAGCGCGGCGCTGAAGTAGAGCTGCCCGAGTTTGCGTCTGACGATCGCCGTTCGATCCGCGCCGCGCAGGAAGGGGATGGTCTCGATATGGAAGCCTTCGTCGGAGACATTGGCGAGAATCGAGAAAATGCTCTTCCGGTTGCCTGCGAGGTAGTGGGCAAAGCCAAGCTTCCCGGCTTCCGTGGCGTCGAAGGAATCCTCCTCGGACAGCCCCCCCCGATTGCCACCTGAAGGCCGTGAGCTGATGCGCGCTGAGGTAGAGGAGGCGACGGACATGCATGGCGCTAGGCCTTGATCTTGCTGATCACGTCGTACACCGGTCCGAGCACCGACAGCATGATCCACCCGAGCAGGCCGCCCATCACTACGGTCAGCAGCGGCTCGATCAACTGCTGCATCTTCTGGACGGATTCCCTGACATCACGGTTATAGAAGTAACTGACATTCAGGAGCGCATCATCGAGCGCGCCGGTGTTTTCGCCGACGCGCAACATGCGGATCACCAGCGGCGGGAAGAAGCCGGTACTGTGAAACGCCGCCGTCACGTTCTGCCCCTCGCCGATCAGTTGTTCCACCCGCTCGAGGCCTTGCCGGATCACCAGATTGCCGACGACATCCTGCGTCGTCCGGATCGATTCGAGAATCGGTATGCCCGACGAGTAGAGCAGGGCGAAGGTGTTGGCAAAGCGCGAGAGGACGATCTTGCGCAGGATGTTCCCGAGCACCGGCACCCGCAGCTTGATAGCGTCGAAGCGCAGGCGCGCCAGCGGGTTGCTGTGCAGCAGGAATCTCACGGCCAGCGCGGCGACAGTCGGCAGCAGCAGCAGCAGGTACCAGTAGGCGACCATCAGGTCGGAGACGAAGAACAGGATCTTGGTCTGCATCGGCAGCACCTGCCCCATGTTCTTGACGAACAGCTTGAGTTGCGGCACCAGGTAGACCATCAGAAAGAAGGTGGCAGCGAGAACAATCGAGCCGACGAAGGCCGGATAAGCGACCATTTTCTTCGTCTGTGACGCGAGTTCGTCCTCCCACTTGAGCGATTCGTTCAGGCTCTGCAGGACTTCCGGCAAGCGACCGGTCGTCTCGCCGGCCCGGATCAGGCTGACAAAGACCCGGTTGAAGACGCGCCGATGATTGTCCATGGCCTGCGACAGGGTCTGGCCACCCTCGATCGACTCGATCAGGCTCGCCACCACCTCCCGGAAACGCGGATGTTCCAGACTGTCGCGCAGGTCGGTGAGTCCTTCGAGGACCGGCACGCCCGCGCGCACCAGTTGCTGCAGGTGAAAGCAGAAGTGAATGATCTCCCGACGCGGCACGCCACCACCGCCCAGCAGGCTGCGGTTGCTGAGCGGTTCGCCGCTGACCAGGTCGAGTTCCATGCGCCGCAGCCGCAGTTCGAGGTCCACCAGGTTGATGGCGTCGATCCTGCCGAAGACCAGGCGCCCATCGGGGTTGACCGCCTTGTAGGTGTAGAGCGGCACCGGTGCTACATCCGGTCAGTGAGGTCGACGACGCGGCCGATTTCCTCGAGCGAGGTGGAGCCGTCGAGAACCCGTCGCAGTCCGTCATCGGCGAGGGTGGCGAACCCCTGACGAGTCGCCAGTTGCCGCATTTCACGGACGGTACTGCGACGCGCGATCAGTTCGTCCATGTCACCGTTGATGCGCAGCAGTTCCATGATCGCCAGACGCCCACGATAACCCTGGAAATCGCAACGCTCGCAGCCGCCGGGGCGGTAGATGACCGGGCGTGGCCCTTCGACCAGGTTGCTCAGCAGACGGGCTTCGTGGGCCTCGGCCTGGTACGCGATCTTGCAGTGCGCGCACAGGCGTCGCACCAGGCGTTGCGCAATGATCCCGATGATGTTCCCGGCCATGATGTCCGGCAGAATGCCGATATCGAGCAGGCGCGGAATGGCGCCGATCGCTGAATTGGTGTGCAGGGTCGAATACACCTGATGGCCGGTCATCGCCGCACGCAGGGCCATTTCGGCGGTTTCGGCGTCGCGGACTTCGCCGACGAGAATGATGTCCGGGTCCTGGCGCATCATCGAGCGAATGCCATTGGCAAAATCGAGCTTCACCGACTCGGCCGCCGAAGTCTGCCGGACCAGGGTCATCGGATATTCGACCGGGTCTTCGAGGGTCATGATGTTGACCCCCTCGGAATTGATATGGTTGAGCACCGAGTAGAGCGTGGTCGTCTTGCCGCTGCCGGTCGGTCCGGTCACGAAGACGATCCCTTCGGGTCGGGCGATCATCAGCTTGAGTTGGTCGAGCTGCTTCTCGGCAAGGCCCAGGCCCTCCAGCGGCACGATGCCCTTCTGCCGGTCGAGGATGCGCAGCACGATGTTTTCGCCGTGGATCGTCGGTTGTACCGAGGCCCGAAAATCCACCTGGCGACCCCGCATGTTGAGCGAAATGCGGCCGTCCTGGGGAGCACGCGTTTCGGCGATGTTCATCCCGGAAAGCACCTTGATGCGCACCGCCATCGCCGGCCAGTAGGTCTTGTGCAGCGAGCGAATCTGCCGCAGCATGCCGTCGATGCGGTAGCGGATGCGCAGGAAACTCGCTTCCGGCTCGAAGTGGATATCGGAAGAGTCGTGCTTGACGGCGTCGGTCAGGATCGAGTCGATCAGGCGAACCACCGGCTGGCTGTACTCGTCGGCGGACGATTGCAGGCCGCGAAAATCGATCTCGCCGGTCTCGATTTCGTGCAGGATGCCGTCGATCGACAGTTCATGGCCGTAGTACTGGTCGATCGCGCGATCGATCTCGGTCTCGCCGGCGAGCAGGGTGTCGATCTCGATTTCGTCGCCGGCCAGGCCGCGAATCCTGTCCAGCGCGACGATGTCGTTGATGTCGGCGATGGCCACCGTCAGGCGCAGGTTTTCCGCGTCGTAGTCGAGCGGCAGCACATGGTGGCGCTTGGCGAGATCGCGCGGGACGAGTTTCAGCGCCGACGGATCAATAATCGCATTCGACAGATCGACGCTCTGTTTGCCGAGGCTTTCCGAGAGCGCGTCGCGCAGCGTCGCTTCCGAGACGAAGCCGAGCGCGACCAGCAACTTCCCGATCGCCTGATTCGACTTCATCTGCTCGAGCAGGGCAATGCGCAGTTGATCCTCGCTGAGGATGCCCTTGCTGATCAGGATCTGGCCCAGCGGTCGCGAATGCGGATGGAGGCTGGGAGCGTTCATGAGCGGAAAATCCGGCAATCCGGATGCAGAAATCCCTGCAAGCTGCCGGAATTACGGTTGCAGTTCAAGAATGCGCTTCCCGGCAGCGTTCCTGTCGAAGGCACCACGTCGCGTTTCGGCGGCACTCAGCGCCATCCGGTAGTACTGCACCGCCAGTTTGTGCTGACGGAGGTGATCCAGGCTGACAGCCAGGTTGAAGAGGTAATCGGCGTTGTCGGGTTCCAGCGCATAGGCCTGAAAGTAAACCTGCTGCGCCTCGCTCCAGCGGCCCTGCCGGGCATAAACGTTGCCCAGCGCAAAGTGCGCGGCGGAGGAATCGGACTGGCCGGCGAGCAGGGTCTTCAATCGGCTCTCGGACTGGCCGGCATCGCTCGGCCCGCGCAGGTTGATCAAGGCCGCCTGCGCGGTGACGTCGGTGGGGTCGGATTCGAGCACCTGCTGATACAACTCATGCGCACGCTCCGGCTGCCCCTGGCGGGCGGCAATCGCCGCCAGACCGAGTAGCGCGTCGGCATTCCTGGCGTCGCTGCGCAGGACCTGCTCATAGCTGTGGCGCGCATCGTCCAGCCGATCGGCCTGCCACGCCTGGTAGGCGAGGTCGAGCGCCTGCTGCTGCTTTTCCCGGCCGCCACCCGGACGAAAAACCCCCGCTGCGCTGCCACCCGGAACGCTGGCGAACTCTCTTGGCGGTGGCCCCGCACGCGGCGTTGTGGCAGGTGTCCTGACGGCGGTCGCCGGCGGCGGCGACTCCACCGGCGCCGTGACCGGCGGCGCCGGCAACGGGGGTGCCGGTCGCTGTACGGCCGGCACCAGGGGTGCGGGGGTCTGGCCTGCCGGCAATGCCGTGACCGGCGGTCTGGCGAGCGTACCACCGGACAGCGACTGCAACTGCCACCAGAAATAACCGCCGATGGCCAGTGTTGCGAAGCCTCCCAGACCCACAAAGATCCACAGTGATCGGCGCGACGAACGGGAAGCCTGTTTGGCGGCAAAGAGGTTTTTCGCCGCGCTGCGTTGGCCGGCATCGCTGCCGCTGGAATCCGCCGACATTTCTCCCGGCAGCGGGACGCCGGGTCGGGCCGGCGTCGGGCCCGTTTCCGATGTCGTCTGGGTGCCGAACGGGTCGGGGCGCCTGGCGTGCGGTGGCAGTGGCCGGCTCGCGGAACTCGCCGGTTCGAGCGGGTCGAGCTTCAGTTCGAGTGGAGCAGACGCGATCTCGGGCTTCTCCGCTGGACCAGCAAGCCGTTTGGCCTCTTCAGCCCGGCGCAGCGCATCCATCAGCAGGCTCACTGCAGCGGCTCCGGATGCCGGTCGGGCAAGGAGAATGGCCGGAAAACCTGGTCACTCTTGAAAAACTCCCGGTTGGGCAGGGTATCCCTGAAATTCTTGAAGTCGCCGTCGATCGACGCGTCATGGATCACCGTCGGACGCAGGAGCACGACAAGCTCCGTCTTCACCGACGAGTTGTTGCGGTTGTTGAAAACCTCGCCGAAAAACGGAATATCGCCCAGGCCCGGCAGACGCCCGGTGCGGTTGTCCAGGCGATCCTCCATCAAGCCCCCAAGTACCGCAATGTCCCCGCTTTCGACACGCATCATCGACTCGATCTCGCGCATGCGAATCTGCGGGACCAGGTTCTTGATATTGTTCGCGGCCAGGGCCGGATTGGGATCCTGCTTCAGTTCCACGATGCTGGAAATAGACGGCCGAACGTTCAAAGTGACCGTACCGCTATCGCTGATCTGCGCCGTCAGGCTCATGAAGAAGCCAATCGACACCGACTGTGGTGTCGTGGTGGTGGCGGTCAGCGTGCCGCCTTGTGTCCCGCCGAGCGTAGACGTGTCCTGTTTGACACTGAAGTACACAAAATCCTCGGAAACCTTCAGCGTTGCCGTCTGATTATTGAGCACCGAAAGCTTTGGGCTGGAGAGGACCTTGACGGTACCAAAAGCGCGCAGCAAATCCACGGTTGCCAACACCCCCAAGGGGTTCTTGCTGTCGTACTTGAGAACGTACGGGGTGACAATATTCTGCACGTTCGTGGTCAGCGATGGTTTCGTGATGCTGATGTCGGTCGCCTGGGTCAGCCGGCTCCATTCGATGCCTTGCTGGTAACCATCGGAAAGTGTCACTTCGACGATCGTCGCTTCGATCAGCACCTGCCGGCGAGCGCTGCTCATCACTCGATCGAGGAACTCCTGAACCTTCTCGTGCTGTCGCGAGGTCGCCCGAACGGTGATCACCCCGCCTTCCGGATTGGCAATCACCGATGCCGCTTCCCGGAAGGTCATTCGTTTGACGACCGTGGCGCCGCTGTTCTGCAGCGTCGCCGGATTCGGACTGCCGGCCAGCGTCTGCACGGCCTGCGCCACACGCGCCGCGGCGCTGGGCGGGCTGGCGGCACCGGTGCCGGTGGTGCTCTGCGAGGCCGTTTGCTCGGTCACCGTTTCGGTCGAGCCCTCCGGGAAAACCTTGTCGGTCTCGTGCAGCAGATCCTTGAGATTTTTTTCGAGCGACTCCCAGAAGCGGTTCCTCGACTTGTTCTCGATCTGGATGCGTGAGGTATTTCCGGAGCCCGCGACGCCACCACTGCCGGTCGCCAGCGAACTGGTCGAAATCTGCGTATTGGTCGACACCGTGGCCGTGACGTCACGAGCAATATTGACGTAGTCGACCTTGTAGTTCTTGAGGTAGGGCGCGTCGGGCATCACCGCCAGGTTCGGGCCGTCGAGCTCGAAGCGCATGTCCACCTGCTTGGCGATGCGGCTGAGCAACTGCGGCAGCGTCTGGTCGATGGCGTTGAGCGTCACCAGGCCGGTCAGACCCGGATGGACGTCCACGTTCAGTCTGGCGTCACGGGCCAGGGCAAACAGCAGGTCGTGCACCTGCACATTGTTGACCACCACGCTGTAGGTTTCCGTCTTGCCGATGGCGCGGGGTTTGGGCAAATAGACGCTCTGCTGAACGGGCTGCGGAATCGCGCCCTGCGGCCTGGCGACGCTGTCGGCCTGCAGATGCCCCGTCGACGGCCCATTGCTGAGCGTGGTCGGCGTACAGGCTCCGAACAGGAGCGGGAGAAGGAGGGCGCCAGTGAGACGCAGGATTCGCAGGAGCACGCTCAAACTTGATCCAGTCAATGGGTGAGTCATGATAGCACGCCGGAACTTCCTTACAAGTACATGATTTTTATTGTCTTAAGGCCTTGCTTTCCGATCCTTCCGGGAGACGTGCAGAGCGCAACCTGGCCACCGGCCGCACATACGGCCTGCTCGACGGGCTGATCTCGCCCAGTGTTGCCAGCGCGGCGTTGGCCTGCTCGCGGGAAGCATAGTCGCCATAAATGACCCCGAGTCGCTCCTTGCCTCCGAAACTCGAACGATAAACCCGCAGCTGCCGTAAATCGAGAGCTCTGCTGTTGTTGGCAATGAAATCGGCCACTTCGCGCTGGCTGCCGGCGTCGGTCACCAGTAACTGGATGAAATAATGGCTGTCCGGGGTCATTTTCAGCCAATTCTGGCTGGCGGCAATTCTCTCGGCAAGCGTCAGCGATAGTGCTGCGCCGGTGGTCTCGGCCACCGGCGGGCCAGACTCCCGGTGTACAGCAGCAGGCACCCCTGGCACAGGCGAAACAACTGCCGCTGGCGACGATAGGGGCGCGGCACCGTCCGGCAAAGTGCTGATCGGCAGCGGCGCCGCTACCGTGCTGCCGGCGTCATGGCGGCCAGCCAGGTACGCTAGCGCGACTAGCGTACACAAAACGGTCGCAACCGCGGCGGCCCACGCCCAGCGGACGCCGACACGACCCGCGATGGGTTTGAACTGCGCGTCGCGGACCGCCGCCCGCACCTGCCGGCAATCGATCTGGTGAACGCCTTCGGCGAAGGCGGCCAGCAGGGCTTTGTCGGCGAGGATGTTGATGCGCCGGGTGAGCCCTTCGGAGGCCTTGCTGATCAACTGGATGGCGCCTTTGGTGAACAGGTCCGGACCGCGGTAGCCAGCAGCGCGCAGTCGGAACATCAGATACCCGGCGACGTCGCGACGATGCAGTGGTTCGAGTCGGAAATGGTGCGTAATGCGGTCGTTGAGCTGGCGCATGGCGCTTTCACCCAGGCGCTGATCCAGTTCGGGCTGGCCGAACAGCACAATCTGCAACAACTTGTGCCGACTCGATTCCAGATTGGAGAGCAGGCGGATCTCCTCCAGAGCTTCCGCCGGCATGGCATGCGCCTCGTCGATCAGGGCGACGACCTGGCGTCCGGCGGCATAGATCTCCAGCAGGCGCTCGTGCAGCGCGCGCAGCAGCAGATGGCTGCGCTCTTCGGGCAGCGGAATCCGCAGTTCGGCGGCGATGGCCAGCAGGATCTCGTCACGCGACAAGGTGGGGTTGGCCAGATAAACCGTCTCGACGTTGTCCGGCAGCTTCTCCAGCAGCATCCGGCACAGCATGGTCTTGCCGCTGCCGACTTCACCGCTGACCTTGACGATGCCCTCATCGTGAATGATCGCGTAGCTCAGCGCCTCGAGCGTGGCGCCCCGGTTAGCCCCGGCAAAGAAGAACTCGGTATGCGGGGTAATGCGGAAGGGCGCCTGCTGCAGCCCGAAATGATCCAGATACATCACGGCTCGCGCGCCGCCGCTTCCATGCGGTTGTAGAGCGTCGTCCGGTGGATGCCCAGCAGCCGCGCCGCCTGACTGACATTGCCGTGCGCCAGTTTCAGCGCGGCCTCAATGTAGCCGCGTTCGGTGGCGTCGAGCAGGCGGTCGAGGCTGAAGGGCTCCCGCTGCCGCAGGCGATACATGGCCGCAGTGACGATGGCATCGCCTGCGCCCTGGTCGAGCGCGCGTGTTGCCGGCGCCGCTGCGGGTGGCGGCTCGTCGGGCAGGTCGAGTTCGACTTCCAGCGCCGCGGCGCCGACGACCTGCCCGGCGTGCCGGGTGGTCAGGCGGATGACGATGTTGCGCAGTTCGCGGACATTGCCGGGAAATGCGTAGCTGCGCCACAGGGCTTCCGCTTCGGCGGCGAGGCGGAACGGCGGCTGTCGCGTCTGTGCCGCATAGTGGTGACGAAAGTGCTCCATCAGAAGCAATTTGTCCTCCCCCATCTCGCGCAACGGTGGGGCAACGATCGAGCACACCGAGAGGCGGTGGTAAAGGTCGGCACGAAAGTTTCCCGCCTTGACCTCCCGACGCAGGTCGCGGTTGGTGGCGGCGATGATGCGCGCCTGACTGACCCGCTTGCGCGTTTCCCCGAGCCGCTGATACTCGCCATTTTCCAGCACGCGCAGCAACTTGGCCTGCAGATCGAGCGCCAGTTCGCCGATCTCGTCGAGAAACAGGGTGCCATCGGCGGCATCCTCGAAATATCCGGACTTCACCGTCACGGCACCGGTAAACGCACCTCTGGCGTAGCCGAACAAGGTGGCCTCGACCAGGTTCGGCGATATCGCGGCACAATTGAGCGCCAGAAACGGCCGCTCCCTGCGCTGGGTACCAAAATGCAGGCAGCTGGAGGCGATGATCTCCTTGCCACTGCCCGACTCGCCTTCGATCAACACCGGGAATGGCAAATCGGCATACTGTCGAAGCTGCACCCGCAGTTTCTCAATGGCCGGGCTGCTGCCGATCAGCGGCGATGTGCCGTCCGCCTGGTGCTGCCTTTCGTCGAGCGCGCGAAACGCCAGCGCTCTCTTGAGGACTTGCTGCAGATCGGCCGGATTGCACGGCTTGGCGACGAAATCCGCGGCGCCGAGCGCGCGCGCATGGCGCGCGTTGCCCTCTTCGCTTTGCCCGGAGAGGACGACGATGCGGATCTCCGGAGCGGCCTTGAGCAGGTCGGAAATCAGCGCCAGCCCCTCGTCGGGGCGGTGCGGTACGGGCGGCAGGCCGAGGTCGACCAGCGCCAGCGCTGGCGGTCTGCGCAACTCGCGCAGCAGTTGCATGCAATGCGGACGCGAGTGACTGGTGACCACCTCAAAGAGCGGACGCATCGAAAAACTCAAGGTGTCACAGATCAGCGCGTCGTCATCGACGATGAGCAGCAGCGGTCTTTCTGGCAAGGAGGTTTCCGGACGAGTGGGCATCAAGCGCTGGCGCTGCCTAAGAAATGAGCGTGTTCGGCATTATTCCACAATTGTATTAACGTCAAGTAATTCACAGCCGACCCCAAGGGGCTCAGGTATAATTCGCGCTCATTTTCTTGCCCCGGGATGTTGCTGTGCCTGCCGATAATCTGGTCGAGATCAGGGATCTTGATTTTGCCTACGAGGATCGCCCGATCCTCAAGGGCATAACGCTGGAGATCCCGCGCGGAAAAGTGGTGGCCATCATGGGCGGCTCGGGCTGCGGAAAAACCACCCTGTTGCGCCTCATCGGCGGACAACTCAAACCGAGCCGCGGCGAGGTTCTGGTGGACGGACTGGCGGTACCCGCTTTGGGTGCTGACGAGTTGTACGCCCTGCGCCGGCGCATGGGCATGCTTTTCCAGTTCGGCGCGCTGTTTACCGACATTTCGGTTTTCGACAACGTGGCCTACCAGATGCGGGAGCACACCGATCTGCCGGAAGAACTGATTCGCGACATGGTGCTCATGAAACTCAATGCCGTCGGCCTGCGCGGTGCGCATGACCTGATGCCGGCCGAGCTTTCGGGCGGCATGGCCAGACGGGTGGCGCTGGCGCGGGCGATTGCCCTGGATCCGATGTTGATCATGTACGACGAGCCGTTTGCCGGCCTCGATCCGATTTCTCTCGGCGTCATCGGTCAATTGATCCGCAAGCTCAATGATGCGCTGGGCGCGACGACGATCATGGTCACCCACGACATCCAGGAATCCTTGCTGATCGTCGATTACATCTACTTCATGTCCGAAGGAAAGGTTGTCGCGCTCGGAACGCCCGATGAAATCCGGGCTTCGAAGCATCCCTTCGTGCATCAGTTCGTCTTCGCCGAAGCGGACGGACCGGTGCCCTTCCACTATCCGGCGGCCCCGCTCGCTCAGGAACTGCTCGGAAGAGGCGCGTATGCCCAGTCCTAGCCAGGGAGCCCTGGTGGCGGCGATCAGCAGCCTCGGACGGCGCGTCAACGACGCCCTGCAACGATTGGGGTTTGCGACGCGCTTCTTCGGCATGCTGCTGTACTGGTCCGGGCAGTCTTTCCGGCGCCTGCCGCTGACCATTCGCGAGATCTATTTCTCGGGTTTCCAGTCGTTGTTGATCATCATGGTTTCCGGCCTGTTCATCGGCATGGTGCTTGGCATGCAGGGCTACGAGACGCTGCAGCGCTATGGCTCCGCCGACGCCCTCGGCGTTCTGGTCGCGCTGTCGCTGGTGCGTGAACTTGGCCCGGTGGTCGCCGCCCTGCTTTTCGCCTCGCGCGCGGGCTCGTCGATCACCGCGGAAATCGGCCTGATGAAGGCCACCGAGCAGCTCACCGCAATGGACATGATGGCGGTCAATCCGATTGCACGCGTCGTGGCTCCGCGCTTCTGGGGCGGCGTGATCTCGATGCCCCTGCTGGCAGCGCTGTTCTCGGCCACCGGCGTTCTCGGCGGGTACCTGATCGGCGTTGTCTTCATCGGCGTCGACGAGGGTGCCTTCTGGTCGCAGATGCAGGCTTCGGTTGATTTTCGTTACGATGTCTGGAGTGGCATCGTCAAGAGCTTTGTCTTCGGTATTGCCGTCTCCCTGATTGCCGTCTTCGAGGGCTACGACGCCGTGCCAACCGCCGAAGGCGTGTCGAGTTCGATCAAGGGCACGGTCGTCAAATCGGCCCTGGCAATCCTGTCGCTCGACTTTGTGTTGACCTCGTTCATGTTCCGGGAGGCTTGATGAGTCGCAAGTTGCTCGACCTGTGGGTCGGTGTTTTTGTTGCCCTGGGCTTGGCTTCATTGCTGTTCCTGGCGCTGAAGGTCGGCAATCTGGCGGCAGCCAATTTTTCCGAGACGTACCCGCTGACGGCCAAGTTTGTTAACATCGGCGGCTTGAAGGTGCGCGCGCCGGTAAAGAGCGCCGGCGTCGTCGTCGGACGGGTCGCCGACATCCGTTTTGACCCGGAAACGTATGAAGCCGTAGTGGTCTTCAATGTCGACGGCCGCTATCGCTTCCCGAAGGATACCTTCGCCCTGATCCTCACCGCCGGCCTGCTCGGCGAGCAGTACATCGGTCTCGATCCGGGCGGTGACGAGACGATGCTCAAGGCTGGCGAGGTGATCGCCAAGACGCAATCGGCAGTGGTGCTGGAAAAGCTGATCAGTCAGTTCATGTTCAACAAGGCGTCAGAAGGACAGAGCGACAAATAGAATGAAAGGAAAATGTGTGAAACCATACCATTCGAGGCGCGTGTCCTGCATGGCCTGTGCTGCGGCGGTTTTCGCTGCCAGTGGCTGCGCGACCACCGCGAACAACCCCAAAGACCCCTTCGAGGGTTTCAACCGGGCCATGTTTGCGGTCAACGAAGGCCTTGATCTGGTCGTCAAACCGGTCGCGCAGGGCTATGACGCCGCCGCACCGCTGCCGGTGAAAGTGGTCGTCGGCAACTTTTTCGGCAACATCTGGGACGTCTGGACAGCAGTGAACAATCTGCTGCAGGGCAAGGGTCAGCAAGCCGTTTCCGACGTCGGCCGGGTGTTGATCAATAGCACCGCAGGGATTGGCGGCGCCTTCGACGTCGCCGGAGAAATGGGCCTGACCAAGCATTCCGAGGATTTTGGGCAGACCCTGGGCAAATGGGGAGTCGGCGACGGTCCCTACTTCTACTGGCCGATCATCGGGCCACGTACGTCACGCGATACGTTCGGCTGGGTGGTCGACACGTATTTCGACCCGGTATGGCGAATCGACGACATCGGGCTGCGCAACAGCCTGGTCGCCACCCGCTATATCAGCGTGCGCGCGAGCCTCCTGCCCGCCGACAAGGTGGTCGAGGAAGCCGCTTTCGACAAATACGACTACATCAGGAACGCCTACCTGCAGCATCGCCGCAGCGAGATTTTTGACGGCGAGCTGCCGCATGAAGCCGTTGACGAGGAATCCTCACAGTAGGCGGATGCACCTCCCGCCGGGTTCACGACCCCACATTGCCTGAAAGCGCCCATGAAAGCTTTATTTTCCCTGCTGTTTGCCCTGTTGACCCTGGTTGCCCCCGCCGTCGCGCAGGAGCTCGCCCCCGACGCCATGGTCCGGCAGGTCACCGAGGATGTACTCGCCGTCGTTCGCCAGGACAAGGACATCCAGAGCGGCAATACCCGCAAGGCCATCGATCTGGTCGAAACCAAGGTGCTCCCGTATTTCAATTTCCAGCGCATGACCGCACTCGCTGTGGGACGCGACTGGAGCAAGGCGACGCCGGAGCAGAAGAAACGCCTCTCCGAGGAATTCAAGACGCTGCTGGTGCGCACCTACTCGAACGCACTGACCTCCTACAAGAACCAGACGGTGGTCTACAAGCCCAGCAAGTTGTCGGCGGGCGACACCAGTGTGGTGGTCAGAACCGAAGTCGTGCAGCCCGGCAGCAAACCGGTGCAACTGGATTACTCGCTCGAAAAGCAGGGCGACGCCTGGAAGGTCTACGATGTCGTCGTCGCCGGCGTCAGCCTGGTCACCAACTATCGCGACACCTTCAAGCAGGAAGTAAGCAACACGGGTCTCGACGGCCTGATCACGATGCTCAGCAATCGCAACAAGCAACTCGAAGCCGGCAAGAAATGATCGAGCAGGCGGACGGCAGGCTGCGCGTGACGGTACCGATGATCATTGCCAATGCACGCGCCCTGCTTGAGGCTGGGCGCGGCCTGTTGCTGTCCGGCAAGAATACGGGCCTGACGTTGCTTGATCTCGCGGCGGTTTCCGAAGTCGACTCCTCAGCGTTGAGCGTCGTCTTTGCCTGGTTGCGCACGGCCGGCACCGGGGGCATCGCCCTGCGCATTGCCAACCCGCCGGCAAACCTGATCAGCCTGGCAACGCTTTACGGCGTGTCCGAACTGCTTCCTCGCGCCTGACGGGCCACTCGCCCCGTCATCAGGCAGGATCCCATGCGCATCGCCGTTGCCATCGATCGCGTCGAAAAGCGTTTCGGCTCCCTGCTGGCGCTGGCCGGCGTTTCCCTGCAGATTGCCGAGGGTGAGTTTTTCGGGCTGCTCGGCCCCAATGGCGCCGGCAAGACGACCTTGATCTCCTGTCTGGCCGGCCTCTCTCGCCCGAATGCCGGCAAGTTGACGATCATGGGGCACGATGTGCGCTCCGAGTACCGTGCCGCCCGTCGCCTGCTTGGGGTGGTACCGCAGGAGCTGGTTTTCGATCCGTTCTTTTCCGTGCGCGAGACGCTGCGCATCCAGTCCGGGTACTTCGGAATCCGCAACAACGACGACTGGATCGACGAGATTCTCGCCAACCTCGATTTGACCGCCAAAGCCAACGCCAACATGCGCAGTCTCTCCGGCGGCATGAAGCGACGCGTGCTGGTCGCCCAGGCACTGGTGCACAAACCACCGGTGATCGTCCTCGACGAGCCGACGGCCGGGGTCGACGTGGAGTTGCGGCAGGGCTTGTGGCAGTTCGTCCAGCGCCTCAATCGCGACGGACATACGGTGATCCTGACCACGCATTACCTTGAGGAGGCGGAAGCCCTGTGCGGGCGCATCGCCATGCTCAAGCAAGGGCGGGTGGTGGCCCTGGATACGACCCGCAACCTGCTGGCTCGCTTCTCTGGCCAGACCTTGAGCCTGCGCCTGGCCGGTCTTGCACCACTTCCCCAGACGTTGCGCGCCAGCGCCACGGAAAGCGAAGGGACGTGGACCTTCCACCTCGGTGGTCTCGCCGAAATCGAACCGTTGCTGGCCACATTGCGCGAGGCCGGCTGCACGATCGACGATCTGCGTCTGACGCAGACCGACCTCGAAGACGTCTTCCTCGGTGTCATGCAAGGTGCCGGCAACCCAGGTGAAACGCCGCCACAATGACTGGCTTCCGAACCCTGCTCTACAAGGAAGTGCTGCGTTTCTGGAAGGTCAGCTTTCAGACCGTCGGAGCGCCGGTGCTGACGGCATTGCTCTACCTGATGATCTTCTCGCATGTGCTCGAAACGCACGTGCAGGTTCATGGCGTCCCCTACACCGCCTTCCTGATTCCCGGCCTGGTGATGATGTCGGCGCTGCAGAACGCCTTTGCCAACAGTTCGTCAAGCCTGATCCAGTCGAAAGTCACTGGCAGTGTGGTTTTTGTGCTGCTGCCACCGATTTCCTACATCGAGTTCTTCCTCGCCTACGTGGCGGCAGCGATTCTCCGGGGTCTGCTGGTCGGGACCGGCGTCCTGCTGCTGACGATGGTCTTCGCCGTGCCGGCGCTGGTGGCGCCAATGTGGGCGGTGGTATTCATCGTCCTGGGTGGGGCGATCATGGGTGCGCTGGGGATGGTCGCCGGCATCTGGGCCGACAAGTTCGACCAACTGGCGGGTTTTCAGAACTTCCTGATCATGCCGCTGACCATGCTTTCCGGCGTCTTTTACTCGATTCATTCGTTGCCCGACTTCTGGCAGCAGGTGTCGCGTTTCAATCCCGTCTTCTATATGATCGACGGCTTTCGCTTCGGCTTTTTCGGCGTTTCCGATGTACCGCCGGAAGTCAGCCTGGCCGTCGTCGCCACGAGTTTCCTGCTGGTGTCGGCGGCGACGCTGGTACTGCTCAGGAGCGGTTACAAACTGAGGTCCTGAATCATGATGCAGCCTGAACAAGTCCAGCAGATCATCGCCGACGGCCTGCCCTGCGAACACCTGCAGGTCGCCGGGGATGGGCACCATTTCGAGGCGCTGATCGTCAGCGCCGAGTTCGTCGGCAAGACGCGTGTGCAACGCCAGCAACGGGTGAACGAGGTGCTTCGCCAGCTGTTCGACAGCGGCGAACTGCACGCCCTGTCGATGAAGACCCAGACCCCCGACGAATGGAGCGCCGCGCGTGGATAAGCTGCTGATCCAGGGCGGCACGCCGCTGGCGGGAGAAATCGCCATTTCCGGCGCCAAGAATGCGGCGCTGCCGATCCTCTGCGCCGGCCTGCTTTCGTCGGAGCCACTGCATCTGGGCAACGTGCCGCGACTCCGGGATATCTCGACGATGCTGCGCCTGATCGAGCAGATGGGCGTACGGGTCACCGACGAGGGCGTCAATGGCGTGTCACTGGACAGCTGCGGCCTTGACAACCCGCTCGCCCCCTACGACATGGTCAAGACCATGCGCGCCTCGATCCTCGTGCTCGGTCCCCTGCTGGCGCGTCATGGTGAAGCGCGGGTGTCCCTGCCGGGGGGCTGCGCGATCGGCGCGCGCCCGGTGGAGCAGCACATCCGGGGGCTGCAGGCGATGGGCGCCGAAATCCATGTCGAGCACGGCTACATCCATGCCAAGGCGGGCGCTGGCGGCCTCAAGGGGGCGCGCATCGTCACCGACATGGTCACCGTCACCGGCACCGAGAATCTGATGATGGCCGCCGTGCTCGCGGCCGGAGAAACGGTCATCGAGAACGCCGCGCGCGAGCCGGAGGTGGTCGACCTGGCCAACTGCCTGGTCGCCATGGGCGCGCAGATCTCCGGCGCCGGCACCGACCGGATTCGCATTCGTGGAGTGGAGCGTCTGCACGGGGCGACACACCCGATCATGGCCGACCGCATCGAAACCGGCACCTATCTTTGCGCCGCGGCAGCAACCGGCGGCCAAGTTCGCCTGACCCGGACGTCAGCGGCCTATCTGGATGCAGTAGTCGACAAGTTGCTCGACGCGGGTTGCGATATCGTCATCGAGCGCGATGCGATTACCCTCCAGGCACCGGCGCGACTGAAAGCGGTCAGCGTGCGCACCGCGCCCTACCCGGCCTTTCCGACCGACATGCAGGCACAGTTCATGGCCATCAACTGTGTTGCCGAAGGATCGGCGGTGATTCGCGAAACGATCTTCGAGAACCGCTTCATGCATGCCGTTGAATTGATTCGCCTAGGGGCAAGGATCAAGATCGACGCCAGCAACGCGATGGTCACCGGCGTCGAACGTCTCGAAGGCGCGACGGTGATGGCCACCGACTTGCGCGCCTCGGCCAGCCTGGTCATCGCCGGACTGGTGGCACAGGGCGAAACGCTGATCGAGCGCATCTATCATCTCGACCGCGGTTACGAGGGCATCGAGGACAAGCTGGGTCAACTCGGGGCGCGCGTCAGACGCATTCGCTGATACGTCCAACGGCGCGGCTCGCCCGTGCTGTCCGCTTCACGCGGGCCACTTTGATGCGCCGGCAGCGTTTCCTCCCGGCAGTTCTCGTCGACGAAGAGGTCCACCGAGTCCCCACAGATGCCGTTCGACAGGAGGTGGACGCGCCAGATATACTGTCAGCCGAGCGCCCTGCCTGTTTGTCGGCGCGTGCCGGCCGGTGTCGAGCGAGCCGCCGCGGCGAAGGCCCGTTTCACCCGCATGGAGCGAAATATGGTCAAAATTTCCAGCAAATTGCGGATTGGCGAACGGCTCGGCCTCGGCTTCGGACTGGTCGGGTTGCTCTTTGTCGGCGTCGTCTGGCACTACCATCAGACGCTGCGCTCGGTACTCGACAACTACCAGCAACTCCATGCCGTCTTCGAAGTGCGCAAGTCGCTGGCGCTCGAAATCGAGATCGAGATGGCCGCAGCGCGAGAAGCGGAAAAGAACTTCCTGATCGAGCACCAGGAGCGCTTTGTCGGGAAAGTCGAACAACATCTGCAGACCTTGCGCGCAAAGGTCGCGGCACTGGCGACGGTTGATCAGCCGTCGCGGCAGACCGCCG
Source organism: Pseudomonadota bacterium (assembly GCA_029780075.1). GTDB lineage: Bacteria > Pseudomonadota > Gammaproteobacteria > Burkholderiales > Rhodocyclaceae > Accumulibacter. The sequence goes on from JAKOZI010000076.1 coordinate 36,396, forward strand.
AAGAAATCCAGGCGCTGATAACGACCTACCAGGCGAGTTTTCATGCCGTCGTCGAGGCCTGGCGGAGCATGGGCCTGGACCAGGACTCCGGGATCCAGGGTTCCTTCCGCAACCGCATCCATCGTCTTCACGAACTGTCGGCCAACTACAACGTCGACCGTCTTTACACCAGCCTGCTGCAGATTCGCCGCAACGAGAAAGACTTCGCCTTGCGAAAGGATCCGAGGTACCGCGAGCGCGTCCGCCAGTTGATCACCGAGTTCCGCCTACTGGTCGAGACTTCCGATCTGCAGCAGGCGGTGAAGCAGAAATTACTCGCCGAACTGGCGGTTTACGCGAGAACCTTCGCGGAATATTCCGACAGTGCACTCAAGGCCGGTGTCGTCGACGGTGGCAAGGGGCCTTTCCGCGATGCAGCGCAGCGCATGGAAGCGATTCTCGATGCCTATCAGGTCCCCAACCTCGAGACCAGCATCCTCAAACTCCGGCGGCGGGAAAAGGACTTCCTGCTGCGCGGAGATGAGTCCTACCCACAGATGGTCGTTGACCTCGCCAGGAGTATTCGCGCCCAGATTGCCGCGTCTATGATCGCCCCGGCGGACAAGGAACTCCTCAACGGCCTGCTACGCGATTATCAGCGCAGTTTTCTGGTGCTGGTATCACGGCGCGCGATCATCGTCGAACGGACCAGAGAGATGGATGCGGCCGCCAACGACGTCGTCCCGCTGATCCAGCAAAACGTCGATCAAGCGAATCAGATGATGGCCACTCGTACCGGCGAAATCACCGCATCGTCACAGGCCGGTGTGCGGCTGAGCCTCATCGTGATGGCCTGCGCGATCGCCCTGGCCATCCTCTTCGCGGTACTGATCACCGCACGCATTGTTCGTCCTGTTCGGCAAATGGCCGGGCTGCTCGACGACCTGGCCTACGGCACCCCGACCGGGCGCGTGCCGACGGTGCCTGGCGGACGCGACGAGATCAACGCCATGGGCGAGTCGCTGAATGCGCTGATCGATCACCGGGCAAACTTCCTGGGGTGGTGGAAGGCGTCGATGGGCGAAGTAATGGCCCTGCGCGACCTGGACAGCGCGCGTACGGAAGCGGCGCGCGACGAAGCAAGCCGGGACCTGCATGCGGCCGAGATCGCCAAGGTACAGCAACTCAACGCCATCCGTGGGCGTCTGCTGCAACATTCGCAACGGATTGTCGAGGTCTCGCGACGCGCTCTCGCCGGCTCCGGCAGGCTCAGCGCCGAGGACGCAAAAATCATCGAACACTCGACCCAGGCCATGGCGATGCTGTTCGAAGCGCTGGCGATGGAACAGGCGCCCGTGGCGGAAAGCGACGGCGCCACCCCGGAAGCAGCCGCGCAGAAGGCTTTCGCCGTCTGACAAGCTGCTGTCTCCCGCTCTGAACCGCCTGCGCGAGTACGCGCGTGCGGCGAAATGTCACATTCCACAATGCAGCCACACTCCCTAGAATGCCGCAAGTCAAAAAACATGCGGAGGGTTGGGGATGCAATTTGCCAAGAAACCGATCACGCTGGCCGTCGCCGCCGCGCTGGGCTGGCCGGGCCTGTGGCATGCGGCCGCAGCGGAGGAGGCGGTGAGCGCGCCGGTGATGGGCGAAGTCGTCGTCAAGGCGACGCGCATCGAAGACAGGGAGCCTTTTGGCGCCAGCCGTATCGATGCGGCAAGCATCGCCCCCTACCGGGCGGCCAGCAGCGACTCGGCCCGCCTGCTCGATCGCCTGCCGGGAATAAGCCTCTATGGCGCTGGCGGAGTATCCAGCCTGCCGGCAATTCACGGCCTGGCCGACGATCGTATCCGGATCAAGGTCGATGGCATGGACCTGATCGCCTCCTGCCCCAACCACATGAACCCGCCGCTGTCCTACCTCGATCCGACCAATGTGGGCTCACTCCAGGTCTATGCCGGGATCACACCGGTCAGCGTCGGTGGCGACAGCATTGCCGGCACGATCATCGCCGAGACGCCGGCGCCGGTGTTCGCAGCGCCGGGCCAGAAGGTTCTGACTACCGGCCAGATCGGCGGATTCTACCGCAGCAACGGCAACGCCTGGGGCGCCAACATGGCGGCTACTGCCGCCACCGAAAACATCAGCCTGACCTATACCGGTTCGAGCGCCCGGGCCGACAATTACAAGGCCGGCGGCAACTTCAAGACGACCACGGCCACCGGCCGCATCGGGCACACGCTGCCGCTCGACGAAGTCGGCTCGACGGCCTACGAGAGCCTGAACCAGATGCTGAGCTTCGCACTGAAAGGCGGCAACCATCTCGTCGAGGCCAAGTTCGGATTCCAGCACATCCCCGAACAGCTTTATCCGAACCAGCGCATGGACATGCTCGACAACGAGCAGAAGACATTCAACCTGCGCTATCTCGGTCAATACGACTGGGGGCTGTTCGAAGCGCGGGCCTATTACGAGAAAGTCGACCTGCATTTCATGGACTTCGGCCCCGACAAGCGGTACTGGTACGGCCCTGGAGCGCCACCGGCAGGTTCCGGAGGTGACAACGCGGTCAACGGTTCGCCATGTTCCCCGAGTTCCGGAACCCGCATGGTGAACGGCGCGATGGCCGGATGCGCGGCCGGCATGCCGATGTATACCAGGAGCAGCAACACCGGGGTGAACGTCAAGGCGGAGATGAATGTCGATACGCGGAACCTGCTCCGCATCGGTGGCCTCTATCAGCACTACACCCTCAACGACTGGTGGCCACCATCCGGCGCGATGATGTGGCCCGGCACCTTCGAAAACATCAACGACGGCTTGCGCGACCGGGCAGGCTTGTTCGGCGAGTGGGAGTCGCACCTCGACAGGCAATGGCTGACCCTGCTCGGTGTGCGTTACGAACGGGTCACGACGAATGCCGGCAATGTTCGGGGCTATGACCCGACCACCAACGGCCTGGGCATGATGGTGAACGATCAGAAGAAGGACGCCGCCGCGTTCAATTCGCAAAATCACGAGCGTGCCGACAACAACTGGGACCTGACAGCGCTGGCCCGCTATACGCCGGATGCCAACAGCGACATCGAATTCGGCGTCGCGCGCAAGGTGCGTTCGCCCAACCTGTATGAGCGCTACACCTGGTCGACCTGGTCGATGGCTGCCGTGATGAACAACTTCGTCGGCGACGGTAACGGCTACTTCGGCAATATCAATCTCAAGCCGGAGCAGGCGCACACCGTTTCCGCCTCCTTCGACCTGCATGCGGCGGACCGTCGCTGGGAATTTCGCGCTACGCCCTACTACACACGGGTCACCGACTACATCGATGCCATTCGCTGCCTGGCAGGCGCATCCTGCACGCCAGCCAACCGCACGACGACCAATCAGTTCGTCGTGCTCCAGTACGCCAACCAGTCGGCCGAGCTTTACGGCCTCGATGTTTCCGGGCACATGCCGCTCGCCTCGACCGGGATGGGTGATTTTGGCCTCACCGGCTCGCTCACCTACACCCACGGCAAGAATCTTGACACCGGCGACGGCCTCTACAACATCATGCCGCTCAACGGCAAGCTGGCGCTGACGCACGCGCTGGGTGGCTGGAAAGGTGCGGTCGAGCTTGTCGCGGTGGCGGCGAAAGACGACGTCTCCGAAGTGCGCAACGAAACCAAGACAGTGGGCTACGGGCTGACCAACCTGCGCGGCAGCTACACCTGGAAGCAGGTACGCCTCGACTTGGGCGTCGACAACCTGTTCAACAAATTTTATTCGCTGCCGCTCGGCGGCGCCTACGTCGGTCAAGGAACCACCATGGCGCTTAACCCTGGGAGCGGCAACCCCGCATGGGGAACAGCGGTTCCCGGTATGGGACGCTCGATCTATGCCGGCATGAACCTGCGATTCTAGGAGCGCGAGAAAGCAGCAATGTTGAAGGCCGAAAAGATTTCATGCAGCGCCGGCCCGCAGGCGCTGCGTGCGAAGCAGTGGCGACCCCACTTCAACCGCGGGCAGCGCATCTACGCCGGCGAAGACCACGGCGGTGCCTGGCGTGTGCTGAGCGGCTCGGTCCGCCTCGACCGCGAGGAACCCAACGGCGAACAAAGCTTTGCCACTCTGGCTGTGCAGAATGACATCATCGGTGCCGAGACGCTGCTGTTCGGGAAGTACACTTTTACCGCGACGGCCCTCTCCACCTGCGTTCTCGAACCCTGGCCGGAAGGGCATACCGTTCCCGCCGGCGACTCGCTGCTGCATACGCTGGCCAAGGCCCAGCGCCGCGCCGCCGAGGTCATCGGCTTGCGCTGTGGGCAGGCCGCCGACCGTGTCCACCGCCTGGTGATGATGCTGGCGCATCCCGGCGAAGAAAGCCCGGCGCGGCAGGTCACTGGCGAACTGCTGGTGGTCCTGCCGTCACGGCAGGATATGGCCGACATCACGGCGCTGACCCTGGAGACGGTATCGCGCATGGTCAGCCAGTTGCGGCATGCCGGGATTCTTGCACCGCAGAGCAACGCGGGCCACCCTTCGCAGCGCAGCTTTGCGGTGTTGCGGGATGTCGCCGACGCTCCCCAGTAGCCGAGGTCGGTGGTGCATCGCTTGACCCCTGCAATGGGCCCTGATACAGCGAGCACGCCCTTCGTAAGGACAGCCTGCACCAGTGGTACGGGCATGTTGGCTAGTCGGCCGTACTGAGCACCGCCCCCCCTACAGACGTTCGACGCGCACCCTGGTCACGGTGCGCGCATCCGCTTCGATCACGGTGTAACGATAACCCTGCTCCACCACCGTATCACCGACCTGCGGGATATGCCGCAGGCGGTTGATCAGGAAACCGGCGACAGTATGCGCTTCGCCAACCGGCAGGTTGAGCTTCAACGAGTCATTCAGTTCGGAAATCGGCGCGCGTCCGCTGACCACATGGGTATCATCACCCGCGGACTCAATGGTCACCCGACGAGTCTTGATGGTGTCGAAATCGTAACCCGAGTCCACCGCGCCGACGACCTCCTCGAAAATGTCCTCCATGGTGAGGATCCCGATCGCCGAACCAAACTCGTCGACGACGATGGCCATGTGATCGGTGCGCGCGCGCAGCAGCGGCAGCACCTGATCGAGGCTCTGCTTCGGCGTCAGATAAAGAGCGGGTTTGACGAACTCTTCCACCGGACGCTGCTCGATATCCGGCAGCAACAGATCCCAGGTGCTCAAGGTCATCACCCCGGTGACATTGGTGATGTTGCCGCGAAACACCGGCAGCCGATTGAATCCGGACGCCCAGACGCGGCGCACGGCTTCGCCCATCTCGCGCGCCTCGTTGAAGCCGATGACCTCGGCCAGTGGGGTCATCACCTCCCCGACCGTGGTGTCGGCAAAACGGAAGATGCGACGAATGCGCTGCTTGCTGGTAGCGGCGCTGTCCGAGGCCGTTTCTGAGAGGTCGATCAGGACGCGCAACTCGTCCTTGGTGATGAATCCGCTCTGCCCCGAGGTGGCGCCGCCGAAAAGACGCGCGGCTACGCGGGCGATCCGGCTGAAGACGAAGATCACCGGGTAAAACACGTAGGAGAAAAAGCGCAGCGGATAGATGATCCGGGGGGCGATCCAGTCAGCCTTCTGCTGAAAGATGCTCTTCGGCACGATCTCGCCGAAGATCAGCAGGAAGGGCGTGAAGATCAGCACCGAAAACAGATCGCCGCTGTCGCCGAAAAGGTGCACGAAGATCAGCGTACCCATGGTGGTGATCGTCACCGTGGCGATGTTGGTGCCGACCAGTGTCGTTCCGAGCATCACGTCAGGAGTGCGAAACAGGTTCAGCACCAGCTTGGCGCCGGGGTCACCGAGCCGCGCCTGATGGCGCAGGTAGATCTTGTCGGAGTTGACCATCGCCAACTCGGAGCCCGAGAAAAAACCTTTGAGCACCAGAAAGACCAGGATGACCAGAAATTGCAGAACCAGCTCCATTGCATTTCTCCCTTTCTAGTCCGCCGTACCGGCGGTCCTGCTTGCCGGTGTCCTTTGCTCGGCCGCCGCATTCGTCAGGGGTTCGGGTTCAGAATCCGGCGGTTCATTCAGCAGATCGTTGTCGTACTCGCCGACGACTTCCTGCCCCTGGTCTACCGGCTGGCTCTCCGGCACGCCGCCCGGCATGGGTTCAGCAACGCTTTCCATCTCCAGCGGCTCGTCCGGAGTGTCTTCAGGCTCATCGGGGGTAGCGCCGCGCGAGATGCGGACCCGGGTGATGCGCATGCCACTCACTTCCTTGACGGTGATCTCGTAGTCGGCATAGAACACCTTCTCGCCGACACGCGGCAGGCGCCCGAAAAGCACCAGCGTCACTCCACCGATGGTGTTCATCAGCGGGTCGTCGATATCGAAATTGGTGAGGGTGCGAACGTCGGCCAGGCGCATGTAGCCGGGAACGGTAAAGCTGTCGTTGTCTTCCTGCTGAAAGAATTCCTGGCCGCGCATCTTCCCCGAGATCTCGCCGAAGATGAAGCTCAGCACATCCTTGATGGTGACGATGCCCAGCACCTCGCCATACTCGCCGATGACCACGGCGGCGCGGGTGTCGAAGCGCTGGAAGTACTCCAGCATCTCATCGACCTTCTTGGTCGGCGGCACGAAGTGCGCCGGTTTCAGGATGTCGCGCAGTTCGGTCGCCGCCAGGCCGCCGTCACTGCGCACACGCCGCAGCAGATCCTCGGCATGCAGGAAGCCGATGACGTTGTCCCAGTGCCCGCGATACACCGGGACGCGCGGGTGGCGATAACTGCGAAAGCGCTCGATGAGTTCGGCGACCGGCAGGTCGCCATCGAGGAAGCGGATACGGGGGCCGGGGGTCATGATCCGTGCCACGTCGGTCTCCGCCGCTTCGAGCACCTTGTCGATGAGCACCCGTTCCGACGCCTGGATGACCCCGGTTTCCTCGCTGTCGGCCATCAGCGTACGCAGCTCGTCGGCCTTCAGGATGTTCTCGCGACCGACGTGCTCGCCGACGACCAGTGTCGTGACCCGGTCGGCAACCATGCGCACGACGTTGCGCAACGGGGTGACGATGAAGATCCACTTGGGCAGGAAGCGCGCCGATAGCAGCGTGGCGAACTTGACCGGAAAGTTGACGGCTATGGTCTTCGGCGTCACCTCGCCAAACAGCAGCAACAACGGGACCATCACCACCACGTTGATCCAGCCGGCGTCTTCCTCGCCAAAGGCGCGCACCAGGATCATCGTCATGTTCGCCGCCGCCGCGATATTGACCAGCTCGTTGCCGCACAGCAGCGAGACGATCAGGCGTCGCGGCTCGTCGAGCATGGCGTGAATGTTCTCGGATTGAGGATTGCGCGAATTACGCAGTTTCTGCAGGTCGATGCGGCTCAGTGAAAAGAGCGCGGTTTCGGAGCCGGAAAAAAAAGCCGACATGCTGAACAGGCCGCACTGAATCAACACGCGCACCAGCAGTTCCCAGTCGATCGACGACAGCGCGATGAAGTCGCCAGCCCCCCTTGCCCATTCCATGAAATGCCCCCGCCCCAGCAGATATTCACCGGCAAGAATGCCGTGCCGCACACCGCGAAGCGCTGCGCCAGAACCTGCTTGCGCCTCAGCCCACAGCCAGGACGGCCCGCCGCCCAACGCGCAAGGATAAGCGTTATGTTGCGCAGTAACAAGCATAAACCGGCTTCGTCTCCGGACTTGCCAAGACCCGCAATCCTGCGCCGAGAGTTCGCCTGCCGGCATGCCGAGACCGCAGTCGCCGAGAACACGCGTGCCACCTCGCTGATACCGACCAGCCTGTCGCGACAGACAAATGGATGTATGCAGTCAGAATTTATTGTATCTTTGACCGGGTTGTAACCATCGGAGGTGTGATCCATGCTGAAAACGCATCTGAATCCCTGCACTCGTGTAACTCTTCCGCTCACCTTGTATGCTCTCGGGACATGGTTGTATACGCTGGCCTGGCCGACGCTGGCGGCCACCGGCGACGATGCCGGCGGAATGGCGTGGGGAATGATGACCGTCGAACTGCTCGGCGGCCTGGCAATCTTTCTCTTCGGCATGCTGCAGATGGAGGAAGGCCTCAAGGCCGTCGCCGGCGAGCGGATGAAGGGAATCCTCGCCAAGCTGACGGTGAACCGCTTCATGGGCGTCGGCACCGGTGCGCTGGTCACCGCGGTGATCCAGTCTTCCTCGGTGACGACGGTGCTGGTGGTCGGCTTCATCTCGGCCGGGCTGATGACACTCTCGCAGTCGGTCGGTGTGATCATGGGCGCCAACATCGGCACCACGATCACCGCCCAGATCGTCGCCTTCAAGATCACCAAGGCGGCGCTGGGGATGATTGCGGTCGGCTTTGCGATGCTGTTCATCGCCAGGAGCGACCGGACCAAGCACTACGGCGAAATGCTGATGGGCCTGGGCATGGTGTTCTTCGGCATGCACGTGATGAGCGAGGCAATGGAGCCGCTGCGCAGCTACCAGCCTTTCCTCGACCTGATGAAGAGCATGGACAACCCCTTGGTCGGCGTCCTGATCGCCACCGCCTTCACCGCCCTGATCCAGTCCTCGTCGGCTTCGACCGGCATCGTCATCGTCATGGCCGGACAGGGTTTCATCAGCCTGCAGGCAGGCATCGCCCTGGCCTTCGGCGCCAACATCGGCACCTGCGCGACGGCGCTGCTGGCGGTGATCGGCAAGCCGCGCGAAGCGGTGCGTGCGGCGCTGGTCCATCTGGGCTTCAATGTCTGCGGGGTGCTGATCTGGCTGCCGTTCATTGGCTTCATCGCCGATCTGGTCACCGCCATTTCGCCGAGCTACCCGAACCTCAGTGGCGTCGACCGCCTGGCCGCCGAGACGCCGCGCCAGATCGCCAACGCGCACACTTTCTTCAATATCGCCAACACGCTGATCTTCATCTGGTTTACCACCCAGATTGCGCGTTTCGTCGAATGGCTGGTGCCCGACAAGCCGCTCGCTGAGGAAGCCGTCATCGTGCGCACCCGGTACCTGCAGGATGAACTGCTGAGCGCGCCGTCGCTAGCCCTCGACCAGGTCCGCATGGAGATCATGCACATGGGCGAGACGGTCAATGCGATGTTGCAGGGCATCATGCCGGCGATCATCGGCGGTGACCGAAAGGTGCTCGAAGAGATCCGGCAAATGGACGACACGGTCGATATCCTGCATGCCGGGATCATTGACTATCTGGCCAAGATCAGCAAGCAGCCACTGGGGGACGAACAGACGAGGGAGTTGATGCAGTTGATGGAAGCTGCCAGCAACCTCGAAAACATCGGCGACATTGTCGAAACCAATCTGGTAGTGCTGGGGCATGACCGCATACGTGACAAGATTCAGGTCGGCGAGTCTACTCAACAGGTGCTCAACGGATTTCAGGCGGCAATTACCAAGGCGGTAGCAGCCGCTGTGCAGGCGGTAGGACAGCGCAACGAGCGAGCCGGACAGGTAGTGATCGGGATGAAGAACGAGATCAACCGTATCGCCGATTCGGCAGCCGCGCATGAGGCACGTCGGCTGGTCGCCGAAGAGCCGAACCGCATCGCGGCCTACACCATGGAGATCGAGATCATCGAGAAACAGAAGCGCATCTACTATTTCGCCAAGCGGATGGCGAAGACGGTGATGCCGGCCGTATTGCAGGGCCAATAACCGTCGCGGCGACGGGCAGCGCCGACCTGCCCGGCTAGACAGTGAGGCATGCGCCGTGGCAAGCGGCAGGGAGAGCACTAGTCCTCTAGCCACCCCAGCGCTTGGTACTCGTCGCATTCCTCGCGGGCGTACGGTAGAATCCATCATGCCCGTCATAGAACTCACCCTGTTGCTGTTGCTGGCGATCGCTGTCGGCGGCGCGCTCGTTCGCTGGACGCCGCTGCCCTTGCCGATCCTGCTGGTCGTCGTCGGCCTGGCGGCGTCGTTCCTGCCCGGCCTCGACGCCATCGAGGTCGATCCGGAGTTGTTCCTGCTGCTGTTCATCCCGCCGATTCTTTTCGCCGACGCCTGGGTGTTGCCGCGTCGCGATTTTGTGCGCGTGCTGAAGCCGGTGCTGCTGCTGGCACTGGGCCTGGTCGTGCTGACCGTGGTCGTGGTCGGCTATGTGATGCACTGGCTGATTCCGGCAATGCCACTGGCGGTTGCCTTTACCCTCGGCGCGATCGTCTCGCCGACCGATGCCGTGGCCACCGTGGCGACCACCGAAACCCTGCCGCTGCCGGGGCGGATCGTACATATCGTCAATGCCGAAAGCCTGCTCAACGATGCCTCGGGGCTGGTGGCCTTCAAGCTCGCCGTGGCGGCGGCGGCGACCGGGCTGTTCTCGTCGGCCGAGGTGGCCGGCAATTTCGTGATTCTGGCCGGCGGCGGCATGGTCGTCGGCATCGCTTTCGAGTGGTTTGGACGTCAGCTGCGGCAACGGCTCATTCGTCTGCAGGCCGGTGACCCGGTGCTGCAGACGCTGCTGACGGTCCTGATTCCCTATGGCGCTTACCTTGCCGCCGAGGCGCTGCGGGTCTCGGGAATCCTGGCCGTCGTCGCGGCCGGGCTGTGGGCCAGCGGCCAGGAAGTCAAGGGACTCACCGCCGATGCCCGCCGGCACGCGCGTGAGGTCTGGCGGATGCTGTCGTACATCCTGAACGGCCTGGTCTTTGTGCTGCTCGGCCTGCAACTGCGCCGCATGCTGACCAGTGTTGACCACTTTGCCCCGCTCGACCTGGCTCTTTATGCGTTCGTTTTGTGGGTTCTGTTGATGGTGTTGCGCATCGCCTGGGTGTGGGCCTCCGCGCATGTACGATTTCGCCTGCACTGGGGCTGGGCCGGCAGCCGCTCGGGGCCGGACCCGAAACGGATGCTGCTGGTGAGTTGGGCGGCGGTACGCGGGTCGATCACGCTGGCGACGGCGCTGTCCGTTCCCGCCTTCGTCGCCGGTGGAATGCCCTTTCCCGAGCGCGACCTCGTCGTTTTTCTGGCCGCGGCGACGATCCTCCTGACGCTGGCCCTGAATGGCGTGCCCCTTCCCTGGATCATCGGCAAACTGGCGCTCGACCACGAGGAGGATGCCGCCCGTGAGGAAAGCACCGCCCGCGCCGAAATCGCACGGGCGGCAATCGGCGCCGTGGCGCTCACGGCCAGGAACCTTTCGGACCCCGAGGACGTGTCTTTCGCGGCACAACTGGCGCACCGCTACGAGGGGAAGCTCGAACTGCTCGAAGGTGATGCCGAAAATGCTTCCCTGCGAGCAACGCACATCGCACTGCGACGGCACTTGCGTCTGGCGGCGATCCACGCCGAGCGTGCGCGCCTGCACGAGTTGCACGCTGCCGACGCGATCAACGACGAAACGCTGCGGACCATCGAGGCCGAACTCGACGAGCGCGAGTTGATTTCCTCGACCCGTGTGAACCGCGGCTAGCGCGAAGCGATCAGCAGCGTCCGCCGGAGCCCGTGCCGGGTTGGTTTCCGCTGATGGTGTGCTGGACCAGGACAATTGACCACGGCATCGAACTCGGAGAAAATCGAAAATCCATTCTGTGGAACAGGGGACCGCCGTTAAGGTCGACGCCGCCGCGTCGCTGGCGGCAAGGCCGCTGCTCACATGGTGGGACAGCCGGCATGACTTGCGGCAGCCACTTCTCTCAGGATGTCACACATGGATCCCGCTCTCTGGATAGAACTCGTTGTCTTTGTTGTTCTGCTCGGGTTTTCGGGCTTTTTTTCGAGTACCGAAACCTCGCTATTCTCTCTGAGTTCGTTCCAGCTTGAACAGATGCGCGCCGCCAGGAATCCACGTATCGAGTTGATCGATCGGCTGCGCAGCGAACCGCGGCGCCTGATCGTCACCATCCTCATCGGCAACGAGTTCGTCAATGTCTCGGCGTCGGTGATCTCGGCGGCGATGATCATCCATCTGTTCGGCGCCGAAAACGAAATGATCAATTTGCTGGTGATGGTGCCGATCCTGTTGCTGTTCGGCGAGATCACCCCGAAAGTTCTGGCGATTCGCAACAATGTCGCATTTGCGAACGTCGAGTGCCGCCCCATCGCGCTCGTCGCCCGCCTGATCACGCCCTTGCGCGAAGTGATACGGTACGTCTCCGATTTCTTCATTACCCTGATCGTCGGCAAGCAGCGCTCGCAGGGCAACCTGGTGACCGAAGACATGATCCGCACTCTGGTGCACGATGCCGTCGGCGAGGGCGCGCTCGACAGCCAGGAAGCGCAGTACATCGAAAAAATCTTCGACTTCGGCAACAAGTCCTTGCGGGATATCATGCGGCCGCGCTCCGACATCCAGTTTCTGGCGGCCGACTTGCCGGTGGCGGAATTGCTGGCCCAGATCAAGGCCAGCCGCCAGTCACGTTATCCGGTATTCAAGGGGCATCGCGACACGATCCTGGGCATCCTGCACGCGCGCGACCTGCTCGGCGTCGATCTGGCGAGGCTGGAGCGTGATCCGCAGGGTTTTCGAAAACTGCTGCGGCAGCCGAGCTTCTTCCCCGAGTCGAAGCCGGCGGTAGAACTGTTCCACACCTTTCGCCAGCGCAAGCTGTCCTTCGCGCTGATCGTCGACGAGTATGGTGGGGTGACCGGACTGGTAACCATGGAAGATCTGCTCGAGTGCGTGTTCGGCGAAATCGCCAGCCCCTCCGATAGCGAGGTGGTGAACACACACCTGCTCGGCGAACTTGCCGATGGCCGTCGTTTGATCGACACCAGCATCTCCCTGGAGGACTTCAACCGGGAGTTCGCGGTCAGCATCGGGAGCGAAGAGTCCGAGACCCTTGCCGGAGCCTTGCTGGACGCCTTCGGAGAACTGCCGGCAAGCGGCGCCACGATCGAGCTCGCCGGCCTCAAATTTGTCGTCGAGGGGATTGAGCACAACCGCATTACCCGCGTGCTCGTCGAGCGCCTGCCGCCGCTTGCTCCGACCGCGAGCGAGACGGCTGGGGACCTGGCCGCCAGTTCGTCCGGCGACGGTGGCCTGGACACCCCGGCAGCCACCGTGAAACCAGCGAGAGGCGCCGACCATGTCTGATATCTGGATCACGGCACTGTTGATGGTCGTCTGCCTGATCGCCGAGGGGTTTTTCTCGGGATCGGAACTCGGCATCGTCAGTGCCGACCGCATGAAGTTGCGTCACGATGCCGCCAAGGGCTCACGCGGTGCGCGCCTGGCGCTCGACATGCTGGAGAAACGTCCGGAGTGGCTGTTGTCGACGACCCTGGTCGGGACCAATATTGCGGTGGTGGCCAACTCGACGATTGCCACCGCACTGATGATCTCGCTCTTCGGTGAAGCAGGGAGCTGGCTGGCAGTCATTCTGGTCGCGCCGCTGATCTGGGTGTTCGGCGAAATCGTTCCGAAAAGCGTCTTCCAGCAGCGCGCCGACACGATCACGCCCTATGTGATCCACGTGCTGCGTTTCTTCTCGATTCTCTTCTGGCCCATTCTGATCGTCTTTGTGACGCTGTCGAAGTTCCTTTCGCGCCTTGCCGGTAGCCGCGACGAACACAACCCCTTTACCTTGCGCGAGCAGATCCAGAGCATGGTGCAGATGCCACCACAGGAGGGCGGTGACATCCAGGCCATCGAAAAAACCATGATCCGGCGGATGTTCAATTTTTCGGAGACCACGGTCTACAAGGTGATGGTGCCCTTGATCGACGTGAACGCGGTCGAGAAGCACGCGACCGTCGGCGAGGCGGTGCACCTGGCCGTCGACAGTTCGCACGTCCGCCTGCCGGTGTACGATGGCCGGATCGACCGGGTGGTCGGCGTTTTGAACACCATGGACCTGCTGGGTGTTGACCAATCCTCACCGATAGAACCTTTCATCCGGTCGGCGCGCTACGTTCCCGCCAGCAAGAGCGCCGAATCGATGCTCGTCGAATTGCGCAAGGACGGCGACGCGATGGCCGTGGTGATGGACGAGTTCGGTGGTGCCGAAGGCATCGTGACCATCGAGGACATCATTGAAGATGTCGTCGAGGACATGCAGGACGAGTACGACCGGCAGGAGAAGCCGGCCGAGTGGCTTAAAAAGCTGGGCCACCACGACTATCTGGTCAGCGCCCGCGCCGATCCAGGCATCCTGGTTGAAAAGCTGGGGCTGAAACTCCCTGGCCAAGGGAGCTACGACACGCTCTCCGGATTTCTTCTCGAGCACGCCCGCGAGATTCCCCGTGCAGGGACAACGATTGAAGTTGAAGGCATCAAATTCACGATCCAGCGCGCAACCCCACAGGTGATCCAGGAAGTGCAGATTCGCTGGTAGGTTTTTGGCGCGGCGGCTGCCCCTTGCGGCGGCACCCCGGTTCGTTTGGCCTGGTGCGCCGTTCAGGGCAGAGCGGGTGTTCGTTGCAGCGTATTGAGACTCCAACCCTGGACATTTGCGATGATTTCTCGGCTACCAGAAGGCATATTTCTCGGTTTGACATGCGCCTGGCTTGCCGGATGCAGCAGTTTTCCGGCGAGTCAGGCGGAACACGCCGTTTATGTGCCATCGCCAAACCACAATGTCCGTCGGCCAAATTTCGTGATCATTCACGATACCAGCAGTGGCAACGTCAAACATGCCCTCAGGACGCTCACCGATCCTGCCCGCGAAGTCAGCTCCCATTATCTGATCGGACGCGACGGCACCCTGTACCAACTCGTCGACGAAGACCGACGCGCCTGGCACGCCGGGGCGTCCTACTGGGGGGGCAACAGTGATATCAACTCCGCGTCGATCGGTATCGAACTCGACAATACGGGGGCCGAACCTTACTCCGAGGCGCAGATCATGATTCTCCTTGAGGTGCTGAGGGGCCTGAAAACGCGTTACCGGATTCCGGCAAGCAATTTCCTGGGGCACGGCGATGTGGCCCCGGGTCGCAAAGTCGATCCGAGCCGGCACTTCCCATGGGAAAGACTGGCGACGGAGGGATTTGGTTTGTGGTGCCGCCAGCAAGCGGCAACGCCCCTGCCGGCTCTTGCCGATTCTCTGCTGGCACTCCAGGCCACAGGTTACGACGTTTCTGACCCTGCGGCCGCTTTGGCGGCGTTTCGTCGGCATTTCCTCGGCATCGATACGCACAGCGAGGCGAGCGAGGCAGAGCGTCAGCTCATGCAGTGCCTGGTGCTGGAGAAACGCAGGAAGCCCATACCGTGAAGTCGCGCAATCCCAGGGGTTCCACGCGGTGGCGCGAGGGCCTCGGCTGGGACGACGGCGCGACCAGTCCTGCGATGATTGCTGTCGCGTCCTTCCCGGATCGGCGATGCGGCGACCGCCCCCTGTGGGCGGTTTTCATGCTGGCATTGGTCGTCCTGGGCGGCTGTGCCGGTTTCGAGCCGCAACCCGGCCCACTGCCTGAACCCGGTGGTCAGTACGTCACGCTGACTACGCCGTTCATCGCCGTCGGCGACACGCAGGAGCACGAGTCGACCGGGTATCCGCTGCACGACAACGACAGTGCCATCGACGCCTTCGTCGAGGTGGCGCAGCGCCCGCCGGAGCAGCCCTTGTTCGGGCGGCGCATTCTGGAATGGGCGCTGGAGCATGATCCCGACGAGCCGTTCATTCACCTTGGCGATGTGATGGACCTCTCGTGCCAATCGGAAGCGCAGCGCATGGATCGCATATTCAAAGGCGCGCGGCAGCCGGTTGCGATCCTGCCGGGCAACCACGACGGCTTGATGTTCGGCATTTACGGTTATCGGCTGCTCGACGCGGTCATGGATGCGGACGCCAAGCGCTGGAATCGGGCCTGCCGCCGCGGCGCAGCGCCCGAGGACAGCGAGCACAAGACCGATCGCGAGGCGCTGAGCAAACGCGACTTCATTGTCCGTTACCTCAGGAACAAGGCGCATGGTGGGCGAGCACCGGGTCTGCCCGAGCCACCCGTCGAGGGAGACTTCCGGATCAGCTGGCGAAATCCGGAGCCACAGGCCTTCATTTCCGCCATGGAGGTGCGTTTGCTGGACGGTTATCAGTATGCCGATTCGTTCCTTGCGCAACGGCTGCGCCTTCCCCGCGCCGAAGGCGCCCCACGCGGGGTGGTGATCATCGGCCTGGACACCAACCAGGCAGGATCGCTGGTCAGCACCTGGGATACCCTGATGGGTCGGAGCCCGGGAACCACCGGTCATATCCACCCGGATCAGATTCAGGTGGTCAGGGACTGGGTGATCGAGGCGGTGATCGCCGGCGACATCGTGGTCTTTGCCGGACATCACAACTGGTCGAATCTTGGTCTACCCTCACGCCTGCTGCTGCGCAACCTGATGTCGATTCTGCGTCATCCGCTGGTGTACCTTTCGGCGCACACCCACCGCGGCTTCTGGGCGGTGCACACCATCCTGGCTTTGCGCCCGGTGCTGGAACTCAACGTCAGCTCGCTGTCGGACTGGCCGATCGGCTACCGGCGCATCAGTTTTGCCATTGATGAACAGGCCAACCGCTTGCTGGTTCGCGGTGATCTGATGCCTCACGGCGATGCCCCAAGCCTGACCGACGACGACCTGATGGCCGCCTGGGAGGCACAAACCTGCGCCCGCTCCGGACTCAAGCCGGAATTCCTGCGCCTACACGACGCCGCGTTGGTGAAACGCCAGCGCGATTCGCGTGGCAGCATCATCGAGTGGTTGCTGCAGGAATTGGGCGCGAGGTGCGAGGACGGCGAATGCCAGCAAACCGTATTCCAGAATGCGCAGTCGTATCAGGACGAACTTTTGCTGGCGCTGATCCAGGTCGATCAGCACCTGGGTGTCGATGCTCATGCACTGCACAAGGTCAAGTTGCCGGAATGGTGTCATGGCGCCGACTTCAGCGTCTGCGCCACCCGCCTGATGGACGAGCGCGCCACCGACTTCAATTCGCATGTGAATCTGTTCCGGCGCAAGGCGGGCCTGGTCGATATCGTCAGCAATCACCTCGATGATATTTCGACGCTGGAGGCCAAAGCCTACATGACCTGTCGCGCGGTTCAGGCGGCCAGGATCGACTTCATTGCCACCGAAGACAAGCGCAACGATTATCGGAGTGAAGCCAATCGCCGTGCCGAGCACTTCTTCCGAATCGAGGCCAGCGTTGGCATGGAATAGCCACTGCGCGACGGTGCCCGTAACGGGCATTCGCCAGCCCGATACAAAGAGGCCGCAGAATTTGTCAGCTTCCTCCTGAAGCCCGAGATGCCGATCGAACGGGTTCGTACCGTCGGCCCCTTGCCACTTACCGCTGCGGCGCGGAGCGCTGCCCACAGCTCGCTCCTGAAGAACAAGGACCAGACCCTGCAACTGGCCTACGCCCCGATCGATGGCAAGGGTGCCCGGCCGAACGCTCGCGTCGCCAATATCGACCCGGCGGTACAAACTGCAGAACTCCTGGCAGGAGCAAGCCGAGGAGTGGTTACGCCAGTTTCACATACCGAGAGACCGGAGCAGGTCGTCACTATCGTTTGCCTGCGTCTGCGGGGAAACGATAGTGGACTCCCCGGACTCCCGATTGGCCTGGGCGATCAACTCGTCCGGGTCGGGAGCCTTCTCGGGTTCGAAGTCATACAGTCTGATGAACTCGGTCCGGTCGGTAGCCAGTTCGAGGTAGAAAATGTTGTGACGGCCGGTGAAGAATGTTACCCGTCGGGCCTCGGGGTTGTCGAGGTTGGTATCCACGCTCAGCATCACTTGCTTGTTGAGAACCAGCATCCTCGGCTGGTTCTGCGTGATATGCGTCTGCAACTCACGCTCGACCTTGCCGGTGAAGTCGCCAACGATCTGGTTCATCAGTTCCCCCATGACATCGCTGACCTCGTCCGAGGTATGAGAACTGGCCAGGCCTTCCTTCGACATGCCCATGTCCAGCATGTAGCTTTCGTACAGTTCCATGGCGGCCTGTGCCGAGAAGTTGATGACCACGAGGCCGGAAAAACCACCATCGAACAGGACGAAGCAGCCGATATCCGGCTTCAGGCAGGTCTTGGTGATCCGCTGAGCCATTCCGGAGTAGTGAATCTGGCTGTTGGTTGCGGCGGTCAGCACCTTGCTGACCGAATTGCACAGGCTGATCAGCAGGTCCTCGGTGCCGAAAACGACGGGATTATTTTGGTTGCTCATGATTGCATTGTCGTGGGTTCGCTATGGGAGAAGGCAGGCGGTGGGACTACCAGACGCCGCGCCGTTTCATGGTCTTTTGCGGCTTGAGGCTGGAGACTGCGGGGTCCATCAGCAGGTACACGAGCAGACCCTTGCCTCGTGTCGGAACACCGATTGATCCGGGTGGATTCCATGCTGGCGGAGACGGCGGCAATCCTCAATCTCTTGGGAAATTGTACGTCAATTTGGAGTGCACCACCCGCGGCGCCGGCTCTGCTGACCCCTCTACCGGGAATTTTTCCCGCTCCAGACAGGAGCTTTCCCACTGGCCGCAGTCGCGTCGGAACGACAGAATGTAAATCTGGAGCCCGACAGAGGAGTATTGACGACATGCCCGACAGAAATGCTGACCGGCCACCATGCCAGACTGTGCTGACCTCAACGTCATCCGATTTGCGCTCCGGCATCCGATGCGAAGGGGCCCATACGAGTTCGCGCACGACCTTTGAGGCCGGCCGGCAAACCCCTTCCCCTTCGAACTCCGGGAAACAAGCCATCAGCACATTCGAGGCGGCGCTCCCCGGGCGACCCGATTTTCCGGCGGCGCAGCGCGCGCGCGTCTCGAATTGAGAAAAGGACTTCGGATGAGAGACGACAAACTGGAGCCGCATGTTGACCGCGAACAGCAGATCAGGGCCTTCGTATCGAGTGCGTGTGCGGGCGATATCGACGCAATGCGTGCCCAGGTTGCCAAGGGCCTGGACTTGAACAGCAGGGACCAGTTTGGCGATACGCTGCTGGAGATAGTGATCAGCGAACTCGAGTACTGCCCCGACGCCCCCAAGTACAAGGTAGTTCAGGAAATGTTGCAGCTTGGCGCCAACCCATGTGGTCTCAGCAAGGACGGCTCGAACCCTCTGTTCATGGCAATTCTGAATATGGACACCGGGATGTTGCGCATCCTGCTCGATGGCGGTGCCGACCCTAATGCGATGTTGCGCATCACCCTCGGTGCCGGTGCCGACCCCGGTATGGTGGAAATCGAAACCGTTGGCGAGTCGCTCTACGATTGGGCGGATTTCGCCTACCGGTACGAGGTGTGGAGCATGAATCTGCCTGAGAGGGCCACCGCAGCCGAGAGATCAAACAAGGACGCCTGGCTTCGCTACCTCGACCGTCTTGCGGTGAAGCATGGAAAACGCCGCCCCGACCATCTGCGGTTATTGCGCCAGCGCGGCGCGCTATCGATGGCCGAATTGCACCAACGCCGCCAGGCCATGACCGCGCCCGCCCAGCATGTGGCATGCCCATTGGTCCGCCCTGACCAACGGCGTGACGCGCATCACAGACATCCTCCACGCTTCCGGCAAAACCGGCAGCGTGGTGCGCAGCGCTGATCCGACCACCTAACCGGGTTGTCCTCGCAGCTTGACGGCGCCAGGCGAGCACTTGTCGGTGTCCGCGCTGCACTGAACAGCGCGTTCTGCATCTGGCACCTGTTTTGCGTGTACGAGACCATCAAAGACAAAGGCTATGATCTCGACAAGATGCTGAGGCCCACCAGCGGCAAGCGAAGGCCCTTCAGAGTTGCCTGGCACGCCACCCTCTTTTCTCAGATCATGGTCGTGCTGAGGGACGAAGCCGGGTTCCTCGCCGACGATGAACCTCTGGACACCTGGTATCCTGACGGTTTTTCCGCCCCGGGATTCGCCCAGGTTTTTGAGCAAGAGGGTCTGTGGCAGGACCTACCACAACCTGCCAACACCGCCTCACCGCCGACGAGCAATTGAAAACTGGGGTGGCGCGCTGGATGGCGCCACATCCTGAGTGCACGGTCTATGAACCGTGCGCAGAGTCAGATTGACTTGCCTGGCAAGCGCCAGACCAAGCCAGAATTCAACAGCCAATGGAGAATCGCCGATCTGTCAGTTTCCTGCGTTCACCGGTCCAGTAGTCACCCTCGGAGGCTGAATGCGGTTGGCGAAGCCACGAATCCACCGCCGTGATCTGCTGATCCAGGGCATCACACTCGCTCTTTCTTGAATCTCGCGTGGACCTTTCGGCTTGTGTCTGCGAAGCAGTCTGCGATGCCACGCGCTGCAGCCTGGCCGCTTTCATTTCGTCGGCTTTGGCCTTGAGTTGTTCCAGGTCGTAGCGTGGCGCAGAGATCGCGCCAGCGACCGTGACCTGAAGTTCGGTTTCCTTGCTTGAGCAGGGATGATCTCGATAGGCCGTACCAGTCGCCCCCTGCACTTGTAGATCAAGGAACCAGAAGGTCGTCCAGGCGTGGTAGAGGAACTGGGGACCGGATCGCGGCGGGTCCCTCCCGACGGTGGCGAAGGATCGACGCCACGTGGCCCCGAGGTATCGGCTCCTCCCTGGGACCGCTCAACTGCCTGACGCTGGCTGGAGTCTCCGCGCAGATCATGGGCCACAAACCTAGCGCCATTGCCGAGAAGCATTACCGCCGCCGCCCGCTCGACCTGTTGCGGATGTGGCATACCAAGATTGAGGCATGGATTCTGAACGAGGCAGGTATCGAGCAGCCTGCCGAAGATCGAGCGCCCGGCTTGCGAGTCGTCGCCTGAACTGCGCCTTGCCCTCCTGCTGAACTTGTGTAACATATACGTTACAAACCCATGTTTGAACTTCTCGATTATCAGACGGCAAGCGGACACGACCCGTTCAAGGAATGGCTCGCAGACCTTGCAGACAGGCAAGCGCGTGCAAAGGTGGCCGTCCGGGTGCAAAGGATGGCCGCCGGCAATTTCGGCGACCACAAGCCCCTGAGCGATGGCGTATGGGAATTGAGAATAGACCATGGCCCAGGCTACCGCGTGTATTACGCCCAAGCCAACCTGCGAGTGCTGTTGTTGCTGGTTGCTGGCGACAAGCGCCGGCAGCAAGCCGACATTGAAACCGCCGTCCGCTACTGGCAGGACTGGCAAAGGAGGAATGCACGATGAAAGCCGCTCGCCCCCACGATGACGCAATGGTGGAACTGCTGCGCGAAGACCCGGCTTTTGCCGATGAATACCTCGCCGCCGCACTGGAAGAGGCAGAGGAACCCGGCGGCAGGCAAGCCCTGTTGCGCGCCCTGCGCCACGTCGCCCATGCACAAGGAATGCAAGAGGTAGCGGCACGCGCCGGCCTGCGCCGTGAGAGCCTTTCCCGCGCCCTTTCGCCCAAGGGAAACCCGACACTCGAAACCTTGCTGGCCGTTCTGTCTGCCGCCGGCCTGCGCCTGGCCGTGGCCCGAAGAGAGGAACACCCGGCCTGACCGAGCACCGCCGCCGCCTGACGGGCTCAGGCTTTCGGGACGGGCAGCGCGCAAACGCTGGCCCGCCCCTGACCACAACGTGAAAATGGGTCACCTCATGGCTGCACAAAGCATAAACCATTCCGACGACACAGGCGCCCCGCCTGAGTTACATCGCGCTTGATGACTTGGCACGGCACTACAGCGACACCGCAGTAGACCAGCGGAGAAAACTCGCCGCCGCCCTCGCGATTTTTGCCTAAATCGCCAGAATGACGGACAACCCGGAAGTCGCGCGTCTCGCGGCTGTCGGTGTGGGCAAGCTGGCCAGGTAGAGCGACCGCTCAAACGCCAGCCTATCCTGCGGACGATCACCGAAGGACGGGACCTTCGCCCGGCAGGCTGGCGCCACTTTTCCCGTGAAGGTGCTCCGGAAGGAAGCCGCGTGTTTGAGCAAGAATTTTACTCTGCAACGGAGGCAGCCGAGCTGCTGGGGATTTCTCTGGAGGCGCTTGTCCGCTGCGCTAGGGACGGCAAAATTCCAGTTTGCTTTGACCATGGCGGACGCGTCGGCCTGTTTCCGACCGTGGTCGACACGCTGCACGCCGAAGCACAGGAACAGAGCGGCAGCGACAAGCGCGTGGCGATCGTCTTCGGCCCGGAGGATGGCGCGATCGGCTCGGAAACCGGTCTATGCCGCTGCCGATGAGGCTCGGGACGCGGGTTTTGCCAAGGTCTATTTCTTCGGCTTCGCGATCCAGGCCAAGGCGCGCGAGATGATCGAGGATCGCAGCCGGAAGAAGCTCCCCTGCGCTTTCATCACCGTGACGCCGGACGTCCTGATGTCCGGCCTGCTGAAGACCACCCGTGCCTCGGAGATTTTCTCGGTAACCGGGCTGCCCGACCTCGAAGTGGAGAAGCTCGCGAAAACCGGCGCGAGTGGCGCGGCGTTGCATCAGGTCAAGCTCAAGGGACTCGACCTGTTCAATCCGGCGACGCTCGAAACCGAGGCCTACGAGGCGCGCAACCTGCCGTGCTGGATGCTCGACACTGACTACGACGGACTGGCGTTCTTCGCCACGCAGGTGTTCTTTCCGCGCACGAGCTCCTGGGACAATCTGCAGAAGTCGCTCAAGGCGCAATTCGACCCGCTGTCTGGGCGCATCTCGCCGGCACCGAGAGCGAACCGTTCGAACTCGGTCCGCGCCGCCGCATTGCGGTGAAAGTGATCGACGAACGTGGTAACGAACTGATGGCGGTGCGCGAGGTGAAAGCGTGAGTGCTGGCAATAGCGCTGGCAGGAGCGCCCTGCCCACCGTCGACAATCCGATCATCAATTCGGCCTTCGCTGAACCCGAACGGCACTGGGTCATCCGCAAGGGCGCGACGCCGGAAAATAAGGCGGGTCGGCGCACCGCGAGCTACTACTATCGCGTTCCCGAGGGTGCGTCACGTGGAAAAGCCCGGAAGGAACAAACGCGCAAATTGTTCGAAAGCGACAAACCCGGCGAAGAAGTCGAGCTTCAGGTCGCCAACCAGATTCGCGAACGTTTGCAAAGCTGGCGGAACCGCAACTACGAAGGGGCGAGTGCGATCAGCCGCGAATTGCTGGCGCTCTGGCAGAGCGAGGACCGGCGGCAGCGGCTTTTTTTCGCGCAAAGGGAAGCCGCAGAGGCGATCATTTTTCTGATCGAAGGCCCGCCGGACCTGTTGCGCAACCTGAACGAACTGATCCCGAAAGATGAGCCCGGCCCGGCAAGCAAGGACAAGGGCTATCGGGCTTTCGTCCGCTATGCGCTGAAGATGGCCACCGGCACCGGCAAGACGACGGTGATGGCGATGCTGGCCGCCTGGAGCATCCTCAACCGCCTGTACCGGCCTGACGATGAGCGCTTCAGCGACAGCGTGCTGGTCATCTGCCCGAACGTCACCATCCGTGACCGGCTGCGGGAACTCGACCCGCTGCAGGGCGAACAGTCGCTTTACGCCACGCGCGAGATCGTTCCCCGGCACCTGCTGCCTGAATTGCGCCGCGGCGACGTGATCGTGAGCAACTGGCATTATCTGGCGTTGCAGGAGTTGAAGGACGTCAATGGCGTCTCCGCCAAAGTCGTGAAACGGGGCGTGCCGGTCACCAGGACGGTCGTGAAGACGATCGACGGACAGAAGATCGAGGTGCAGGAAACGCAGTACCTCGAATCCGACCGACGCTTCGTCGACCGGGTGCTTGGCAATCGTCGCGGGCGCAGCCCCACTTTGCTGGTGTTCAACGACGAGGCACACCATGCGTACCGGCGCGGCAATGGCGGCCAGGAAGTCGTACTCGACCGGGAACTCGCAGAGCGCAACGACCGCGAAGCAACCATCTGGATAGAAGGACTCGACCGGATCAACAAGGTGATGGGCGGTCGTTCCGGCAGGAACGGCATTCGCCTGTGCGTGGATCTTTCGGCGACGCCTTTCTACATCCAGGGCAGCGGCAACGAGGTCGGCAAGCCTTTTCCCTGGATCGTTTCCGATTTCGGCCTGCTGGACGCGATCGAAGCGGGCATGGTGAAGATCCCCATGCTGCCCAGCGCCGACGTGACCGGCGACGAGCGTCCCGCCTACTTCAATATCTGGCGTTGGGTGCAGGAACAACTGGAGAAGGAAGGCATCACCGGCGAGCCGTTATCCCACGACATGCTGCGCTTTGCGACGCAGCCGATCAACCTGCTGGCGAAGGGCTGGCAGGAAACTGCGACCCGGTGGGCAAACGATTACGCCGAGCAGCGCCGCCTCTCGCCCGCACCACCGGTTTTCATCGTCGTCTGCCGCGACACCTCGCTGGCAAGAGAAGTGTTCGAGTGGCTGGCCAACGGCAAAGCCGACTACGGTGCGGCCCCGGTTGCCTTCCGCAATCAGCCTGGCATGCCGGTTACGGTGCGCATCGATTCAAGGGTGGCCGAAGAAATCGAATCCGGCAGCGGCAGCGATGAAGCGCGACGGCTGCGCTTTGTCCTTGAGACGGTGGGGAAAAATTCCTGGCCGGACGGCAAGGTGCCAGATGACTATGCTGCCATCGTCGCCAGGAACAACGCCAAGGCGGCGAACGACGACAGCAGCGCGGTGTTCATCGACCCGACGATTCCACCCGGACGCGATGTGCGCTGCATCATCTCGGTAGCCATGCTTTCCGAAGGCTGGGACGCCACCACGGTCACCCACATCATCGGCCTGCGCCCCTTCGGCTCGCAGTTGCTGTACATGTTTCGGGTTCATTTCGAGCCGAAGGCCGGGGGATGGCGCGCCACGCACGCCGAGATCAACATGGACCCGGCATTCTTCAACGGCTCGCTGGAGGATGCCAGAAGCTCACTTCTCGCGGAATTAAACTACTACGCCACACCCGAGGCACACGAACCGCAGGAGGATGGCCTGGTCACTGCCCTGAAACTCGCCATGCAGCCGAATTACCTGGGCGCCCCGGCCACCGTGCAGAAAGCGCTGCACCCGTTTTTCAGCAGCGTCGTCAATCACAAGCTCGGGAGCTACATACAGGACTTGGCAAAGGTGAGTTATCAGGACACCATCGACCAGAACCTGCGCGCCACCCAAATCTTCAGTGGCGAAGAGCCGACGTACACGACGATGCCTACCTGGCACACCACCGCGGAACTCGGCAAAGCCGTCGTTCGCTACTTCGACCTTGATCCCGATGACTAAGACGGCGAGAATTTGTACTGCATTGTGAGCGAAGGCTTGGCCGGCGTCTCGTTGCAGATCGGGAAACTCGTCTCAGCGGCGGTCAAGGACCAGCCTTTCAACCTGAAGGCGTTGGTCGAGCGGCTCAAGGAACTGGAGGCATTTGTCGGGGCAGTGCTCCTGGGAACCAACACGGTATCCATGCCGGGCCTGACGCTCAGGGATTATGGCTGGGAGAGCGAAGGGGTCGAAGTGGGGACGGACGATGAGGAGGGCGAGGATTGCGCCATGGAGGAAGAGGAACTCACAGTGGATGAGCCCGAACCAGTACCGGGGCCGCACCTGCATCCGCGTCCGGACGAACAGGGCAAGCCTGTCAAGATAACTCACCCCAGCACCCCGACGAAGCTCGCCGCCTGGCATGACCCCAGCCAGACCGCTACGGTCATCCCGGACGGACCCATACCCACGAAGATCAACGGTATGCCTTTCCTATCCTGGGCGAAAGCACCGACCACCGACCTCCAATGGAAGAGCGTGCCGGGCCAGATGCTGGACCTCGTTGAACCAGCCTTTCACGTCGGAGCGGGTAAACACCCTGCCGCTGGCGTCGTCATCGAGGAAGCCGACGGCCGCGTGTGGATCGTTCATCCGACCAACGGTTACGGTGGCTACAGCGCGACGTTTCCCAAGGGCAGGGCCGATGCACTCGGCTCTCACCTGCAGGCGGTGGCGATCAGGGAAGCCCACGAGGAAGCCGGCTTGCAGGTCGAGATCACAGGCTACCTGATGGACGTGGAGCGCACCACGTCGGTCTGCCGGTACTACCGGGCGCGCCGTGTGGGCGGATCTCCGGCGGACTGCGGCTGGGAGTCTCAGGCCGTCTCGCTGGTGCCGAAGGCGAAACTGTACGACGTCCTGAGCAACGAAGTGGACCACCCGCTGGCGAAGCTCATCGGCGCCGGCTAATTTTCCGAGGCAAGAGAAATGTGGATTTTCCTGACCGATTCATTTCTGAGCGTCGTCGACAAGGGCGACCCAACCGGCAACACGCTGCTGGTTCGCGCCCGCAGGCATGGCGACATCGAGCGTGTGTTCACGGAGGCCAAGGGCATCGAAGGCGCCGGCACGGACTACCGGTACCGGTCGCGCATCCCGCGCGACCAGGTCGCGAACGCGATCGCCGAATCGGTGCGCAACATCAATTACGGGAACTTCAAGAACCAGGTGGCCGAGAACGACCGGCATGACGTCTACTTCGAGGTGTGGCGAGCCATGAACAGGTTCCAGGAGAGCCCGCGCCGCAAGTGACCCCAGCAAACTGCCCGTGTCCGAGCGCCGCCAGACACCAGCAACGCTGTCAGTTACCCGAAGCCCTGGACAGACCACAACCCGCTCGATCGGCAGCCGGTACTCTGCCCCGGCCCTGTTCTGGAGCCACCTGCTGGCGATCGCCCTGAACATCCGTCCGAACTGGCGAAGTCATCGCCTCGGGGAAAGCCTCGCCGATCACAGAGCAAGCACCCGCCAGCGCCGTGCGTGCTTGAGGGTAAGCTGCGGGACCTCGATATCCGGACCAAGACACGGCACGCCCAATGGGCAAACCGTTCGCCACATCCG
Source organism: Pseudomonadota bacterium (assembly GCA_029780075.1). GTDB lineage: Bacteria > Pseudomonadota > Gammaproteobacteria > Burkholderiales > Rhodocyclaceae > Accumulibacter. The sequence continues at coordinate 63,023 of JAKOZI010000076.1, forward strand.
GCGGCGTCGCCGGGTTTTCCCTTGCCGGCGTTGATCGGGATTGCCCGAATCTGGCTACATGGTGGCTACATGAAGGCCGGAGAGCAAAAAGCCCCGGCTTTGACCGAGGCTAACTATTTGTTTTTTCTGGTGGTGATGGGTGGAATTGAACCACCGACCTATGGGTTATGAATCCATCGCTCTAACCGACTGAGCTACATCACCTTGGGCGAAGGATTATAGTGCGCTCTTGAGATCATGGTCAATACTTCCTGGCGATCAACCCGAGCACCGCGACCGCAGTGTCGGCGCGCTCTCCCCGGCAGGTTCCGGCTGTCTGGTACTGGATCGGTGGCGTGCTAGAATCGCGCCCCGACCCAGCCCTTGTCCGCGATGTCTGTTCTGAACCCTCCGCAACGCGAAGCGATCCGCTACCTCGACGGCCCGCTGCTGGTATTGGCCGGCGCCGGCTCGGGCAAGACACGCGTCATTACCGAGAAGATCGTGTACCTGATCGAGTCCTGCGGCTTCAGTCCGAGCAATATTGCCGCCATCACGTTTACCAACAAGGCGGCGCGCGAGATGCAGACGCGAGTGAACAGGCTGCTCACCGGCATGCCCTCGCGCAACCTCACGATATCGACCTTTCACGCGCTCGGTGTGCGCATCCTCCGCGAGGACGCCGGCAAGCTGGGCTATAAACCGACCTTCTCGATTCTTGATTCCAGCGACTGCTTTGGCATCGTCTCGGAGTTTGCCGGCAGCACCGACAAGGCCACCATAAGAAAGCTGCAGACCCTGATCTCAAACTGGAAAAGCACCTTGATCTCGCCGGACGAAGCGCGGAGAAACGCCCGGGACGAAACCGAAACACTCGCGGCAAACGCGTTCGCGAGTTATTCGGCCACCCTGCAGGCTTATCAGGCGGTCGACTTCGATGATCTGATCACCCTGCCGGTGGCGCTTTTCGAGAGCCAGCCGGGCGTACGCGACAAATGGCAAAATCGCCTGCGTTATCTGCTGGTCGATGAGTACCAGGACACCAACGCCAGCCAGTACAAACTGCTCAAGCTCCTGGCCGGACCGCGCGCCGCATTCACCGCCGTAGGCGACGACGATCAGGCGATCTATGGCTGGCGGGGCGCCGACATCGCCAACCTGCGGGGACTGCCGCGCGACTATCCGAACCTCAGGCTGATCAAGCTCGAACAGAACTATCGCTCGACCGTGCGCATCCTCAAGGCGGCCAACGCCTTGATCTCGCACAACGAAAAACTGTTCGACAAGAAGCTGTGGTCGGACCTGGGACACGGCGACCAGATCACCGTAAATGCCTGCCCGGACAAGGAAAAGGAAGCGGAATCGGTCGTCATGAAGCTGCAGGCGCATCGCTTCGAACATCAGGGCGCGTTCCGGGATTACGCGATCCTCTATCGCGGCAACTTCCAGGCGCGGGCCGTCGAACAGTTCCTGCGCAACCAGCGCATCCCCTACCTGTTGTCCGGCGGACAGTCCTTCTTCGAAAAGGCGGAAATCAGGGACCTCACTGCCTACCTGCGTCTGCTGGCCAACAGCGACGACGACCCGGCCTTCCTGCGCGCAGTCAGCACCCCCAGGCGGGGTATCGGTACCGGCACGCTGCAGGCACTCGGCAGCTATGCCGGCGAGCGCCAGATTTCCCTGTTCGCGGCGGCCTTCGAGCACGGTCTTGCGCAGCGCCTGCAAGCGCGCCAACTGACGCCACTGCTCGAGTTCGGCAACTTCATCAACCGCCTGCAACTGCGTGCCCAGCGGGAACCTGCCGCCCAGGTGCTTCCCGACCTGCTGACCGCGATTGCTTACGAGGCGTGGCTATACGATCAGGATGAGGCGCGCGCCGCTGGCGTCAAGTGGGGCAACGTCAAGGAGTTCTGCGACTGGCTGAGCAGAAAGGGCGAGGAGGAGCAGAAAACGCTGATTGACCTCACCCAGAGCATCGCGCTGATCAGCATGCTCGACAGACAGGATGCCGAGGTCGACGCGGTCCAACTGTCGACACTGCACGCCGCCAAGGGTCTGGAGTTCAAGCACGTCTTCCTGATCGGCGTCGAGGAGGGCATTCTGCCTCACCGCGAAGCACAGTCGGCAGAGCGCATCGAGGAAGAACGGCGCCTGATGTACGTCGGCATCACACGCGCACAACGCTCGCTGCACCTGAGTTATTCCGAGAAGCAGCAGCAGGGTAGAGAACTGATCCCCTGTCAGGCCTCACGCTTCATTGCCGAGATGGGTAGCGAAGATCTGCGCTTCATCGGCGGCAAGGCGGCGGCCGCGCCGGACAAAGCCGCCAACGCGCAACGTTTTTCAGCGCTGAAAGCCATCCTGGGCAAGGTGCAATGAAGGCTGCGCGGCATGCGGCCGCTTCGGGCAAGCCGCCGGAGAAAGACAAAAGAGGCCGAAAAGGCCTCCCCTTGTCCTGTCCTGTCCTGGCTTCGCGTCCGGCGCTACTTGGCCAGACCCACCAGATGCTCTACCGCCGCCTTGACCTCGGCGTCGCTCAAGTCGGGGTTCCCCCCCTTGGCAGGCATCGCGTTCTTGCCGTTGATTGCGCTCTTGATCAGCGCAGCGCTGCCTGTCGCAATACGCGGCGCCCAGGCCGCCTTGTCGCCCGCCTTCGGTGCTCCGGCGGCACCGCTGGCATGGCAGGCCATGCACACCGCGTTGTACACCGTGGCGCCGTCGCGCGGCTTGCCGTCGGACTTGACTGCCGCCGCCTTGGCCAGTTCCACTTTCGCCACCGGCTGAATGCGTGCTTCCGCATCGTCATTACCGGCCGTCTTGGTGCCCCCTTTGCCAATCATCGACAGCGGCCAGATGACCACGATCAGAATGACTGCGATGACGATGGTGATCATCAGGATCGACCTCGAAGAGTGTTGTGACTGAGCCATGCCAAATCCTTGGTAGTCTGCGGTTAAGATGCGCGATTGTACCGCCGTTTCGCGCCGCCAAAAAGCCCCGGGCGAGCCAGGGTGGACTCCCTGGAGCAAACCGGTTAAGCTCTCTCCCTGCACGCGCCCGTAGCTCAGTTGGATAGAGTACTGCCCTCCGAAGGCAGGGGTCGGACGTTCGAATCGTCTCGGGCGTGCCATCAAGCTGAGCACACGAACCATCTACGGATGGCTTTTTCTTTGGTACGAACCCCATACGCAATGCCCCTCCCGGTCGGGCGCCTGAATCAAGCGCAGAGCGCCGCTCCCGCACGCCAGCACGCCGTCCGCACGAAGCCCGTCGTCCATGGAACCTGATCTGCCGGATTCGACGGTGCCGGGACCGCGCACCGGGCTGCCGCGTCTGAGTTGCGTCGTGCCGGCGCTGAACGAACATGACAATCTGGCGTTGCTCCTGCCAGCCCTGGCCGAGATGCTGACGCAAATCTGCTCGGTGTGGGAGGTTATTGTTGTCGATGATGGCAGCAGCGACCACACCCCGGAGTTGATGAGCGTCTTCGCCAGGATCAGCGGCTTCCACTATCTGCAGTTGTCGCGCAACTTCGGCAAGGAGGCGGCGCTCAGTGCCGGGCTGGCGACGGCAGGCGGCGATGTCGTGGTCTGCCTTGATGCCGACCTGCAACACCCCCTCGCCCTGATCCCGGAGATGCTCGAGCGCTGGAAGGCGGGCGTCGATACCGTCTATGCGGTCAGGAAGAATCGCGGCGATGAATCCTGGATCAAGCGTTTCGGGGCCGCGATTTTCTACGGGATTCTCGGACAGGGTCAGAGAGTTCGCATTCCCCCGGATGCCGGTGATTTTCGCCTGATGGACAGGCAAGTCGTAGACGCCCTGCTGCAATTGCCCGAACGCACCCGCTTCATGAAGGGCCTGTATGCCTGGGTCGGCTTCAAGGCCGAACCGATCCTCTATATTCCCGCCGAACGCCTGCACGGGCAGACCCATTTCAACCTCTTTCAACTGATCCACTTCGCGGTCGATGGCATCACTTCGTTCTCGACCTGGCCGCTGCGAGCCTTCAATCTTGTCGGCAGCCTGGTGGCGTTGCTCGCTTTTGGCTATGGCATCTACCTGGTCATCGATTATTTCCTGAACGGGCATGATGTTTCCGGCTGGACGACCATCGTCACGGGAATGTTCTTCTTTTCCGGAATCAACCTGATGGCACTGGGTACGATTGGGGCCTACATCGCGCGCATTTTCGACGAGGTCAAACAACGTCCGTTATACGTGGTCAAGCAGAACACGCGGCTGAAGTTGCCTGACGGCAAGTCTTGAGAATGCGTTTGTGAGCACGCCCGGAGCACGCCTGTTGGCGCGATTGGTCGACACCAGATCGGCACTGCTGGTCGTTGTCGCTGCCACCGTGTGGCTGGCGGCGACGGCCGGAGTCCGCCCGCTGATGCTCCCCGACGAGGGGCGTTATGTCGGGATCGCGTGGGAAATGCTGACTTCCGGCGACTGGCTGGTTCCCCGACTCGACGGCCTGCCGTTCTTCCACAAACCCCCGCTGTTCTATTGGTTGACCAGCCTGAGCCTGGGTCTTTTCGGCAGTCATCAACTGGCGGCGAGAATGGCATCGCTGCTCGCCGCCACACTTGCCGCCGGCGGCCTGTACCTGTTCGTCCGCCGCTACCGTGGCAGCCAGGTCGCCACGATCGCCGTCGTGATCCTGTTGACGCAACCCATTTTCTACGCAGCAGCGCAGTTTGCCAATCTCGACATGCTGGTTGCCGGCCTGATTTCGCTGGCCATCGTGTCGGGTGCCGACGCCTTGCTGCGTCTGGAAAAAGGCAGCCCCTACCACGCCGCCCTGGCCCGGACCTATGGTTTCACCGCGCTCGGCATCCTCGCCAAGGGGCTGATCGGCATCGTACTGCCTGCCGGCGTGCTGTTGCTCTGGCTGCTCTGGCGCAGGTCATGGCGCTTCCTGCCGGCAATGCTCTGGCCTTCCGGGTGCCTGCTCCTGCTCCTGATCTCGCTACCCTGGTTTTTCTGGATGCAACATCTGTACCCCGGATTCTTCGATTATTTCGTCGTCTATCATCATTTCCAGCGCTTCTCGGAAACGGGATTCAACAACCAGGTGGCTTTCTGGTTCTATATTCCCGTCATTCTTCTCTGCGCCCTGCCCTGGTCACCCTGGTTTGCGCGGGTGTTCGTCAAGACCTCCTGGACCGACAAGGACGCCAGCGGCCTGCGCAGCCTGATGGCCATCTGGCTAGGGGTCATCGTCGTCTTCTTCTCTCTGCCCAGTTCAAAACTGGTCGGCTATATCCTGCCGGCGATTCCGCCATTTGCCTACCTGATTGCCGAATCGTGGTCGATCTGGTTCGACCGGAACCGGGCACAAGCCCAACGCTGGTATGCCGGCACGTTGGCTGTGGCCGTTGTGACCTGTCCTGCGCTGGTGGTCGGCGTCGCCCTTGCCGACAAGGTCTCGGCAAAGCCTCTCGCCACCACCGCCGCCGTTATCTTCCAGCCACAGGACCAAGTGCTGATGGTCGACGAATACCAGTACGACCTGCCGTTTTACCTGCAGTCACGCCGGCCCGCCTGGGTGGTCAGCGACTGGAACGATCCGGAAATCCCCCGGCGCGACAATTGGCGGAAGGAACTCGCCGACGCCGGAAAATTCGAGAGCGCCAGCCGGCAGGCGGTACTGCTGAGCAGCGCACAGCTCGGCGAGCAACTCTGCCGTCCGGACGCGCGCGTGCTATGGATATGGGGCCGAGCTCAGGCCACCGCATTTCTGCCGTGGTTGACCGAGCAGCCACCTTTCGGGACCAGCGGAAAACACGTGTTGTGGCGCCTGACGCCGGAAACGCTCAGCAGGCTTCCGCTCTGCTCCGGAAAGCCCAGAAACGGCTGAACAAGAAGGTCAACACGGCAATGGCCACCAGAATGCCGCCCAACAGCAAATCGTAGGGGATATCGGTGAGAGACAACAGGCAGGCGTAAGACACTTCGTTGATCAAGAAGCCGGCCGCTGAAACCAGAAAGAAACGCCGACAGGCCACGACCAGCGATTGGCGCTGCTGACGAAAAGTCAGCAGATAGTGACCGCTGAAAGACACCAGGAAGGCGACCAGCCACCCGCAGACATTGGCCGCCAGCGGCGGCAGATGCCAGACCGCGACGCACGCGACCGCAATCAGCCAGTGTGTGGCGGCGGCGGCACAACCGACGAAGACAAACCAACCGAGTTGCCGGATCATTCCTGCCATGCAAAAAACCTGTAACAAGGCGTCAACGCGATCCCCGAATCAAGCCCGGAAAGGGATCGTCATCTGCGCCGATGATTTCGGGATGAGTGCCGGCATCGACGCGGGCATCCTCCAGTTGGCCAGTACCGGCCGCCTCAGCGCCGTCAGTTGCCTGACCCAGGGAGCGACATGGAAGCACCAGACACGGTCGTTGGCGGCGCTGCCGGTGGACATCGGACTGCACCTCAATTTTACGGAGTCCTTCGCGAGCGGACAGTTTTTCCTGCCGCTACCGCGCCTGATTGCCGCCTGCTACGGGCGACGCCTGCCTGCCGCGGCGATCGTCGCCGAAATCAACGCCCAGCTTGATGCCTTCGAGGCCGGCTTTGGACGCCCGCCGGATTACATTGACGGCCACCAACACGTTCACCAATTGCCGATGCTGCGCGAAAGCCTGCTGCAGATCATGGCCCTGCGCTACCCCGGGCAAGACCTCTGGCTGCGCTCGACAAGGCCGCCATCGCGTGGGAACCCGTACCCGCTGAAGGCCGCCATCATCTCGATGCTCGGAGCACGGAGAATGCGCTGTCTGGCCAGCGCGCAAGGGTTGCCGATGAACGGTCGCCTGTTGGGCGTCTATGACTTTTCCGCAAGCCGCGAGAAATACGCGGACCTGCTCAGGACCTGGCTCGCCATCGCCGCTGACGGCGACCTGCTGATGTGCCACCCGGCGGTTTTCGCCGAACCCGAAGACGGCATCGGTCCGCAACGCACACGGGAATTCTCGGTGCTTTCCGATAGCCGCTTCCCCACCTGGCTGAAACAGCAGGGCCTGACCCTGTCGCGGCTGTCGCAGGCGACCGTCCGCCCGACAGGCACGCCCGGGCGGCATCCGGGGTGAGGCGTGGCGGCCACTCGCCTCCTTAGATCGTTTGCGCCGGCGGGCAAAGACCCGCTTCTGCGGCGAGCGCCGCCCGCGTCAGCGACGAGAGCGCGACGCGCTGCTCGCCGCCGGCGTCGAAATTGGCCGGGTCAAGCCAGCGCGAGAAAGCTGCGTCAAGGGCTGGCCATTCGCGGTCGATCACCGCGTACCAGGCGGTATCCCGATTGCGGCCCTTGACCACCGTCGCTTGTCGGAAGATGCCTTCAAACACCAGGCCAAGGCGCTGCGCCGCCACCCGCGAGGGCGCATTGAGGGCATCGCATTTCCACTCGCAGCGTCGGTAACCCAGATCAAAGGCGTGTTTGATCAATAGATACAAGGCTTCTGTGGCCGTCGGCGTGCGCTGCAGAAGCGGCGAGAAATGGATATGCCCCAACTCGATCGAGCCACTTTCCGGGGCAATCCGCAAGTAGCTGGCCATCCCGAGGGCGCGCCCGGACGCCCGCTCGATGACCGCATAAAAGAGCGGATCGCGATCGCCACAGCGCGTTGCCATCCATGACCGGAAAGTGTCGATGTCGGCGAATGGACCATACGGCAGGTAGGTCCAGTTGCGCCCCGCGGTGTCGACCGCGTACGCCGCGTGCAGGCTCGCGGCATGGCACTCGGCAACGAGCGGTTCGAGGCGGGAATAGCGCCCCTCCAGCAGCAGCCCCGCTGGCAGTGGCGGCGCCCTCCAGCCGGGCAGCGGCTCCCCGACGGGTTGCTCGTCAGCGCTGCCGGTGCGCAGACCCCGGCTCATGTCGTTGCCGGCAGCGCCGCCTCCCTGATCGGCAGATTCAGCAGCGCCGCTGCCGACGCCAGCGCGATGTCGGCGTACCACATCCAGGCGTAGTCGCCGAACTGCGTCAGTGCGATGCCGCCCAGGTAGGCGCCGAGGAAGCCGCCGATCTGGTGCGAGAGCAGGGACATGCCGAACAAGGTGCCGAGATAGCGCACGCCGAAGAGTTTGCCGACGATTGCCGCGGTCGGCGGCACGGTCGCCAACCAGGTGAAACCAAGACCGGCCGCGAAAACGTAGAAGGTCAGTTCGGTCTTCGGTGCGAGCAGATACAGCCCGACCATCAGCGCGCGTGACCCGTACATCCAGAACAGGACATACTTGCTGCGATAGCGCGCGACGCAGGAACCCGCATAGAGGCTGCCGGCGATATTGAACAGCCCGATGATCGCCAACGCCCAACTGGCCACCGTCGTCGGCAGACCACAAAGGTCCACCTCGCCCGGCAGATGCGTCACCAGAAAGGCGATGTGAAAACCACAGGTGAAAAAGCCGAGATTCAGGAGCAGATAGCTCCCGTCCGCCATCGCGCCCTGCACGCTCCGCCACAGGCCCGTTTCACCAGCAGAAGAGGCGGGTGGATTTTCGACCGGCTTCGAGACCACCCGCACCAGGGGCAAGGCCGCCAGGGTCATCAACGCCAGCGACCACATCGCCCCCATCCAGCCGAGCACCTGAATCAGCGCCTGCAGGATCGGCGCGAAGACGAACTGGCCGAACGAGCCACCGGCGTTGATCACCCCCGAAGCGGCGCCGCGGGCGGTGATCGGCAGGCGTTGGCTGGAAGCCCCGATCAAAACCGAAAAACTCCCTGCCCCCGAACCGATCGCCGAAAGCAGGCCGAGCGAGACAATCAGTCCCCAGGTGCTGCTCATGAACGGCGTCAGCGCACTACCGAGGGCGAGCATCAGGAGCCCGCCCAGCAGCACCCGCCCCGGTCCGAAGCGATCAGCGGCAGCCCCGGCGAGAGGCTGAATGGCGCCCCAGGTGAATTGCCCGACGGCCATCGCCAGGCTGATCGACGCCACGCCAAGACCGGTGGCCGTATTCAGCGGCGAAAGAAAGAGCCCGAGCGATTGCCGCGCCCCCATGGTGACCATCAGGATACCGGCCGCCGCCAGGGTGATCGCCCACAGCGACGGTTGATTGAGCGTTCGAAACATGGCGGCGACTTTGGTCAACAATGCAGGAGGACGCATTGTAGAACGAGTCGCACCGGACTGCCGTCAGTCGACGACCGATGTGTGCCGCGACCTCTGTTGCCACCCTCTGTTGCCACCACCTCCCCTGCTTGCTACATTGGCAAGAGACGTTCCTGTCGATTGCCGTAGAAGGTGCCCATGGCCACCGCCGAAATAATCAGCATCGCCTTGCCGCCCGAGATGGCCGCCATCATCCGCGGCGCCGTGGCCGCCGGCGAATGCGCCTCCAGCAGCAAAGTCATTCGGGATGCGCTGCGCGACTGGAATGGTTGAGCGCACCCTCGTTGCCTGGATCGGCCGCACGGATCTGAAAGCTGCCGCCGGCGACCCCGACAGCACTCCGGGACCGATTGGTCAAGCCGTACAGGCCGAGCAATTTGAAAGCATTCATCTGCTCAGCGATTTTGCTGCGCAGGAGGCCGAGGTCTTCCGGGAGTGGCTGGCCAGCAAAACCATCGCCGGCATCGACATTCATGCCGTCAAACTGTCTTCGCCCATCGATTTCGGCGAGATTTACCAACACGCCGTGGCGGTCCTGGACAACATCAAGCAACCGCGCGAGGTGCAGCGGACCTACCATCTCAGCCCTGGCACGCCGGCCATGGCCTCGGTCTGGATACTGCTTGCCAAGACCACCCACCCGGCGCGCTTGATCCAGTCCTCGCCGCAAGCCGGTGTCCAGGAAGCGTGCATTCCCTTCGACATCGCCGCCGAGTTCATCCCGCACTGGATGCAGCGCTCGGATGAACGCCTGGCTTCGATGTCTCAGGGCGCGGCGGTCGAAGATGCCGAATTCAGCCATATCCTTCACCGCAGCACGGCCATGAAGCGTGTGATCGCGCAAGCGCGGCGTATCGCCGTGCGCTCGATCCCGGTGCTGATCGAAGGCGAAAGCGGCACGGGCAAGGAGTTAATGGCTCGGGCGATCCATCGCGCCAGCCCACGCGTGGACAAACCCTTCATCGCCGTCAACTGCGGCGCGGTTCCGCCGGAACTCGTCGAATCCGAATTCTTCGGTCACCAACGCGGCGCGTTTACCGGCTCGGTCGCCGACCGCAAGGGGCACTTCGAACGGACCAACGGCGGAACGATATTCCTCGACGAAATCGGTGAGTTGCCCAAGCCGATCCAGGTCAAGCTGCTGCGCACCCTGCAGGAGGGCGAGGTCACCCCGGTCGGTGCCAGCGAACCCCGAAAGATCGATGTCCGCATCGTCGCCGCCACCAACCGGACGTTGATCAACGAAGTCGCCGCAGGCAATTTTCGTGAGGACCTGTTCTATCGTCTCGCGGTGGCGATCGTCAGACTGCCGCCCCTACGCGAACGTGCCGGCGACCTCTCGCTGTTGATCGACGCGCTGCTGCTGCAGATCAACCAGGCGGCGGAACTGGGCTTCAGGCACAAAACACTTTCTGCCGCCGCAAAAAATCTTATGCTTCAGCACGCCTGGCCGGGCAATGTCCGCGAGTTGCTGAACACGCTGCAGCGAGCGGCGGTCTGGTCCGACGAAGAGAACATCAGTCTGGAAGCGATCAAGGACGCGATCCTGGTTTCGCCACAGGCACCGCCGGACACCGACAGCATCCTGAACCGACCTCTGGAACCCGGCGTAGACCTGGAAGCGCTGCTGGCCGAAGTGGCGCGGCATTACATCGAGCGCGCCCTGGAGCACACCCGTGACAACAGGACGCAAGCCGCGAGACTGCTGGGTTTCGGCAACTACCAGACGTTCACCAACTGGATGAACCGCCATGGCGTCAAGCGCTGAGGAACCGGCAGCGTTCGCTTCGCCATGCGGAACCTGGCACACTGCTTGCTTTTGAGCCAGGGTAGCAACGAAAATCATCGCAGGCAGCTCAACAGGGTTACGCCGCTTTCGCGGCCGGCAGGAAAGGAATATCGAATGCGCATCACGGCGATAGAAATCGAGAACTTCAAGGGCATCTCCGAGCGGGTGCGCGTGGACCTCAAACCCATCACCCTGCTCTTTGGCGCCAACAGCGCCGGCAAGAGCACGATTCTGCAGGCGCTGCTGTACATGAAGGATGTCCTCGATCGGCGCAATCTGGATGCCATCAGCACACCGGTTTCCGGGCGGGCACTCGATCTCGGGGGATTCAGGAGCTTCGTGCATGGTCAGGACTTGAGTCGCACAATCCGGATTCGGGTGCACATGGAACTGACCGGAGGGGAATTGCCAATAATGGCGCCGCAGCAAGAGCAGCCGGACTTCCTTTCCGATGCGGCCTTTAGGCGTGTGGGCGAGTTGTTACAGGAACAAACAGCCGTATTGCAGTCGGTCCATTCGGCGACGGTGGGGATCGAAGTACAGTGGGACGAGGCCGAGAAACTCCCGGTCGCTTCCGCTTATACGGTCGGCCTGAATAGTGCTGGGTTCGTCCGCATCAAGCGAGGAATAAAGCATGTGAAGATCTGTGACGAAAACAATTCGCTACTCCTAGAGGATGAAGACACAGCTCCGCAGCACGAACGCGGGCTGTGGGTAGCACATGTGTCGCCGCGTCTTAAGGGGTCGGTTTCAAAATTCGAGGGCATTAGGAAGTGGCTTCAGACCCCACAAGATCCGATACCTGACTTGTCCCTCTCCCCGAGGGAGATTCTGAACCTCCCAGAGGCAATCTCGGAGGAGGAGGAAACGCTCGAATACAACCAGCACGACATGGGCTACATTGCGAAGATTCAAGCTTGGGAGGCTACTGAACTTCTCGCCCGCCTAATCATCGGACCAGGCAAGCTGCTGCAGAATTGGCTGCAAGGCCTTCGCTATGTCGGACCCCTGCGCGCCCGGCCACCCCGCAAAGGCATTCCATCGGCCGAACTGAGCGACTGGTCCGAAGGACTAGCAGCGTGGAAGACACTTGAAGATGAAGACACTTCGCCGAACCTGATAGACGAAGTGAGTCAGTGGCTTGTCGGCAAGGATCGCCTGAACTCCGGATATGAGCTGGAAAGGAAGCATCTGGCGCAAGTGGATGCCGACGCCTTCCGAAACGCCGTTGAGGGTGATCTCGACAGGGCGCAACTTCTCGATCTGCTCAGGGAGGCCCCGAAGAGCACGGAAATCAAGCTCGTTGAGACGCGTTCCGGCTTTCGACTCGACCCTTCCGATGTCGGTGTCGGCATCTCGCAGGTGTTGCCGATCGTTGTTGGCGCGGTGGCGCCTGGCGGGAGTGTGCTGGCGATCGAGCAACCCGAGCTTCATATTCACCCGGCAATGCAGGTGGCCCTGGGCGATCTGTTCATCGACGGTGCGACCAAACGGGGAATGAGCTTCCTCATCGAAACGCACAGCGAACACCTGATCCTCCGGCTTATGCGGCGAATTCGCGAAGGATCCGTAAGCCCTACTCAGATTGGGGTGGTTTTTGTCGAGCCGGTTCAAGGTGGCAGACGATTTGTCGAACTCGGGATTGACGAAGAGGGAGACTTTATCGACGAATGGCCTGGAGGCTTCTTCGAAGAATCTTTCCGAGAAAAATTTTCAGGACGATGAGCATGCTGGTTCCTTTCGTCATCGACGCTGATAGCCTTGCGCCTGACCCCGCCTGGACTGCTGCGCAAGTTCACACCTGTCACCAGTCTCTGCTCGAAGTGTGGCGACGTGTAGGCCTGCTCACACACGATGGCGACTCGTTTGAGAATTCCAGGCTCAAGGCGGCCGTGCAGCAATTGCCGCAAAAGCTTCGAACGTTATGGCAGGAAATGCTGGAGCGGGCACCACTACGTGCATGCGGTAGTGGATGGGATGGAACTCTTAAAGCTGACAACATCAGCCAGCTCATTGGTATCACTTCCTTGGCTCTGGTAGACGATGGTCGTGCGGAAGTGGATTTTGAACTGGCCGAAGATGAGCTATCCAGGCCTGTCGCAGGTGCTCAAGATATCGAGGTGTGCCGACTTGCTTCTGCTGGACAAGCCAAAACATTCCAGAAAGCCTTGGATCAGTCAGGCATTCATATCAAGCTTGGCGAAACGTTCGACAACATATGGGCACTGCGTTTCAGATCACTCGCGGCTGCACCGATCAAGCGCGTAACCATCGTTGACCGCTACGCAGTTTCGCAGCACTTCTGCTGCCCACAGACACAACTATCCGGTATTACACGCTTCTTGCGTTTGCTTGATCGGGATGCGGATGGCGCGCGATACGTGTCGCTATTGTCGGCATGGACGCCGGAACTCGGCAATAACAATCTGGAGGATGTAAAGGGTGATTTCAAGGATGTGATGGCCAGGTTGTCATCGAAAAAAGTCAAGCGTTTGAAGATCTCCATGGTGCCAAATTCCGCTTTCCGGGATAGTGGCCATGATCGCTTTTTCCGATTTGGGGACTACGTCTGGGATATAGGACTTGGCCTTCAGGTTTTCCAAGGAGCTTACTCGCCAGCGCGATCATCCGCAGCATTCAAGACTGGAGACGACATAGTCAGAGGATACAAAAAAGTCGAAGAGGACCTTGCTCGCGATCCGCGGACGAAAGTCGTCGAGATTCCGGAATGAAGCACGTCCGGCCGACTAGTGCCGCAGCTTCCTTGCACGGCACCAATAAGCAAAGCGAGTCACGGGAGAGTTCGTCGTGAGTGTCAAAAGCAAAGTCCTGCAGCTTTACCATTTTCTGAAAGAAGCCAACCAGCTTCGTTTCCGCCCGGTTCGCGTTCTCGCCGAACAGCCGAAAGTGGTCCGGTTGGCCGATCTCCAGAATCACCCGGCCATGCTGATCTGCCGCCCGGTGCCGGCCGAAACGAGCTCGGAAGTCCCTGATATTCTGCTGCGCGTGCAACGCCCGACGCTTACGCGCAGCCCGACGCTGCCGGCGTCGATCGCCGCGTGGCTTTTACCGGGGTGGGATGACCCTGCGCAGGCGGCCGTTGTCGCCGAAAGTCAAAATTTGGCCGACGAGGAAGGGCAGACCATCACGGTTCGCTTCGACGACGACGGCGAACGACGTGCTGACTTCGCTGCCTGGACTGAACAGCGCAGGGCATGGGCCGCACCCGAGCTCGCCGCACGCCAGGCGATGGATTTTTTCCGGGTCTTCTACGACATCCATTCCCTTCTCGAGAAGGACGGAGAAGAACTCGAACTCCTCGCCGCCGACGGCCACCTGCTCTGGCAGGCCACTTCCGGCGTCGACGGAGCAGTAACCATAAACCACCCGATCCTGCTCAAGCGCGTCGAGCTGCGATTTGATCCCAATCTTCCGGAATTCACGATCCACGAGACCGAGCGTGAGCCCGAGATCTATGGTGGCCTGTTCGTCGATCTGCAGGATGTCAAGCCGGCCGCCATCGCCAACCGAAAGTGCGAACTCGAAGCCTTGGGTTGTCATCCTTTCGGCTGGCAAGACACCGACGCCTTTCTGCAAGCCTTCATTCAGACGGTTTCGCCGAACGATGGAGAGTTCCTCGACGGCCCGCCCCGCGACGGCGCCAGCCCAACGCCACGTCTCTACCGCGAGCCGGTTCTGATCCTGCGCAAACGGGTCGCCGGCATCGCCAATGCTGTCGACGCCATCATCGACGACATCGAAGGCCGGGAAGTCTTCCCGCCCGCCCTGGCGCAGATCACCGGCACACTGGACGAATGGGAGGCCGCCGGCCTCGGCACCGGCGCCAACGGTACGAACGGCCCGGCTGCCGGGTTCGGCGACGACGACATCCTGCTCGCGAAAGAGGCCAACAACGAGCAACTGCAGATCATCCGCCGGCTGGAACTGAGTGGTTCGGTGCTTGTCCAGGGGCCGCCCGGGACCGGCAAGACGCACACCATCGGCAACCTGATCGGGCATTTGCTGGCGCAGGGCAAATCGATCCTGGTGACCGCGCAAACCGCCAAAGCCTTGCGCGTCGTGCGCGACAAGGTGCCCGAGAGGCTTCGACCGTTGGCGGTCTCCGTTCTCGGCAGCGATCAGGACGCGCGCAGGCACCTGGAGTCGGCAGTCAGTTCGATCACCGAACGTCTGACCGGCGATAGCGCCGAGGGCTTGCTCGACAGGGCGCGGCAGTTCGAGACTCATCGACGGGAGTTGTTGACCCGGACAAGGCTGGCGAGCAACAAACTGCGCGAGGCGCTCGAAAACGAGTATCGCGAGATCGTCGTCGGCGATCGGCATTTCACGCCTTCAGAGGGCGCCCGGTTCGTTGCGGAGCACCGCGATGCGCACGCCTGGATCCCGCAGCCGGTGAGATTGGGTGCCGACCTCAGCCTGTCCGCGCCGGATCTGGCACGGTTGTACGCCCTGGGCACGTCCTTTACCGCCGCGGAAGAACAACACGCGCGACTACCCCTGCCCGAGCTCGCGACGCTGCCTTCCGAGCGGCAGTTCGCGGTCATGGTGTCGGAGGTTCAGCAGCTGCTCACCCAGGACCTGACGCCCGGCGTCGACCACTGGATCGCGTCGGACGGCAGCGGCGAAGTTCTGGAACGTTTGGGGCACGAGCTGCTTACCGAGTTCTCCGACGGCTTGCGCCGGCAGGCCTGGCGCCCGTACGCGATCACCGCGGGAATTCACGGTGGCGGCGAACGGGCCGTGTGGGAGCGGCTGATCACCCACATTGATCGGGCCGTGGAGGCCAATTCGCGGCACGCGCTGGTGCTTGATCATCGCCCGCAACTTTCGCCGGCAATGCCTGCCCCGAAGCAACTGGAGATTGCGACTCAGGTCGGTGCACACCTCGACGGCGGTGGCAGGCTGGGATTCCTGCAGCTTGCCACCCGCCCGGAATGGCGGCTGTTCATCAAGACCGCACGGGTCACGGCCGGGCAACCCAGCCACCGTGATCATTTCGCGGCACTGGCGTGCCTTGCCGAACTCGAGGTTTCTCGTCTGAGCCTTGAGACGCCCTGGAATGCGCTGGTCGGCCAGCACCTCAAGCAGGCTTTCAACGGCCTTGGACAAGCACCGGAACTCGCCTGTCGTGCCCTGGTCGCGGAGATCCGCCGCTGCCTCGACTGGCATGGCTCGGTCTGGTTGCCACTCGCCTCCAGATTGACGTCCGAGGGTTTGAAGCTGGATGAGCTTCTGGCGCGGATTCCGCGCGAGGCCAGCCCGATTTCCGAGTACCTGGCCATTGAACGCCTGGTTTCGTCGATTTTGCCTGCGACGCTGGTAGCGGAGGTGGGGCGACGCAAACTGCGCGAGTGCGAGCTTGGCTTCAAGCGCCTGGCGAACCTGGCGACACAGGTCGATCCAACGACGGCGAACCGGGGTTGCCTCGACCGCATCGTCGACGCGGTTCACTTGCGCAGTCCGCAGGCTTACGCTGCGGCATTGGACTATGCTCGCCGCCTGCAGATGGTGAAGCCGCTGGTCACCGAACGTGACGCACTGGCTGGCAGGCTTCGGCTTGTCGCAGCGGGCTGGGCGGAGTCGATCACTCAGCGCGTGCCGCCACACGACGCGGGAACGATTCCGGGCGATTTCGCGATGGCGTGGACGTGGCGACAGATCCACGACACCCTGGTCGAACGGGACCGGCTCGACGCCCATGCCTTGCAGGGACAGATCGACCAGCAGCGCGAGAGCCTTCGCCAGGTCACCGAACAGCTTATCGACGCCAGGGCGTGGGGCAAACAGCTCGCGCGGCTGCAGGGCAATCAATCGATTCGTCAGGCATTGGTCGGCTGGTTGGATACGACCAGACGACTTGTTTCGACCCGGCAGTTGGACAGACGGCAGGATCTGCTCTCGGCAGCGCGAAAATCGATGAAGCAGTGTGCCGAGGCGGTGCCGGTCTGGATCATGCCGATTTCGATCATGGCCGAGAGCTTTGACCCGGGTTCCACGCGCTTCGACGTGGTGATCGTCGACGAGGCCAGCCAGGCCGACCTCAATGCGTTGATTCCGCTTTACCTCGGCAAGCAGGTGATCGTGGTTGGCGATCACGAGCAGGTAACGCCTCTCGGTGTCGGCCAAGGGCAGGCGATGCTGGATAACCTCCGCCAGGCCATGCTGCAGGATATTCCCAACGCGCATCTGTTTGACCATCTGTGCTCGATCTACGACATCGGCCGGCAGTCATTCGGCGACGCCATCCGGCTCGTCGAGCATTTCCGCTGTGTTCCGGAAATCATCGCCTTCAGCAACCAGCTCTCGTACGCAGGCACGATCCGTCCCTTGCGCGAGTCGAACTCGACCGCCATCAAACCGGCGTGCGTGGCCTGTCGCGTCGATGGCATCCGCGAAGGCGACACCAACCAGACCGAGGCGCGACGGATCATCGACACGATCAAGGCGATGCTCCGGCATCCGACCTACGCCGGCAAGACGATCGGCGTGATCTCGATGCTTGGCGAGGCGCAGGCCTTGCTCATCCAGTCGCTGCTGCACAAGGAAATTCCCGACGTCGAGATCGCGAATCGCCGTATCCAGGCCGGCATCTCGGGGGAGTTCCAGGGCGACGAGCGGGACATCATCTTTCTTTCGATGGTCGACAGCCCGCCCGAAGAAGGGATGCTGCGCACGACTGGGGAAGGCGCTTTCGAGCTGATCAAGAAGCGCTACAACGTCGCCGCCAGCCGGGCACGCGATCAGTTATGGGTGGTTCACTCCTTCGATCCCGATCGACACCTCAGGCCGAACGACATCCGGCTGAAACTGTTGCAACACGTCCGGGACCCGTCAGCTTGCCTGCGTGCGAACGAACGGGAGATCGGCAGGACAGAGTCGCCGTTCGAGCGGGATGTGCTGAAGCGTTTGGTGGACGCGGGTTTCCGGGTCAGGTCGCAGTGGCCGGTCGGCTACTACCGGATCGACATGGTCGTCGAAGGCGCGGGCAGGCGACTGGCCATCGAATGCGACGGTGATCGCTATCACCCGATGGAGAGACTTGCTGAAGACATGGCACGGCAGGCCGTCCTCGAACGGCTTGGCTGGCAATTCGTCCGTATCCGCGGCAGCGCCTTCTTCCGCAATCCAGAAGCTGCCATGCGGCCGGTATTCGATCGACTGGCGGCGTTAGCGATTCCCCCGGCCGTCGATGTCGACATTCACGCCGCGCAGGGTGAGGACATGACACTGATTCATGAACTGGAGGCCTTGAAAAAGGGAAAGGTGGCGATCGGCGGGGACGACATACGGCTGCTTTGAACCCCAGGAACGCGTTTCTTGCGTACACTCGAACCAGCACGAGCCCGGCCGCCTACAACCCCGCCAGCGCCGCCACCCAGGCCTCGGCGGCTGGCCGGATCAGTTCAAGCACCGGCAGCGGATAGACGCCAATCGCCAGAATCAGGAGGCCGGGTACCAGCAGCACCGCCACCTCGCGTGGCAAGAGATCGTCGGCATCGGCCACGTCGGGATTGCACGTCGGCCCGAAGAAAGCCTGCCGGAACGGCGCCAGGAAACCGGCGGCGGCGAGCACCATGCCGAACAGGGCGGCAAGGCCGGCGCCGGTATGGGAGTGCAGCGCGGCGACGATGATCAGCAGTTCGCCGGGAAAGCCGCTGGTGCCCGGCAGGCCGATGCCGGCCAGCCCGAACAGCAGGAAGAAACCGGACAGCACCGGCATGCTGCGCAGCAGGCCACCGAGTTGGCTGATGTCGGTGGAAGCGGTGCGGCGCTGCAGAAAGGCCAGCGCCAGGAAGCTGCCGCCGGCAGACAGGCTGAAATTGAGCAGTTGCAACAGCACGCCCTGCAGCGCTGAAACCGAGAACGCGGCCAGGCCGAGCAGCACCAGTCCGACATGCGCCAGGCTCGCGTACGCCAGGATACTGCGCAGATTGCTCTGCGCCAGCGCGGCGACGCCGCCGTAGAGGATGGCCACGGTGCCGAAACCGGCGAGCAGCCAGTGCAGGTCGCGCGCGGCGATCGGCGCCAGCGGAATGGCGAAGCGAATCAGGCCATAAGCGCCGAGTTTCAGCCCGACCAGCAGCGCGGTGACCGCCGCCGGCGCGCCCATGGCCAGCGACGGCAACCAGGTGTGCAGCGGCACCAGCGGTACCTTGACGCCGAAGCCGACGAGCAGCAACAGGAACACCAGATATTGCGTCGACTCGGGCAGCGGTGTCGCCAGCAGCGTCGGCAGGTCGAACGCCAGGGCACCGCCGGCAGCCTGCCCGAAAACCAGCGCCAGCAGACCGAACAACAGCGGCACGCCACCGGCCAGCATGACCAGGAAATAGCGCACCGCGGCCGCCTGGCGGCCCGCCCCGGTGCCCCACAGGCTGACCAGGAAGTACAGCGGCAGCAGGGTGAACTCCCAGCAGAAGAAGAACAGGATGCTGTCGAGCGCGCAGAAGACGCCCAGCGTGGCTGCTTCGAGCAACAGCAGCAGCGCAAAGTACAGGCCCGGCGCCAGCGGCGAGGCGGCTGCCCTGACCCGCCACCCGGCGACAATCGCGCCGCAGAACAGCAGCGCCGTTGCCGGCAGGAAAAGCAGCGAGAGGCCATCGACACCGACCAGATAGCGGACGCCGAGCCCGCTCACCCAGTCCGCCGAATCGAGCAACTGGAAGTCCGGGTCGGCGCGGTCGAAGGCGGCGACGATCAGCAGTGCGCACAACAGCGTCATCGTGGCGGTGCCGAGCGCGATCCACTGCGCCCAGGGGGCGCGCCGCAGCAGCGCCGTCAGCAACGCGCCGGCCACCGGCAGCGCCAGCAGGATACTCAGCAGTGGCCAGGCGGCGAGTTCAGCCATGTTGAAAATAGGCGGCCAGGGCCTGCGTGGCAGTGTCGGTCAGTTGCAGCCAGGGCTCGGGGTAGAAGCCGGCGGCCAGCAACACCAGCAGCGTCGCGCCACCGACGAAATATTCCATGGGACTGGTTCGTGCGATGCGCGCGGCCGGCAGGTCCCTGGGCCGCGGCGCAAGAAAGGCGCGCTGGAAAGCCCACAGCAGGAAACCGGCAGCGGCCACATTGCCCAGCGCCGTGGCGATCGTCGGCAAGGCGCCGAAGGTCTCGATGGCGGCTTCGAGCACCAGGTGCACGGCGTCGAAACCGGGTGTCCCCGGCATCCCCAGCAACGACAGGCCGCCGATCAGGAAGGCGACGGCAATGAAGGGCACGCGATCGAACAGGCCGCCGAGGCGGTCGAGGCTGGTGGTACCGGTGCGGCGGTAGACGTAGCCGACCATCAGCAGCATCAGCGTGATCGCCAGCCCGAAGTTCACCGCCAGCAGCAGCGCCCCCTGCAGCCCGGCCGGATGCAGCGTAAACAGACCGATCACGATCAGACTGGTGTGGCTGACGACAGCAAAGGCCATCAGGCGGCGCAGGTTGGCCTGCCGGAAGGCCATGATCGCCGCGAAAAAAACGCCGACCATGGCGAAAGCGACGACGTAGGACTGCCAGATCATGACCGCTTCGGCGGTCAGCGGCAGCAGGAAGCGCGCCATGCCATAAATGCCGACCTTGACGCCGAGCAGGAGCACCGGGCCGACGGCGATCAGCCCATAGCCGGCGGAGTTCGGCAGCCAGCCGTGCAGCGGAAACAAGGGGGTGCGAATGGCCAGGCCGTAGAACAGCAGGTAGAACGCCACCGACTGGTACTTGCCGATCTGTGGCGTCTGCAGCAGTTCGAAGAGATCGAAGCTCCAGTGTCCGCCGAGGACGTCGGCGTGGCTCCAGACCAGCACCACGGCACCGGCGACGAACAGGCACCAGCCGAAGAGCTGATACTGCAGGAAACGCGACAGGGCGAGGTTCTCCTCTCTGGCCGAGGCCCAGCGCCAGAGCAGGTAAGCCACGAGCGCCAGCTGCACCGCCGAGGCGGCGGCAAACCACAGCAGATTCATGGTCGTCAGCATCACCATCTGCGACGATTCGATGAGCAGCAGGACACTGAGCAGTTGCACCGGCGTGAGCTGCTGGCGCGCCATGCCATAGAATGACAGCAGCACGCCGAGCAGCGCCGTCAGCAGGATGAACAGCACGCTGACGCCGTCGGCCGCGGCATGGTAGGCGAACACATCAAGTCTCTCGGCAAACTGCAGGACATTGCGGGTCACATCGATGCGGGCGTAGAGATCGATCGCCACCACCAGTTCGGCAACCGCAAACAGGCGCCCGAGGACCAGCGCCAGGTCATCCTCGCGCATGATCATCAGCAGCACGGCGGCAGCCAGCGGCAACCATTGCAGCGTCGCCAGCGGCGGGTAACCGGCTTGAGCGGCCCAGAGGACTTCGTTCACAGAATGACCACCAGCGTCGCCATGACCATCAACATCAGATAACGCGGTTGTTCGAGCAGCGACTCGATGGCATCCGCGTAGCTGACGCCACGCCGCAGGACCCGGCTCAGCGCACCGTCGCCACTGAGCAGCAGGCGACTCTCCAGGCGCTGCAGGCGGTTCGCGAAGGCGAACAACGCGCGCCCGGCCAGACCATGACCGCGGATCAGTTGATCGCTCGCGTCCGTGCCGAGCACCGGTTCATCGTCGCGCGGCGCGCCGACCAGCGGGTCGATGAAACGTTCGTCGAGTGCCCGCACGTCGCGGCCGAGAGCCAGAGTCGGGCGGGTCAGCAGGCTGTTGGCCAGAGCTTCGATCCAGAAGCGTTGCAACACCGCGGTGTAGCACCAGCGCTGCGCGGCCAGCCAACGCGGCAACGGCCGCGCTGGACGACGCACCAGGTGCATGTACGCCGGGGCGAGCAGGAACTGGTAGGCACGCCAGGCCGCATGCAGGCCGGAATACACCGCAGCGAGCCAGAACAGACCGAGACCACAACAAAAGAACATCAATCCGACCTGCGCCACGACCGAGAAAATGAGCGCCGACTTGACGTCGCTCTGCACCAGCGCGCAGAGGCCGCCGTACAAGGCCGTGGTCAGACCGACGACGGCCAGCAGGGCCAGCAGGTCGGGCACCTGCAGCAACAGTCCCTGCAGACGACAGACCAGATAGACGCCGGCGTGCACCATCAGCGAGCCGTAGAACACCGCCGACGACGGTGTCGGGCCTTCGAGGGCACGGGCAATCCAGGGCGTGAATGGCAGTTGCGCCGACTTGACCAGCGCCGCCAGCACGAAACCGGCCGCCAGCAAGCGGGCCGTGACCGTGGCCATGCTGCCGTCGCCGGCCAGCCAGACCCACTCGACGGTCCCCGCCGACCACACCGCAAGCCCGATCCCGAGCATGAAACCGGCGTCGCCAACACGGCTGGCAAGGAAGACGAACAAGGCGTTGCCGGTGGCCAGCGGCCTTTCCCAGTTGTAGGCAATGAGCAGCCACGAGCTGATGCCGGCCAGTTCCCAGCCGACGAAGGCAAGCACGGCGTTGGCGGAAAGGACGATCAGCAATATCCCGGTCAGGAACAGGCACATGCCGAGGAAAAAGCGCGGGAAACCGCTCTCGCGGTGCAGGTAGGTCGCCGAAAAGCGCAGCGCCAGCCAGGCGACCAGGGCGACCAGCGTCGCCGCCGGCAGGCTGTAGGCGTCGAGCACGAATGACAGGCGCACCGGTATCGCGCCAATCCGCAACCATTCGCCAAAGACCATCGGTTCGAACGCGGCACCGCCGAGCGCCGCCAGGTCAAAAACCAGCAGCAGCAACAGCGCCGCGAGTGCACCGGCGCTGGCCATCGCGGCGATCAGCGGCTCGCCGGCGTCGCCATTGAATCGCCGCAGGAGCAGGCCAGCGCCGATTGCCGCAGCGGCCAGCAAGGGCAACAGCGGCACCAGCCAGACCAGTCGCGTCGTCGCCGCGAGCGCCGGCAACAGGGCTTCCAGCCAGTCCATCAGGTACTCACCGGGCAGCGCAGCAAGGCCGGCGAGAGGGGATCGCGGCGACCGGCAAACCAGTCGGCCGAACGCTCCACCGCGGGCAGGGCCGCCGGCTGCCCGGTGCTGTCGTTCCAGGGCTGCCAGCCGCTGGCCGGATCGAAGAGGTGGATCGCGCCGCTCTGCGGGTGCTTGGCTGCCAGGACGACCCACCGATTGCCGATCAGTTCCTGCAGGGGGGGTTGCCGCTGGTAGATCGCGCTGACGATTTCCAGTTGCTGCTCGACGACCACCAGCAGCCGCATCGCCTCGTGCACCTCGACCATCTGCAAGGGCAGGCCGGTGCGCAGGTCTGAACTGGCGCCCTGCATCACCCCGAACAGGCCGGCGAGGTTGTGTGTGACCTTGCTGCCACAGCCGTATCCCTCGTTGTTCACCGTCGAAAAGTAATATTCGAGATTGATTCCCGCCCCGACCGGACCCGCCGCCAGCAGCGTCGCCTCCAGCACGCGGCCGTCGGCATCGGCAAGCGGGTCGTAGGAGATCAGGAAAACGCGACGATCGAAAAACGCTCCGCGGCTCATCGCCCGACGTCCCACGAACGCCGCGGCGACGGTCGCATGCCCGAGTTCGGGGCGGGCCTGCCCGATGTCGTGTCGCCGGTCGGCGAGGTGCTGCCGTGCTTGTGACGGCAAGGGAGCAAGCGGTGCCGAGGCGAAGCGGCGACAGCGCTCGACAGCGTGCAGGTGCAGCGCCTCCTCACAATCCTTGCGCAGCGCGGCAAAGGCTTGCTGGTGGCTGGACGGAAGCAGTGCAAGGTCGTACCAGACGAAGGTCTCGTCGCAGGTATTGTGTTCGGCACTGACAAAATGCGTCGTCGCCGGAATCACGATGCCCTGCTGCGCGAGACTTGCGCGCAGCGTCGGCCGGTTGGCCATCGCCGCGAACACGCGTGCATTCGGCCCGCCATGGCGGCCGGAACAGGCCCCGCAATCGTAAGCGGCGAGATGCGGGTTGTTGCGGCTGTCCGAGCCGTGACCGACGATCACCACCAGCGGTGCGAAGTGCGTCGTCAGCCCGATACTGCGCAGGAAGCCGCCGATGCGCGCGACCTGCTCGGCTTCTCCGAAGCCGAGCCGCGGCGCCTCGGGACTGGCGACGCGCGTTGCTTCGCCGGCTTCGGCAGTCAGCTTGAGCCCGCCCGGCACCGGCTGGTCGAAGGCGTCCCGGGTGCGCACGAGCCAGGCCCCCAGGCGTCCCGGCGCCAGCGTTCGCGCCAGCAGTCCCAGCAGCGCCCACGGCGCGGCGGCGGCGATCAGCAGCGCGGCCGCCAGGGCGCCGCGCCGACTCCCCTGATGCAGCCTCTCACGCCACGCCAGGCGCCACTGGCGGCGACGTTGATGCACGCGCTGCGCCGCCTCGCAGCCAGGCAGCACTTCTTCTCGCACGGCATGCTCGGGACGCACCACGACCGGACACAGGGCCGTCGGCACCTCGTCGTCAAGACCTTGCCAGAGTATCGGCAAGCCGAAGAAACCGGCCGCACCGAAAGTCTCGATCGCCGGATTGACCTCTTCGAGGTGGCGTCGGGTCCCCTCCTCGCGATCGTCCATGCAGAACACGAACTGCGCCGTGCCGGTCGGCACCGGCGCGCGGCCGTGGTTGGCCTGCAGCGCCGCCAGAATCTGCCGCCGATAATGGTGCTCGTAGGCCAGCAGCCAGACCTCGCCACGCTGCTCGTCATCGAGCGAGCCGGCACAGCGCAGCAGGGCTGCCGCGCCCTCCGCCCCGAGCGCACGCAGTTCGCAGCCACAAAGCCCCAGACCCTGCGCCAGGACGAACAGCGGCCACGCCGCCAGTTCCGCACGCTCGCGGTCATCCATACCGGCGTTGTGGGCCTCGGCAAGCGCGACGGCGACGTGCCGCCAGCCCTCGTGAACGTCCGCAGACGGCCAGGCGAGTTGCGGGCGCACCGCGGCGAGCAGTTCTTCCGGCAACTGTCGGTTGCCGCAGGCGTGGCGCACGGCCAGTTCGGCCGGGTGACGAGCAAAGTACTCGCCGAGTTCGGCGAGTGGCAGCGGCAAACCCCAGACGCGGTGCACCAGATGTTCGGCATGCAGGCGTTCGAGGATCACCCGTACCGCCAGCAGATCGGCCAGCCGAACCGGCGCGTCGTCGCCGGCGGCATGTGATTCCCGCCAGTGGAACATGCCGGCCCAGCCTGGCAATTCCAGCGCCAGCCGCTGCAGATAGGCGCCGGTGCGTGCTTCGTCGATGCCGAGGCGCAACAGTTCGCTCGCCATCGCTTGCAGCGGGTCGTCCGGCAGTGCCTCGATTTCACTCCGCGCGCCGGCAAACTCGTCGAGTTCCCAGGCCCAGTCGCTACCGGCACACGCTCGCCAGGCCGCGTAGAAACCCTGCGACTGCGCCGGGTTTTTCCAGGCGGCGAGGCCCTGATCGAGATGCGCGGCGAGATGACGGATCAGCGCCGGCTGCAGCGACTGGCGAAAATCCTCGCCGGTCAGGTGGCAGAGCAGGCTCGCCACCGTCCATTTTCCACCCAGACGGTCGAGCAACTCGTGCCAGAGGGCGACGGCAGATGCCGGCGTCGCGTCGACGCCGCCGGCAACCCAGCCGGACACCGGGGATCGCGCGCCCAGAGCGCATACCGCCGCCCACAGGTCCGCGACGACCGCACGCTCATCGCCACCATCAGCGGCCGCCGTGCTCAGCAGGCGCTGCCGCGCGCCCGGGTCCAGGTCGGCTTGCAGTCGTTCGAAAGCGCCCTTCTCTTCCCTTTGCCAGCGCAAGCGCGGGGCGGAAATGGCCACCGGCGGATACAGCAGCGCTGCCCGCAGGACATCGCCGCGCCGTAGCGCGATTGGCGTGCCGACACCGAGCAGTTCGTCAACCCGTGTCTGCGCTGATTGCCGCAAGGCGGCATCGAGATCGCCGGCATCCACGCGCCCCTGCCGGAACAGCTCGCGACAGCGATTTTCGTCGAGCCATGGACGCGCGCCGCTCAGACGCGCGGCCTCCTTCAGGGCGTCGGCAAAAGGCAGATGCTGGAAGGCATGCAGGGTGTTGTGATGGACAAAATCGCGCAGCGGCGCCTGCGCCGGCAACAGATGCGCGAGGTGTTGCAGGCAGGTCTGCACGTGCCGCACTGCGGCCACCGACGCGGCGGTAGTTTGCGAAGGCACCGGCGAACTCACTCAGACTCCAAAATGCTGTGCCAGCCGGCCCACCGACGACGCCATCAGGCGCAGCAGGGGGGCCGGATAAAAACCGATGCCGACAATGCCGGCGGTCAGCAGCCAGGCCGCGGCGCACTCCGAGCGCTTCAGGTCGGCGAAGTGCGCCACCCCCGCCGGCGTCGTGCCGAACGGACGCTCGGGGCCGGTCGACAGGCAGCGGATGGCACGTAATGCATAGGCCGCCGAGACCAGCAAAGCCATCGACAGCACCATCAGCCAGCCGCCCCAGCGGCCATAAGCGCCGACCAGCACCTGCAGTTCGGCGATGAAACCGGCGCTACCCGGCAGACCGACCGACGCCAGCAGGGTGAACACCAGGAACACCGCGAAGCGCGGGGCGATGCGATTGAGCGACCCATATCCGGCAAGATCGCGGGTATGCGTGCGTTCGTAGAGCAGGCCGATCAGCAGAAACAGCAGGCCGGCGACCAGGCCATGCGCGACCATCTGCGTCAGCGCGCCGCTGAGGCCGGCGGGGTTGAGCGCGGCGATGCCGAGCAACACGACACCCATGTGCGAAATCGAGGAGTAGGCGATCATCGCTTTCAGGTCGGTCTGCCGCCAGGCCAGAACGGCACCGTAAAGCAGGCTGACCAGAGCCAGCAGCGCCAACCCGTTCTGCAGGACCTGCACCGCCGCCGGCAAGGTCGCGGCGGCGCGAATCAGCCCGTAGGCGCCCATCTTCAGCAGAATCCCCGAGAGCAGGATGGACACCGCACTCGGCGCCTCGACGTGGGCGAGCGGCAACCAGCCATGCAGCGGCACGATCGGCATCTTGACGCCGAAGCCCAGCAACAGGCCGAGAAAAACCAGGATCTGCATGCGTACCGGCAACTGCGCGCCACCTGCGGCCATGTCGGCCATTGCAAAAGAGTGCCCGGGGGCGACATCGTAGAGCAGCAGCAAGGCAATCAGCATGAACACCGAGCCACCGAGCGTATAGAGGACGAAATTGAGCGCGGCGCGATGACGATTGCCGCCCCCCAGACGGTCGATCAGGAAGAACAGGGGGATCAGCGTCAATTCCCAGCAGACATAGAACAGCGACCAGTCGCGCGCCGTGAACACGATCAGCAGCGAGGTTTCGAGCACCAGCAGAAGAGAGAAATAGAGCCTGGCGCCGCTGCGAATGCCGGTCGACGAGAAGATCGCGACGAAACACAGGACCGTCGCCAGCAAGACCATCGGCAAGGACACGCCATCGACGCCGAGCGCCAGGTGCGACCCGACTCGCGGATTCCAGGGCCGGGTGTCGAAGAACTGGATTTCGGCGCTGCCCGCATCAAAATCGACCAGCAGCAGAAACGCACAGACCATGGTCGCCGCAGCGACGAGACTCGCCAGGTGGCGCAACAGATCGACACTGCGGCTCGGCAGCAGCGACAGGACGGCGGCGCCAAGCAGCGGCAACAGCAGCAGGACTTTCAGCATCGCCAAACGGCGGCAGCGAGCGGTTCGAGCCGCCCCCCTCTTGATCTTCTTGTTCTCATGGACGACGATTATGCCAGTAATGGCGACGCTCGCATCCCTTGTCCAGAGTCAGGAGTTGAAGATGAGCCACGCAATCTGCCGTCACCTGCGCATCAGCGGCCGCGTCCAGGGGGTGGGCTACCGCTGGTCACTGTGCGCCGAGGCCGAACGGCTCGGCCTGTCGGGCTGGGTACGCAACCGCCGCGACGGCAGCGTCGAGGCGTTGCTCAGCGGCCCCATCGAGGCGGTTGACGCACTGACCCTCTGGGCGCAGCGTGGCCCCTCGATGGCCAGGGTCGACAGCGTCGTCAGTGGCGAAGGCAACGCCGCCGAAATCGGCGCGCAGTCCGGTTTCCAACAACTGTCCACGCGCTGAACGAACGGTCATGGCTAGGCAAGACACCCCGGATGATAAAAGCCATGACCGTTTCCCTCCCTTGCAGGGCGCATTCCGGCTTGCACGCCGGAATTGCTCGATGGGCGCGGAGCCATGCTCCACGAATTCCCCATCTCGCCCCCCGACCCCTCTCCCACAAGCGCTGACCTTTACCCACACTTGACTCCGTCGATAGTCAGGGCGACTGCGAGGGGGGGAGATAGCCGTGAGGGAAGGAGCGCCAGCTCTGTGGACGATCGGAGCGAGTGAAGATGACGTACATCTGCACGGCCATGTCGAGCCGTTGCAAAGCGCGCCAGAGGACCTGTGTGCCTGGGGGGCCATCGCGGCGACGGCCGAGAT
>JAKOZI010000102.1 GCA_029780075.1 Pseudomonadota bacterium
TTCCACCAGACAATCCAGTTGCTGACGATTGGCGTCTGCATGGGTCTTGAACCGGAAGACACCTTTCGGAATGAAGGTCGACCTGCCGGTCGGGAGGCGGTGGATTTCATCGTTGAAACGAGCACCCTCAGCCAAAAGGGCGGCGGAAGCCGAGAAGCTGATCGGACGCTCTTTGCGGTGGCCGACGGTACGCATGATTTCTCTCCTCACCTTTCCCTATCCCCGTTGCGCAAGCCAGTAACCATCCCCCGGCAGAGCCGGGGGATGGTTACTGGCTTGGTTAATGCCTTCGCCACGAGCCGTCGATTATAGGATTCAAATTGACTGCCGACCAGATCGATTCAGCCCGGCACGCCCACGCCGAGCAGGGCCATCGCATCGCTGTCAACGATCGCGATGCCGAGCCGCTTGCAGAAGCGACGCTCCTTGTCGTTTGCTTCGGCGATCAATGCCCAGCCGGCGAAGTCGGCAGCGGCATCGTGGATCAGGTCTGAGAGGACCATTCGCTCGGTATCGCGATTCAGGCGCATGCCGAGCAGGAGATAACGCTTGCCGCGACGACGCGCCTTGATGAACGAGGGAACCGCGAAGCCGCCCATCAGTTCGGTGATGTAGTCGACGTAGTCGGCATCGGAAGCGATGTAACTGGGTTGCGGCAACGGACAACCCATCGGTTTGAAAAGCACCGGCAAGCCGGCATCGGCCTCCTCCGGAGCGATGGCGCGGTAACTGGAACCATCCGAAACATGCAGGGTGAAACGATAGTCGGTACCGCCAAGGCGAGCGCAACCGAGGACCAGCAGGTGTGGAGTCCCGGCATAGGAATCGAGCAGCTGCGTGTCGCGGTTGATGTCGATCACATACGGCGGCCGGATTGTCGCGAGCCAGTCGTGCACCGCGGCGCGCGTCCAGCGCGTGTCGCCGTAGGTGCTGTCGAGAAAGCGCGTCACCGCGCTGCGACCGCGCTTGAGTTCGACGTTCATCGCCGCGCGCGGAAACTCGTACATCAGCTTCGGTGCCATCGGGCGTCCGCCATTCAGGGCCAGGATCAGTTGCTCACTGGTGGCGGGAATACTTCGACCATCGAGTTCCGAGTGTACGTCGGCAAGCACGCCCGGCCCGAGATAAGGAACGATGCTGCCGTCGGCAAGGCCGGACTGCCATTGATCGAAAAGGTCGCTGGAAATCATTGTGCGTACTCCGAGTGGATTCACAAGGGTCAAGCAAGAAATATGCCTGCCATGCAGGCCCGTACCTGCGGGGTCGCCCCACCCGCGGCCCTTGCCGATGTCGGTTTTGCGACAAATACCATCACGCTCTCCTGCCGGCCTTGCGGGGTGTTCTTGTCAGCATGGCGAAGGAGACCTGAATGCGTCGGCCGCAGCCGCCGCTACCACCGTTCTGGAAAAGGGAGACGATGCGGTGAAAAAAAATCCGT
This sequence comes from Pseudomonadota bacterium, assembly GCA_029780075.1. Classification (GTDB taxonomy): domain Bacteria; phylum Pseudomonadota; class Gammaproteobacteria; order Burkholderiales; family Rhodocyclaceae; genus Accumulibacter. The sequence continues at coordinate 1,439 of JAKOZI010000102.1, forward strand.
TGGCCAGGAGCAGGGAAAGGCGTAATCTACCCGACGCATCAGCGCAACCATTCCGGTGGAAGTCGGTCGTCGAGGACGCGGCTTCAGGAATGACGGGATCGACTCACCAGAACGACTGGAACCTGCCATGCCCCCTTCCCACGACAAATTGATCGACGCCAGTCACCTCGACGCGTTCGCGTCCCTGGCCAATACCACTCTCGACGGTACGGAGCGGTTGCTGAGCCTCAACCTGCAGGCGGCTCGCTCCTTGCTGAGCGATGCACTGACCCACGGCAAGGCTCTCAGCGAGGCCAGCGACCTTAACGAGGTGCTGTCGATCAATGCGGCGATGAGCCAGCCTTTTCTGGAGAAGACGCTCTGGTATTGGCGCCGCTGCTACGAAATTTCCGCTCACACGCAGGAACATTTGGTGGCTACCGGCGACGCCCAACAGTCCGATTTCAGCCAATCGATGAGCACTTTCTTCGACCGGATGGCCAAGGCGTCTCCGGTGGGCTCCGAGCTAGCCGCGGTAATGGTGAAATCGGCTGTCGCCGCGACCAACTCGGCATTCGATGCCGCCCAGCGTGTAGCCGAACCACTGGTCGAGATCAGCGAAGCCAGTGCCGCGGCAGTGGCTGATGCCACCGCCCGAGCCGTTGGCGCCGCGACTCCCCGGGGCAATTCAGCAAACGCCAACAACTGACCGGCCGCACGGCTAGTCGGGAAGCCTGCCGAGAGCGTTTTCGAGGTCGCTTCTGAGGTCGGCGACATCCTCGATGCCGACGGAAAGGCGAACCAGTGAATCGCTGATGCCGAGTTGGGCGCGTTGCTCGGGCGGAATCGTCGCGTGGGTCATGATCGCCGGATGTTCGATCAGGCTTTCGACGCCGCCAAGGCTCTCGGCAAGGGTGATCACTTCGGTCGCTTCGAGGAAGCGGCGGGTACCGGCAAGATCGGCGGCAAGTTCGAAAGCGATCATGCCGCCGAAGGCGCGCATCTGCCGCCGGGCCAACGGGTGCTGCGGGTGTGAGGCGAGGCCGGGGTAGATCACGCGGCGTACTCGCGGCTGCCGTTCCAGCCACGCGGCCAGTTCCTCGGCGTTTTCACAATGCCGCTGCATGCGCAGATCGAGCGTCTTGACGCCACGCAGGGCCAGGAAGCAGTCGAAAGGTCCGCTGATCGCACCGACGGCATTCTGCAGAAAGGCGAGCCGCTCGCGCAACGCCGCATTCCGCGCCTCGCCGCTGACGACCGCGACGCCACCGATGACGTCGGAGTGGCCGTTGATGTACTTGGTCGTCGAGTGCAGGACGATGTCGAAACCGAGTTCCAGCGGGCGCTGGATCCACGGCGTGGCAAAGGTGTTGTCGACCACCGAGATGAGTTCGTGCCGCCGACAGAAGGCGGCGAGCGCTTCGAGGTCGGCAAGTTTCAGCAGCGGGTTGGTTGGCGTTTCGACAAGCAGCATGCGGGTATCCGGGCGCACCGCAGCGGCCAGCGCCTCGGCATCGGCGAGGTCGACGAACGTGGCCGCGAGCCCGGCGGTGCGCCGACGCACCCCTTCCAGAAGGCGGTAGGTACCACCGTAGAGGTCGTCGCCGGCGATCACGTGCGCGCCACTGTCGAGCGTTTCCAGCACGGTGGCGATCGCCGCCAGTCCGGAGGCGAAAGCGAAGGCCTGCGCCCCGGATTCGAGATCGGCGATGCAGCGCTCGAAGGCCCAGCGGGTGGGGTTGTGCGAGCGACCGTAGTCCAGTCCCTGATGGACACCAGGGCTTTGCTGGACATAGGTCGAAGTGGCATAGATCGGCGGGATGACGGCGCCGGTGCTGGGGTCAGGCGATTGCCCGGCGTGGATGACCCGGGTGGCAAAGCCATGGCCTTGCCCGGAGCGTGGTAGGTGGTGCATGCGCATGCCTTTTCTGCGGAGGGTTGATGGGGGAATCGAAGCGGTGCAGCAGGTCCGTAAACAAAGCCGATTGTCGGTGTTGCCGGCGACGGGAGAGGCGACCGGGATTTCCCGGAATTGTGACACGACGGTGCCGGGGCCGCGGCCGGATTTCGCCGTGCCGGCGGGGGGGCAGCTCTCCCGGTCGGATCAAACCGCCGATCGACGCGGATTCCGGCCGGGAAGCGTGCTTCGTTGCCAACACCGCCCAACTGCTTAGCGGCGCAGCATGCCCGTCTGGTCCACACGGCGCAGGGCCGCCAGCTCCTGTAAGGTCGGTTCGGGAACGACACGCACCCCGGCCGACACCTGCAGGTTCCAGCCGGTGTTGGCGAGAATCTCGTCGACACCGGAAAACGGGAAGTAGGCGTCGAGCTGGAATTCGTGACTCTGCGGGTCGGGCCGCAGGATGCCAAGGGTGGTGATGATTGCCGAAGGGCCGCCGCCGACAAAACCCACCCGCTCCCTGGCGTCGCCGCCGTCGAGATATCCCGGCGAAGAAATGTAGCTGACCCGATCCACGAAACGTTTCGGCTCGTGGCTGACCATGATCAGGTAGCGCTTGGCACCGCAGGCGATGTCGTTGGCGCCGCCGGCGCCGGTCAGGCGGGTCTTCGGCGGGCGATAGCTTTCGCCGATCGGGCCATCCCAGATACCAGTGGTGTTGACGTTGCCGAAACGGTCGACCTGCGCCGCGCCGATGATGCCGACGTCGCAGCGACCGGACGCGACCAGGCAACCGAGAGCGTCGAGCGCACTGGTAAAACTCACGGCATTGACCGCCAGACGATTGCATTCGATTCCCCAGGGCAGGCCGCCGACGGGCGTCGCGCCGTACACGCCGCCTTCGGTCATCGCCCGCACCCGGGGAGCATGACACGCCTGCGCGAAGTAGCCGGCGAGCATCGACAGGCCAACGCCGAAGATGGCCAGTTCGCCATCTCTGATCTCGCGGCCGGTGGCGATGGCCATCATCTCCTGGCGACTGTAATCGCTGCTCATGCCTCGCCTCCGGTGCTCAGGGCTTGTGCCTCGGCGTGCGTCAGCAGCCAGCGCCGGTAGGGGTCAAGCAGGAAAGCCGTCGCCCCGTTCGACAACTCGGCCCGCTTCCCGGCGCCGATGCGCTCGAGGTAGCCATCGAGGTCGGCGTAGCTGTCGACGTAGTCACGGAGGTAGGCGGCCGCGCCCTGCTCGCTGCCGAGGGCCTCGTTCATGGCCTTCATGTGCGTTTCGTCAACGTCGTACATGCCGGGCGAAGCCTGCGGCCAGGCGGCGAAGGGCCAGTACACGACGGCCTCGACGATGATCCCGGGGATCCGCACCAGGTTTGGATACTGGCGCATGCAGTCGGTGTGCACCAGCGCATCGGCCAGCAGCACGACCCGCTTCGCCGCCCGCGACAGTTCGAAGCGGCTCCACTCGGTACCGAGCATGATCGCGTTGCCATCGCTATCGGCGAGCGTCACGTGGATCGCCGCCAGATCCGGACGCAGCGGCGAGAAAGCGCCGATCTGCCTGCCCGAGAAGGGATCGGTCACCGCCGGTATCTTGTTCCGGTTGGGGTGAATACCCGGCTCGAACGCGCACCGGTCCTGAAGATCCGAGCCGATATTGACCGTCGCCGGAACGAATGGCCAGTTCAGCGCGCCACCCAGCAGACGCAGTGTCATGCCCAGATTGGAGTAGTCCTCAAGCACCAACCGGCCCTGCTCGACTGCCCGCCGCAGGCCGTTGGCGAAGCCGAAGCCCTCCAGCCCGCTGAAACCACACTCGGCTCGGGTCACGGCACCGGCCGCAGCGAGCAGGTTCAGTTGCTGGGTGTTGGCGTGAAAGACGGCGTGCAGATCGCGGCGCTTCTGGCGCAGCAGTTCCCGCCCGAAGGCGATGGCATCCGAGCCGACCGGCAGCGCCGCGCCGCTGGCGTACTGCATGCCATTCCAGGTGTATCGACGGACGGCTTCGGCCAGGGTAATCACTTTGGTGGACATGGTCGCTTCTCTTCAATTGGCCCGGGAAAGCCGCTGCGCTGCCGTCTGCCTGCTGGCACCTTCAGCCAGCAGAATGGCCAGATCGCTCCGCAAGTCGGCGGCGCTCTGGCCAAATGGAGCGACGCCCCGCAGCCGACCACCGCCATCGAACAGGAATACGCCGGCGGTATGGTCGAGGGTATAGCCAGCTTTCCCCGAGGGCCGCTTTTCGGCCACCAGTTGCAGTTGGCTGATCAGTCTTGCCGTCGCCTCGGCGTTGCCGCGCAGCCCGATGACCGGGCGTCCGCCCGCCGGGGCGAAAGCGGCAACGTACTCCTTGAGCATCGCCAGCGCATCGCGATCAGGGTCCAGGGTGGCGAAGAGCAGTGCCCTGGGAAGCGAAAGGGACCGTCTCGTACTTGGCCCGCACGACGTAGTCGGCAAGCCGGCGCAAGCCGGCCCTGTCGAGCGTGCCCGAATATCGGTAAAGAAGACTGCCGTCCACGGCAAAGAAGACGAACGATGGCGTGCCGAACGCGCGCAGGCCCTTCGCCAGATCAGCGGCGGTCGTGGCCCGCCCCTTGCTATCGGTGATCGGCGCGGAACGGGCGAGATCCAGATGAACGGTTCGGAAGCGGCGCTCGATCACGCGCTGCGTGTGCATGTCGCGATAGACTGTTTTTTCCATTTCCAGGCAACCCGGGCAATCCGGGAGGGACAGCAGGACCGCCAGTTGCTTGCCATCCGCGCCGGCCGCCCGTATCTCGCGCTGCAGGTCGTCGACGCTGCGCTCGAACAGCACCGCATGCGCCACGCCGACCCACAGGCCGAGCGCCAGGCCGCTGCCGAGTCGCAGCCAGGCCGCGACAGTTGCTCCCCATGTGCGTCGCCGCATGCTATCGCAGCCAGAACAAGGACCGCCGCCGAACGCGGTCGAGCAAGGTCATCGCCAGGAAGGTCACCAGGCCGGTATAGAGGATGCCGGCGACCATCCGGGGATAGTCGGCGAAGTCTGCGTAATACTGGACAAAGCGGCCAAGACCGGCGTTGGCGCCGAACAACTCGGCAACGGTGAGCAGGATGAACGAGAAGGCGAGGCCTACCGCCATGCCGGTGAAAATGTGCGGCAGCGCCGCCGGGAAAACCACGCGCCGCTGATACTCGAAACCGCGCAGCCCGAGAATCCGGGCATTGTCCCGATAGCGCTGCTCGAGCGCGTGTGCGCCGGCAACGGCATTCTGGAAAATCGGCCAAAAGGCACCGATGAAGACGACGAAGATCGCCGACAATCTAAAAGTGGGTAGAATCGCAATCGCATAGGGAATATAAACCGTCGGCGGTACCGGCCCGGCAACCTTGGCGAAAGGCAGGAACATCCGCTGCAGCCGCAGCGACGTCCCCACCGCCAGCCCCGTGACGATGCCCAGCAGCGTCGCCAGGGCGAATCCGGGGAGCAGGATGGTCAGTGACGACAGGGTGCCCGCCCACAGTTCAGGCAGCGATTCCCAGAGGACTTTGGCGGTGATCAGTGGCGATGGCAGCAGCGGGTTGTCGCCCAGCGGCAGATGGACTGATGCGACCGACCAGGCGAGCAGCAGCACCACCCAGACGGCTACGCTTTCCAGCGCACGGCCAGGCCAGCGGGGGGCGGAAAGGGGCGGCCCGTCCAATGCTCCAGGCATCGGCTGGGACGGAAGATCCTGGTTCGCCAGGGCGATATAGTCGCTCATCGGTGGTTCTCCTCGTACTTTCAGGTCGCGGCCGAACAGCGGGGTCAGGGCGTCACGACTCGGGCACGTGTCCTGTTTCAGGCAGCCCTGAGACGCTGCAGGGTATCCTGCACCAGCGTCGCGGCCACCTGTTCCCGCAGTGCATGATGCAGACTGTGGCTGTCGAGCAGACTGCGGCGCTCGCGTGGCCGCGCCAGCGGCACCGGCAGTTCGGCAATCTGCCGGCCGGGAGACGATCCGAGGACGATCAGGCGGTCTCCGAGGTAGATCGCCTCGTCCACGTCATGCGTGACGAAGACGATGGTCTTGCGCGGTGTCGCGAGTTCCCAGGCTTCCAGCAGCAGATCCTGCAAGCGCGCCCGGTTCACCGGATCGAGCGCCCCGAAGGGTTCGTCCATCAACAGTAGCGGCGAACCCAGGGCCAATGCACGGGCAATGGCGGCGCGCTGACGCATGCCACCCGACAGTTCGCCAGGATATTTGCCGATCGCCGCGGCCAGCCCAAGTTGCCTGAGGTAGCCGCGCGCCTCACTCAGGCGCTCGGCTTTCCGGATGCCGGGCTTGGCCTTGGCAATGGCGATCTCGACGTTATCGACCACTGACAGCCAGGGAAACAGCGCGTAGTCCTGAAAAACCACGCCGCGCTCAAGGCTGGGGCCGCGCACCGGTACCCCGTTCCAGGACAACCGGCCGCTGGAGACCTCGTTCAGACCGGCCGCCAGTCGCAGCAAGGTGGTTTTCCCCGACCCGCTGGCCCCCAGCAGGCTGACGAACTGGCCTTCCGGGATATTGAGATGGATATCCTGGAGAACCGGTGTCGCATCGTAGGCGAAGCTGACACCCTCCAGCTTGAGACCGAGACCCATCAGGCGTCCTTCTGCCGGAATTCCTTCTGAAGCTTCTTCCAGAAGGGATCGCCGGGATTCTCCCTGGCCAACTGATTCAGCACCTTTTCGTAGACCCGCACGTCGATCGCGGCGTCGAGGTCGGGCTTGGCGGTGATGAACTCGCTATTCAACATCACCTCGGCGAAATGCTTCACGCCCTTGACGTCGGGATCGCTGGACTGGTCAAGATATTGCGAGTAGTAGCCGCGCCAGAGCAACTGGCGATCGATCTTGACGTAGCGGGCAATCGAATCGATGGTTTCCTTCTTGTTCTCGGCCGCGAATTTTTCGGCCTGCAGGATGGCACGCAGGAATTTCTCCCAGGTTACCGGGTTCTTCAGGCTGGCCTCGGTGACCACCAGGCGGCAGCACGGATGGCCGGGTTGCAGGTCGGTGGAGTGAATGACCACCCGCAGCCCCTGGTCCTCGGCACGCAGGTCATGCGGTCCCCACACCAGTCCGGCGTCGACCTGGCCCGACTTGACCGCCTCGATCACCGCCGCGGGATTCTTCAGTTCGAAGATCTGCACATCGTTCTTCCAGTTGATGCCTTTGTCCTTGAGAGCGCCGCGCAGCACGGCATCGCCCGAAGCCATGCGCACGGTGGCGATCTTCTTGCCCCGCAGATCGGCCACGCCGGCGATCTTGCCGGCATTCGCCGGCGTGGCGATCAGGGCGGCATCACCGCCCATGATGCCGCCGATGATCTTGATCTTCGCGCCCTTGGCAATATGGGCCACCGGTGCCGTGGTCCCGAAGGCGCCGATGTCGAGTTTGCCGGCAACGATGGCGTTGAGTCCATCGGCGGAGTTCTGGAACTCGATCAGTTCGACGTCCAGTCCTTCCCTGGCGAACAGGCCCTGCTCCTTGGCAATGAAGAACTTGGCATGGCCGGTGACCGGCAGATATCCGACCTTGAGCGTATCCGCCACTGCGTTGCCGAGGCCTGCGACCAGCACGAGCGCCGCCACAAGCTGTCGCCGTGTCCTGAAACCGATCATCGTTCTCTCCTGAAGACGTGGAAATTCACAACAGGAATATAAACCCCGCGCCCACTCGTAGAAAACGATGCATTTCTTCGATACTTATGCCCACCTGTCGGAACCGGACGCGCGCGCAACCGGCGCCAGTACAGACAGTCAACAACCGGCCGCCGACCGCGGACAAGCAGCAGTAACCGAAGCACGAACGCGGGCGTCTGGTCGACTTAGAAGGCGAACATGCAGCGTTCGACGGCCGCGCGACAACAACCACTCACTCGCCGCCGTTCTTGTTCTGGATCAATGCTTTGAGGTTGGCCTCGCCGAGGTCTGGGCAGACCTTTTCGATGAACGCCAGGGCGTAGCTGCGCAGGTAGATTCCCCGCCGAACGGCGAGGCGGGTCGTGCTTTCAGGAAACAGGTGTGGTGCCTGAATCAGCGCCAGGTTGCGGTCCTTGACGGGGTCGTAGGCCATCGACGCGACGATGCCGACGCCGAGATCGAGTTCGACGTAGGTCTTGATCACGTCGGCGTCGATCGCCGAGAGCACGATGTCGGGCATCACGCCGGCGTCGGCAAAGGCCCTGTCGATATGCGTCCGACCGGTAAACCCCTCGTGATAGGTGATGATCGGATATTCGCCGATCTGTTCCAGAGTCAGCTTCTCGACCTGCAGCAGCGGGTGGCCGTGCGGAACGATCAGCGCGTGGTGCCAGCTGTAGAAGGGAAAGGTCGCCAGTTCCGGGACCCTGTCCAGACGCTCGGTAGCGATACCGACATCGGCTTCGCCCGACACCAGTTTTTCGGCGATGTCCACCGGACTTCCCTGATGCAGCGCCAGGTGCACGCGTGGATAGTCGGTCTTGAACCACTTGATGATCTGCGGCAGCGCGTAGCGCGCCTGGGTGTGGGTGGTGGCCACCACGAAGTGGCCGGTTTCGCGGCTGGCAAACTGGTCGGCAATGCGGCGCAGGTTCTGGGTGTCGAACAGAATGCGGTCGACCACCTCGGCGAGTTCCTTGCCCGGCTCGGTCAACCCCAGCAGACGCTTGCCGCGGCGCACGAAGATCTCGATCCCGAGTTCGTCCTCGAGATCCTTGATGTGCTTGCTGACCCCCGGCTGCGAGGTATACAGCGCGTTGGCCACTTCGGTCAGGTTGAAATCCTGGCGCAGGGTCTCGCGAATGATGCGCAGTTGCTGAAAGTTCATTGCCTTGCTTCAGGCCGCCTGGGCTTCGCTGGGGAAGACCCGGATGTGGCGCGGGCGCAGCGATACCTGGTCTCCTTCCGAGAGCCCCAGCAGGCGAAATGCCTCGCGGCCAATGGTCACCTCGATCAGTTCGCCGTCATGGTGCGTGAGCTCGATCTGGGCGCTCGGGCCGACGGAAACGATGCGCACGATGCGCGCCGGCAGCCCCCCTCGCGCCTCCCAGCCGGGCACCAGATCGAACTCGTGCGGCCGCACGAAAGCCACCGCCTGGCCGTCGCTGCCATCGGTCGAGCCAAGTGCCAGCGCGTCATCGCCGACATGCAGGTGCCCATTTTCGACACGGCCGTGGAACAGATTGACCGAACCGAGGAAGTTGGCGACGAAAGGCGTCGCCGGATGGTCGTAGACCGATTCCGGCGTCCCGATCTGTTCGACCTTGCCCTTGTTGATCACCACCACCCGGTCGGAAACCTCCAGGGCCTCCTCCTGATCGTGCGTGACGAAGACGCTGGTCAGGTGGATTTCGTCGTGCAGCTGCCGTAGCCAGCGTCGCAATTCCTTGCGCACCTTGGCGTCGAGTGCACCGAAAGGCTCGTCGAGGAGCAACACCTTGGGTTCGACCGCCAGCGCGCGCGCCAGAGCAATCCGCTGGCGCTGGCCACCGGAAAGCTGTGACGGATAACGGTCCGCGAGCCAGTCGAGTTGCACCAGTTCGAGCAGGCGCTTGACCCGCCGTTTGATTTCGACTTCGCTGGGACGCAGTCGCCGCGGTTTGACGCGCAGGCCGAAGGCTACATTGTCGGCAACGCTCATGTGGCGGAACAATGCGTAGTGCTGGAAGACGAAGCCCACATGCCGGTCACGGACGTGACGCGCCGATGCGTCGTCGCCTTCGAGCAGGATTTGACCCTGGTCGGCGAAGTCAAGCCCGGCGATGATCCGCAGCAGCGTGGTCTTGCCGCAGCCGGAGGGACCGAGCAGGGCGACCAGCTCGCCGGAAGGGATGTCGATCGAAACGTCGTCGAGCGCCTTGAAGGCGCCGAACTGCTTGCTGATGTTACGGATCGCAATACTCATCAATCATTCTCCGGAAGGGGTGCCGATTTCCTGCAGTTGGCGACGTGTCTGACGTTCGACCAGCGTCTTCAGGCCCAGGGTGATGATCGCCAGAACGGCCAGCAGGGAGGCCACGGCAAAGGCTGCGGCATAGTTGTATTCGTTGTAGAGAATCTCGACGTGCAGGGGCATGGTGTTGGTCTGGCCGCGGATGTGCCCGGAAACCACCGATACCGCCCCGAACTCGCCCATCGCGCGCGCGTTGCAGAGGATCACGCCGTACAGCAGCCCCCACCTGATGTTCGGCAGCGTGGTGTATCGGAAGACCTGCCAGCCGGACGCGCCGAGAACGACGGCGGCCTCCTCTTCCTCGCTCCCCTGCGCTTCCATCAACGGAATCAGTTCCCGGGCGACAAACGGAAAGGTGACGAAAATCGTCGCCAGAACGATGCCCGGCACGGCGAAAATGATCTTGATGTCGTGTTCGTAGAACCAGGGGCCAAACCAGCCCTGCGCGCCGAACATCAACACGTAGATCAGACCCGAGATCACCGGCGAGACCGAAAAGGGCAGATCGATCAGGGTGATCAGCACGCGCTTTCCGCGAAACTCGAACTTGGCAATGGCCCAGGAAGCGGCCAACCCGAACACCAGGTTCAGCGGCACGGCGATCACCGCGACCAGCAAGGTGAGCTTGATCGCCGACCAGGCGTCGGGGTTGACCATGGCGTCAAAATACGCTCCCCAGCCCTTGCGCAGACCTTCTGCGAAAACCGTACCCAGGGGCAACAGCAGGAAGATGCTGAAGAAAGTCAGCGCGACGCTGACCAGTACCACCTTGACCCAGGCCGGTTCGCGGGTGCTGGCGGTCTCCTGGCGCTCCAGGCTGCCCGCATGCAGTGCAATACTCGCGCTCATTTCAGGTTCCTTTTGCGTAGCGGTTCTGCATCCATCCCTGCAGGCCGTTGATGATCAGCAGGAGGACGAAGGAGATGATCAACATCACCGAAGCCACGGCGGTGGCACCGGCGTAGTCGTACTGCTCCAGTTTGGTGATGATCATCAGGGGTGTGATTTCGGAGACCATCGGCACGTTGCCGGCGATGAAAATGACCGAGCCGTATTCTCCGACCGCCCGCGCAAAGGCCATGGCGAAGCCGGTCAGCAAGGCGGGTGCGATGTGTGGCAGGATGATCTTGCAGAAGGTCTGCCAGCGCGAGGCGCCGAGACCGGCGGCGGCTTCCTCGACTTCCTTTTCGAGATCGGCGAGCACCGGCTGCACCGTGCGCACGACAAACGGCAAACCGATGAACACCAGCGCCAGCAGCACACCCTTGGGGGTATAGGCAATCTCGACACCCAGGGGCTCGAGCAGCTTGCCGACCGGACCGTTCTGCGAATAGATCGTCGCCAGGGCGATGCCCTCCACCGCTGTCGGCAGCGCAAAGGGCAGATCGACCAGCGAATCGACCAGGCCCTTGCCGGGAAAGCGGTAGCGCACCAGAACCCAGGCAAAGATCAGTCCGAAGACAACGTTGATGCCCGCCGCCAGCAAGGAAGCGCCGAAGCTCAATTGATACGAGGCCACCACGCGCGGACTGCTCACCGCCGCCCAGAAGGCATCCCAGCCGAGGGTGAAGGTTTTCGCGCCCAGTGCCGTGAGCGGAATGACGACGATGATGGCCAGGTATACCAGCGTGTAGCCCATCGCCAGGCCAAACCCCGGCAAGGGGCTGAATCGCCTCAGGTTGGCCATGCGGGACTCCCGAATAACACTTGGATCATTCTCAACTCCTGCTGCAACGCAACATGACATGCCGCCAGTCTACGGGCAGTCAGGCTATACTGAGAAATACTTAAATGTGAGAACGTAATGCATTCTCGTTATAAAGACGGGGCCGAACACCAGTGGCCTCCCACGCCGTCTCCGAAAACTCAGCGTTTGCCGCCAGGGACGTAGATCTGGTCGAAGATGCCACCGTCGGAGAAGTGGGTCTTCTGGGCGTTGCGCCAGCCGCCGAAGGTGTCGTCGATGGTCACCAGGTTGACCTTGCCGAACTGCCTGGCGTACTTCGCCGCGATCTTGGCATCGCGCGGGCGGTAGTAGTGCCTGGCGGCAATGTCCTGGCCTTCGGGGGAATACAGGTATTCGAGGTAGGCCTGCGCGACCTTGCGCGTGGCGCGTTTGTCGACCACCTTGTCGACCACCGACACCGGCGGCTCGGCGAGGATCGACAGCGAGGGCGTGACGATTTCGAACTTGTCCGGACCGAGTTCCTTGATCGCCAGATAGGCTTCATTCTCCCAGGCGATCAGGACATCGCCGATGCCCCGCTCGACGAAGGTGGTAGTCGAGCCGCGCGCGCCGGAATCGAGGACCTTGACGTTGCCGTAGATCTGGCCGACGAATTCGCGGGCTTTCGCTTCGCTGCCCCCGGACTGTTTCAGCGCGTAGGCCCAGGCCGCCAGGTAGTTCCAGCGCGCGCCACCGGACGTCTTGGGGTTGGGGGTGACGATGGCGACACCCGGCTTGATCAGATCGCTCCAGTCCTTGATGGCCTTGGGATTGCCTTTCCGGACCAGGAAAACGATCGTCGAGGTGTAGGGCGCCGCGTTGTTGGGCAGGCGCTTCTGCCAGTCGAGCGGCAAGATGCCCCGGTCGGCGATGGCGTCGATGTCGTAGGCCAGAGCCAGGGTGACCACGTCCGCGTCGATGCCGTCGATCACCGATCGGGCCTGCTTCCCCGAACCGCCGTGCGAAGCGTTGACCTTGACCGTGTCGCCGGTCTTCCCTTGCCAATACCTGGAAAAAGCGGCGTTGAAGTCCTGATACAACTCGCGTGTCGGGTCGTAGGAAACGTTCAGGATGGCGATCTCGGCGGCGCTCGCGCTGCCGATCAGTAGAGCGCCGGCCAGCAGGCCGGCGAACAGACGTTGCACTTTCATGGGGACTCCGTTCAGTCAAGGGGTGGCGCGGAGTCTAGAAAAGCGGCGCGGCGAAACGAACGAATCTTTGCTTATTAGCTTATACGCAGGTTTTCCGATGCCTCGGTTTGCCGACCGCCATCCTCATTTCCGGTGTCGGCTTCCTGGTTGGTAAGCACGGTATAACCGTGGGTCTGGAGCACATGCATGGCTTTCTCCAGTTTTTTGACGTCTTTCAGCGCAGCAGCAGGATCCGCCGCATGCGCACCACGGGCCTCACCGGCAAGTTCGTAGCCCTGTCTCCGCAACCACTCCACGATATTTGCGAGGCCCTTGCGTCCGATCCCCTCGGCCCGACCCAGGCGGCGATGACCCAGGCGCGCGACCTCCTCCGGCGTGAAGTCTGGGCGATCAAAAATCTTTCTCAGCGCATTCCGTTGCATGGTTGGCAGCGCGCCTACCGGTGCTTGGGCACTGTCGGCTGCGGAAACGACGAGAGCACGCTGACAATCTGGCATTTGATGGCGGCACCCCGTGAAAAACAGTGATCGTAGTTGCGACGAGATTAAACACGAGTTGATGGCCGGCAAACTAAGAATTCCGCATAAGCATATGGAGAAAAGAGGCTCCACTTTACCGGAGGCAGCTTCCACACAAAACGGCATAGACCGGGAATTCTTGCCCAGCAATTACGGCCGGTATGCCACCATGACTTATAGCTTGAATCTGCTTACCGCCGCATGCATGCTGCCGGCCAGTTGTTCGAGGTGTTTCGCCGCGCTTGCAGTTTCGGCTGCAGCGGCGCTACTTTCATCGCTTTTGCGCGCCACTGCTTCGACTTGAGCGGCGATGACATTGCTGGCTGCAGTTTGCTCATCCAGGGCGGACGCAATATCATTCGCCAAGCGGATAGCATGGTCCGAGCCATCATTTATCTGGTGGACCACGCTGCCGGCCTGCTGTGCCAGCTCGACCCCTTCATTGGCCCGCTCCGTCGCTTCGCCCATGCTGGCGGATGCCGAGGCGGTGCTGTTCTGAATCATCTCGATCATGCTGATTATTTCGGCGGTGGCCGCAGTAGTACGCTCGGCCAATTTCCGGACTTCATCGGCCACCACGGCAAAACCGCGGCCCTGTTCGCCGGCGCGAGCCGCTTCTATCGCAGCGTTGAGGGCTAGCAGATTGGTTTGACCTGCGACATCCTTGATCACGTGGACGATGGACGAGATTTTGGTGGAGTGTTCCCGCAGTTCATCAATCGCGCAAGAAGAATGGCTAACGGTTTCGGCAAGCTGCGTCATTTTCATCGCTGCGGCGTGAATGGTGCCGCCTTGGCCGGAGAGTTCGCCGGTCTTGCTGGAAATCACCAGCGCATCCCGCGCACTTCTGGATATGTGCACTATCCCTGCCGTGACATGCTCCACGGTAACAGCCATGGAAGCCGCTGCTTCGCTTTGATGTTGAGAAATGCCTGCCTGGTGATTAGATGAGGCAGACAAAGCTTGAGCGGCCTCGGCTACCTTGGTCACGCTATCCAGGATGCTGCTCAGCGTGCCATGCAGGGTCTCCATCAACTGATTGAATGAATTGGCGGTTTGGCCAACTTCATCTCTTGATTGAGGGGACGCTCGTTTGGCAAGGTCGCGTGTCTGCTCGACGTCACCAATCAGTCCTCGCAAGCTGACGAGGGGCCGCACGATCGATGTGCTGATCTTGTACGCAGCACCTACAGAAAGTAAGGCGAGGCCAACAAACAAGACGATCAGCGTCGTGCGCGCCAGTGCAGCACGGGCATTGATGCCCGATATGGTCTGTTCGGCGCTCTCCTGTGCCAAGCGTTTAATGTCGACCAGGGCGGCGTTCAAATTCTTTTCCACCTTATCTACCGGTCCGTTCAGAGCATTGAGTGCCGTTTCCTGGGCAAACACCTCGGCAGCGTCAAAAACAGCCGATGCTTCCTTCTTGAACGCCTGAAAGTTGTCCTTGATCGCTGTAGTCCGGGCTAAGCTGTCGCTATCCGACGCTGACTTCGCGTAGTCCTCAATGAAGCGATCAATCTCGTCGCCCCTGGCTTTGAATTGGTTGCGATAAGTTGATACTTTGGCGAGGTCGGTCTCGGCGGGCGTCCTCCCAAGCAACCCTTTCTGTGTCTCGAAACGTTCCACCACGTCGGCAACCAAGGTCACGGAACGGAAACTGGTGGCATGGATTTGATCTGCAGCCTGCCGCATGCCCAAGATGGCAATCAGTGCCACGACGAAGACCGTGAGCAAGCCCAGCAGGGGCGCACCGGCCAGTATCAGAAGCTTCGTGCGTATGTTCATGTTCGGCGTGAATCCTGGCTAGGATGCAAATGAACTACGTGCCGGCGATTCCATCCCCCGGCACACGGCGTCATCTTGCGATACAACCGCTACTTGGCGTGCGCCGCTATAGCACTAATGACTTTTTCTGCCGCAGGGGTGGGCGCGCCCTTGGTCACCAGTGACAGCGGCTGCGGAATATCAATGCCACTGACCGTCGACACAGCAGGCGTAATACTGCTGCTGTTGCCATAGCCAACGGCATTTGGAGACTGCTTGACGACTTCGGCAACCTGAACAAGTGTGGGTACGATACGAGCATTTGCTGCAATGCTGCCCTTCAGGAAGACGGTTTCCACGACAGCTCGGGTTCCCTGACCCATGGCCTCTGCCACGACCAAGATCGCACCATCGGCGCCGCCCACGTCCTTCCAGTTGGTGATTTTTCCGGAAATAATATCCTTGGCCTGTGCCGCAGTCAGCTTGACGGGATTTGCCGGATGAACAATCAACTGCACCTTCGCCGCACCGACCTGCTTGACCCGCAACGTTGACACGTCCAGGGTGCCCGGCGCTTTGGTATTGATGATCTTTGCTTCCGCCTCGATTGGCGCGGCAATCATTGCCATATCTGCCTTGCCAGCGACGAGGTCCATCAATCCGTTGCCGGATCCGTTTACCAGTACCGACAGTTTCAGCCCGGCCTTGGATTCGATCGCCGCCTGATTGGGCTGCACGATATTCTTGGCCAAGGTTGCCGCGCCATGCAGGCGGAAGTCGTCCGCCTTGGCTCCAGGAGAAAGCACGGCTACGGACAGAGCAACACAAAGTGCCGACACGACTGATTTGATTTGCATACAATCCTCCTAACGGTTGACAAGCCAGAAAACTAGAACAATGCTATTCAAAGCCCTCTCAATGAGAGTTGCCGGATCTCCTCGCCGCCCATCGCGTCCGTGGCGCCCACCAAGGCCAGCCAACCGACAGCTTAAACCATGTTACGAAAACTGGGTTTTAAAGTGGACTGATCGACAAAAAAAAAGCGATCAGCACGATCGCCAAGTCGTCCGGCCAGCCGGCAAACTGAACGCCAAACAGGTGGCTCTGAAATTTATGTTTGGAGATGACGGCATTCCCGCCACCGGGCAGGCCAAAGCGATTACGCACTGGCATCGCTTGGCTGCGCCCTAACGCGTGTGTCCGTCGTGCTTGTAGTGCTCGGCGGATGGTCTTGACCGCGGCCCGCCTGACCACACGTTTTTGCCCAGCCAGATCTCGTACTGGCGTACAGCCATGCTGACCTGCGCTTTTCTCCGCCAGATACCCGCGGGTTTTCACCGCTGCTAATCGCTATTTGCTTATCGAAAATAAATCGTTCGCCAGACGGCCGGGCATCGGCATCATGCGCCGCGTGGCAGCCTCCTCAGGCGCGCCTGGATTCGGAGACACGCATGACCGACAGTACCCGGCGACGCCCTGTG
Source organism: Pseudomonadota bacterium (assembly GCA_029780075.1). Lineage (GTDB taxonomy): Bacteria > Pseudomonadota > Gammaproteobacteria > Burkholderiales > Rhodocyclaceae > Accumulibacter. Next base: position 17,911 of record JAKOZI010000102.1, read on the forward strand.
CGCCTGCTGGCATCCAGCCTGCTTCTGCTGGCAAGGGGCATGTTCCTGATCGCCTGCGGCGCTGCGGCACCAACCGCCAACGCCGGCTGCACAGTCGACCGCAACGCACAGGAACCAGCTACCGTCCAGCCGATCCCGCCCAACACCATGCTGGATCCGATCACCCCGGAGGCCAGGAGAAAGTGCATTCAGGACGCGCTGGCCGCATCGCCGTTATCGGTTCGCGAGTGGATCAACCTGATGACTTACAAGGTTCAGGCTCAACCCGGCCTGGCCTGGGAAGACGTCATCGCCTC
>JAKOZI010000109.1 GCA_029780075.1 Pseudomonadota bacterium
ATCAAAGGGATTGAGACCCCATGTACTTGGCGATGACGCAGCGCAGATCGTTGGTCAGTAATGAGCCCTGTAATCAAAGGGATTGAGACTTTGCCGCAAGGACTTTGCAATGCACCGGGCTGGTCAGTAATGAGCCCTGTAATCAAAGGGATTGAGACCAAAACGCGGATCGCCGGACCTCGCGCAGTCGAACGTCAGTAATGAGCCCTATAATCAAAGGGATTGGCAACTGCTCACTGAAGCCAAAATGCAGTCATTACGACATCACTGCAAAGCTTATGCCCAACCTCACCTTGCGCGATGTGCCTGCCGATCTGCATCAGTGGTTGAAGGAACAGGCGGGGGCTCACCGCCGTTCGCTCAATCAGGAGGTCATCCTTCAACTCGATACGTTGCGGAACCTGCCTGCCAGCCGGCCTGACGCCGACCTGCGGCTGGCCCGTATCCGCGCGATTGCCACGCGCACCGCTCGCCTGCCCGTGGTCGATGAGCGCGCCGAGGCCGAGATCCTCGGGCTTGGAGCGGACGGACTGCCGAGCTGACGATGGTCGTCGACAGCTCGGCATTGATCGCCATCCTGCTGGGTGAACCGGAAGGCGAAGCGTTGGCTGTCGCGCTCGCCGGCGCGGAAATGCCGGTGATCTGCGCACCCAACTGGCTGGAGGCGATGATGGTGATCTCAGCCCGGCCTGGCCGTCCGGGCGTGCAGGCGTTGAGCGATCTGCTCGACGCCGCCGAAGTGCAGGTCGAACCCGCTGACGCCGAATTGGGGCAAACAGCCTTCGACGCCTGGCAACGCTTCGGCAATAGGCGCCACCCGGCCGGGTTGAACTTCGGCGATTGTTTTGCCTACGCCTTGACGAGTCGCCGGGGTGATGTGCTGCTTTTCCAGGGTCATGATTTTTCGCAAACCGACGTCATGCAAGTTCCTGGTCGGCAACGAACATCAGCTTCACGAAACTCGCGCTGCGGCTGCGGCGCGCACGGGAAGCCTGCAACACTGATCGGCCCTGAACGCGATGCGCACGCTACCGTTCGACCGGCCGACGGCAGGGCCTCAGGCGATCGCCGCCGGCAGCCCGGTCCACAGGATTCCGGTCGGCAGGCTGGCGCGTCCGATGCGCCCCTGAAAACCTCGCGCCGGCAGCGCATAGCAGCGCACGTCGTCGGCACGCGGGTCGATCAATTCCTCGATCTCCTCCAGGCAGCGCGCCTTGTCGGCCTCGCTGCCGACGAGCAGGAAGATGCTGTATTCGAGGGGCGCGGCGTGCCGGCACATCCGCCGGTGGACGCGCAGCAGCCGGCGCGGGTCGCTGATGTCGTAGCCGATGACGAAAGCCTGCGCCGTCCTGTCAGCAGCCATCGTCCGCCTCCGTGCCTTGTTCCTCGGCCGCCGCGTCGTCGCTCGCCGGCGAGCAGGGGGCCGCGACGCCGCCCGCCTGCATGATCGCGCCGGCCACGTCGGCGACGCTCTCGGCCAGCAGCTTGCGCAAACGCGCCGCGAGTTGCTCCCATTCGCCGTAGAAGCGCGCGCGCCCGGCCTTGCCGAGCAGGCAACCGCTCTCGGTGGTCGAGAAATCCTCGGGGCGCAGTTTCTCCGAACGGAACAGCATCAGCGCGTGCCGGTCGACTTCGACGCGCAGCGGTTCGACGAGGTCGCAGGCCAGCGACTCGCGGCCGAAGTCGAGCGCGTGGTAGAAGCCGATGAAGGGGTCGAGCCCGGCGCCGTACAGCGCCAGCACCGCTTCGGCGTGCAGCAGCGTGTAGCCGAGCGAGAGCAGGGCGTTGACCGGGTCGCGCGGCGGCCGGCGGTTGCGGCCGCTGAATTTCAGACGCGGCGGCAGCAAGTCGGCGAAGCCTTCGAAGTAGGCGGCGGCGCCGGCGCCTTCGAGGCCGCGCAGCGAGGCGATCGAGCCTTGCTGATCGACCGCCGCGATGCTCGTCGCCAGACGCTGCAGGCAGAGGGTGAGCAGATAGCGCGACTGCGGCTCGGTGTCGCGGCGCTCGGCGAGAAAACCGGCGTGCGCGCGCAGCTTGGCCTCGACGATGGCCCGCGCAAAGCGCAGGCAGTAGGACTCGTCGAGCGACAGCCGGTACTGCGCCACCCGCCGCGCCGCGTCGTTGTGCGGCCGCCCGAGGAGCATCGTCGGCACTGCCTTGCGGCCGGAGAGGACGACGACGCCGATGCCGCGTTCGCCGAGCTTGCCGAGCAGCGCCGACGACAGCGTCACGTCGCCGCGCATGAACACCCGCGACAGCGGCGCGAGCGGCACGGTGCCGATGCGTTCGCCGTTCTCGTAGAACACCAGCGCCTCGCCGTCGGCTTTCAGGGTCACGCCGCGTCGGTCCACGTACAGGCTGGTCATGGCTTCTGCTCCTTGTTCAAACGATCAGAAAGACGTCGGTTACCGGCTCCGTGGCGCGGCCCAGCAGGTCGCGCCGCATGCGCGGGTCGAGCTGGAAGATGTGCACGCGGTCTTCGGCGGGGTCGATCAGTTCGGCCAGTGTCAGCCGCACTTCGCTCAGTTCGGCGGCGGTCAGCCAGCACTCGAAGAACGATTTCTGCCCGCCGACCTTGTAGGCCATGAGGAACTTGCGCACGCGCGTCCGCATGCTCGTCTTGCAGACGTCGTAGCAGACCAGAAACAGGGTTCGCGCCGCATCACTCATGCCGCCACGATAGGCCGTGGCGGCGGCAATGTCCGGCCCGGCAAGCTTGCCGGACATCACCGCCGCGTCTCGCCTGCGACTGCTCACCAATGCTAGAATGCGGTCATTGCGATGTCATTTCATGGCTGCTGCCGAAGCTTACCTTGCGCGATTTGCCCGCTGAATTGCGCCTGCCGCATGACAACGCGCGGAAACAGGGTGAGTACTTCCCAAAAACAAGAAATCCAGTTCCATGGAACCTGATTGACTACTGATTGCGCACCAACGCCACTACCCCGCATGAGAAAAAAGCTGACTCTCGTTGTTTCCGCATCGGTCACCATTGGAGTACTCGTCACGATTATTGCCATTGTGACGATCATGAACCTGCATCGATGGGTAAGTGATGATCAGTCGGAAATTGTGCAGAACCTGGCGCACACGATTGCGCATTCAGTCGAGGATGAACTTGCAGACATCGATTACGTCCTGCAGGTGTCGGCGGACGAGATCGAGCGCCAGATAGCGGTTCGCCAGAACACCTACGAAAGTGTGACGACTTTCCTGGGCCGGCAGCAGGACCGGTTTTCAAGCATCGATCTGCTCAGGGCAACCAACCCGCAAGGTGAAACCCTCTATGGCCGAGGCGTTGACCCCACCGAACGCGCCAGCCTTGCCCAGCGTGACTATTACCGGCAACTGAAGGAGAACCCGAATCTGGGCATGGTGATTGCCGAACCGATTATCGGGAAAATCTCGCAGAAATGGATCTGGTTGATGGCTCGCCGGATCAACAATCCGGACCAGTCATTTGCCGGGCTGGTCTATGCGTCGATATTCGTTGACGACCTGTCGAAGAGTTTCGAGCGGTTTCATCTTGTTCCTGACGGTGAGATCATCCTGCGCGACCGGAACATGCAGGTCGTGGCGCAGACCATTTTTGGAACGACCGCAGCATTACCCCTTGGCGACAACCGCCCTTCCGATGAGTTGCAGAAGGCCTTGGCTCAGGGTTCGCGGCATGGCACATATGCCAGCACTTCGGCAACCGCCGATGGCGTCAGCCGAATCCACGCCTACCACCGCAGTGAAAAGTATGGTTTCACCGTGTTGGTGGGGATTCCCCAATCCCACATCACCAGCATCTGGCTGAAGCAATCCGCGATCGTGGCCCTCCTGCTGGTGGCCATCCTCATCGGTTTGCTGCTCGGAACCCAGCTGGTTTCCCGCCGGCTGGCCGATCAGCTAGGCCGCAGCGTAAGCGAAGCACGCGAAGCGGAAAGGGAATTGCTCAAGACGCTGATTCGATCCATCCCCAATCTGATCTGGCTGAAGAACGCCGAAGGGGTTTATCTGGCCTGCAACCGGGAATTCGAAAAATTCTTCGGCAAGAGCGAGGCCGAGATTGTCGGCAAGACCGACTACGATTTCTTGTCCGGGGAACAGGCGGATTTCTTCCGCGGCAATGATCGTGCGGCTGCCGCCGCCGGCAAGCCGACGGTCAACGAGGAGTGGATCACCTATGCCGACGACGGTCACCGCGCGCTGCTGAGAACCACCAAGACGCCGATGATCGCGGCCGATGGCCGCCTGATCGGCGTGCTCGGCGTCGCCCATGACATCACCGAGATGCGCCGCCAGGAAGAAGCGCTGCGCGAAAGCCGCGAAACTCTCAATCGCGCCCAGGCGGTGGCGCATGTCGGGAGCTGGATGCTGGACACCGAAGCCAACCGGCTGGAGTGGTCGGACGAAACCTATCGCCTCTTCGGCCTGCCGCCAGGTTCGCCGATGACTCTCGAGCGCTTTTTCGCCTGCGTCCATCCCGACGATCGGGAGCGCGTGGCCACCGCATGGCATGCGACGCTCGGCGGCGCCGAGTACGACATCGAGCACCGCATCCTCGCCGCCGGCGAGACCCGCTGGGTGCGCGAGCTGGCCGTCATCGAGCGCGATGCCGACGGCAAGGCGCGCCGTGGACTGGGTACGGTGCAGGACATCACGCTGCGCAAGCAGACCGAAGCGGCGTTGCAGGAAGAGCGTCGGGTTCGCGACACCCTGCTGGAATCGATCCCCGGCGTTTTCTATGCCATCGATACAAGAGGTATGTTCACTTTCTGGAATCATCATTTCGAACAGGTGACGGGACGCAGCGCGGAGGAGTTGAGCCACTTCAATGCGCTGGACCTTTTCGAGGGCGAGGATCGCGAGCACGTTGCCGAACGCATCGAACAGGTCTTCCTGGAAGGTCAGAGCGATATCGAAGCCAGCCTGGTGACGAAGGACGGCCAGCGCCTCCCGTATTACTTCACCGGCCGGCGCATCGAGATGAGCGGGCAGCCCATCCTGGTTGGCGCGGGTATGGACATCGGCCCGCTCAAGGCCGCCGAAGAGGCGATGCGTCGCATCAACGAAGAACTGGAAGCGCGGGTGCGGCAAAACACGGCCGACCTGCAAGCCAGCTACGCCAAACTGCGCGACACCGAGTTCGCCATGAATCAGGCCGGCATCGGCATTGTCTGGGTGAACACGGAGAACGGTGAATTTGTCTACATCAACCCCTTCGCCTGTCAGCTGGTCGGCTACTCCGAAGCGGAAATGCTGCAGTCGACCGTCCATGACATTGCCCCCGACATGGGGGAGCGGCAATTTCATGAACTGGTCGACATCTGCAGAACCCAGGGCCGGCTCCAGGTAGAAATCCTCGCCCACGCAAAAGATGGCAAGACCATTCCGGTCGAGGTGGCCGCCTATTACCTGCCCGGCAAGGCCGGCGAACCGGATCGACTGATCGAGTTCATCACCGACATTTCCGCACGCAAGCGGGCCGAGGTGGATATCCGGCAGGCCAAGGAGTCCGCGGAATCCGCCAACCGGGCAAAGAGCGCCTTCCTCGCCAATATGTCGCACGAGATCCGCACGCCGCTCAACGCCATTCTCGGCCTCAACCACCTGATGCAGGCCGGCAGCTTGCCGCCGGAGCAGACCGAGCGACTGCAGAAGATGGAAGTCGCGAGCCGACACCTGCTGTCGATCATCAACGACATCCTCGACCTGTCCAAGATCGAGGCTGGCCGCATGGAGCTCGAATCCGCCAATTTCCATCTTTCGGCGGTGATCGACAATGTCGCCTCGATCATCCGCGACACGGCGCAGAGCAAGGGCCTCGTCGTCGAGATCGATCCGGACGGCGTCCCCTTGTGGTTGCGCGGCGACGTGACGCGACTGCGGCAGGCCTTGCTGAATCTCGCCAGCAATGCCGTCAAATTCACCGAGCGCGGATCGATCAACGTGCGTGCCTTGCTGCTGGAAACACGCGCAGATGAACTGCTGGTGCGCTTCGAGGTCGCCGACACCGGCATCGGCCTGAGCACCGAGCAGTTGGGGCACCTGTTCGAGAACTTCCAGCAGGCGGACAGTTCGACCGCCAGAAAGTACGGCGGCACCGGTCTCGGCCTTTCCCTGACCAAGCGCCTGGTCGAGATGATGGGTGGAGAAGTCGGCGCCGACAGCACCGTCGGGCAAGGCAGCACCTTCTGGTTCACCATTATCCTGCAGCACGGGCACGGCCCGATGCCAATGGTCAACGGCGCCGACGACACGCCCCTGTCGGCCGAACAGCGGGTACGCGCACTGCATCGTGGCGCACGCATCCTGATTGCCGAAGATCACCCGATCAACACCGAAGTCGTCCAGCAGATGCTGCATGCCGCCGGCCTGGATGTCGTCGTCGCCGCAAATGGGCGCATTGCGCTGGAGAAGGCCATTGCCGAACGCCTGGACCTGATCCTGATGGACATGCAGATGCCGGAAATGGACGGGATCGAGGCCACCAGGGCCATTCGCCGCCTGCCGGCGCATGCCGCCACGCCGATCCTGGCGCTCACCGCCAACGCCTTTGCCGAAGACCGCCGTGCCTGTCTGGTGGCGGGCATGAACGATGTCCTGACCAAGCCGGTCGACCCGGCGCAGCTCTACGAGGCGTTGGCGCGCTGGCTGCCGGCGGGCAGTGGCGGACTGCCGGCCACGACGTCCCGAACCGACGTGACTTTGCCGCCGGCAACGAATCTGGACGTGTTGCGCAAATTTCCGGGCATCGACGTCGACCAGGGACTGCGCTACTTGAGAGGCAAGGTCGACCGTTACCTCGCGCTGCTCCGGAAGTTCGTTCTGGCGCATGCCGAAGACCTGGCGACCCTCGATGGCCATCTTGCCCGCGGCGATCGGCTTACCGCACAACGCATCGCCCATACCCTCAAGGGGACCGCCGGCATGCTCGGGCTGGTGACCCTCGCCAGCATTGCTGCCGACCTGGAAAGCCTGTTGAAGGAAGAGCAGGCCCTCGCCGAACACGGCGAACTGCTCGGCCAGGTTTCCGCCGACCTCAAGACCGCCTGGAATGCACTGCTTGCGGTCCTGCCGGCGGCACAGCCTGGAGAAGTTCCCGGGAGTTGGTGAACTCTTCGACAGCAGCCAAACGATCACAAAAACGCGCGGCTCACCATCCGATCGTCACCCGGCAGGGCTGCAGCCAGGCACCCGCGTCTTCCAGCGCCTGCGCGTTAAGTTCGCTACCGCGCTGCGCGGCGGCCAGCGGAATCGTGAGATGAAGATAGCGGGCACCGCGCACGCAGACCGCGGCCGCGAGATGTACCGGCAGCGTGCCGATCACCACATCGCCGGCGACAATGTCGGCGACGTCGAGGTGCTCGACGAACTGCGCGCGCACCGCCCAGTGGTGGCGGCGCGCCCAGGCGATGGCGCCGGGGTGACGCGAGACAAAGAAGCGCCGCGGCGGCGGCGCTTCGGCAGGGTGCTGGCGCATCGTGGTCGGCTCATCGGACATGCGCGCAGTTTGCCGCAGCGGCGGGGCTTCACACTTTGCGGCAAGCTTGCCGGCGTGGCCCGCCCCGGGTAGTAGTGGTCGTCGGCGCGCGCCAGCGCACGGGGTTTGACCTGAAAGCCGACGGCGAAGATACTTGTGCGCTATTACTGGTATCCTGCGTCGTGAAAGACGCGGCCGGCGTCTCGCCGCGTGCCCACTCTGGAGGCCGTCATGGACATCCACGGAAACCCCATAGCGGAACGTATCGACTGGCTGTTCGGCCTGGCCGACCGCCATAGCGCGATCTTTCGCAGCCCGGAGGCCTGGCTGGCGCGCGAACGCTATCTGGCGGCGCACCCGACGGCGATTGCCGTCCTCAAATGCATGGACGGGCGCATCAACATTCCGGTGGCGACCAATACCCCGGTCGGCATCCTGATGCCCTTTCGCAACCTCGGCGGTATCTTCGACCTCGGCTGGCCGCACCTCGGGGAAGTGCTGGCCCACCACGTGCAGCGCGTGGTCAGCGCCGGCCGCCATGTCGTCTTTCTGGTCACCTACCACTACTCGCAGGGCGACCCGCGCCGCGGCTGCGCCGGCTTCCAGTACGACACGGCGGCGGCGATCGCCCACACCGACGAGATCCGCCGCCAGATCGAGCACATTTTCGGGAGAAATCACGACACCGTCTATCCGCTGGTCTGCGGTTTCGAAACCGACGAGGATGCCCTGGTAATCCACGGCACGGCGGGCGACCGGCTCGACCTGGCGACGCTGAACTCGACCGACCGGGCCACGCTGGAACTGCGCCTCGCGGCGCTGCTGCCGGACATGCCGGCGCGCATGCGCGCCGACCTGCTGCCGCTGCTGTATGGCAACCTCGAACACATCGAAAACGTGCGCGCCCAGATTCGCCGCAACGAACGCCTGCTGGACATCGAACACCGCGAGTGGATGATCTGCCTGGGGCGCGGCTTCGACTTCCTGCATACGCCGAACATCGCGCTGATCATCGGTCCCTACAGCCCGAATCTGGATGTCCCGATCCGCCGGGCGGCCGGCATCATCGAAGCCAACATGCACGCCGGACGCATCCCCGCCGACGGTTTTCTGCTCCTGGCCTCGGTGCCCTACGACGAAATCGGCGTGGACCGCGCACGCGCGGAACTGAAGTCGCGCTTCCTGTCCACTTTCGCCGCCGATGTCATCCGCGCCGAGTTCCCGCAACTCGGCGAGCAGATGTCGATCCGCACGGCGGTGCTCGACTGGCGATCGCGCACGCTCGAAACGATTGCCTGCGGAAGCTGAATACCTGCCGGGGATCGTGACCCACGGTGGCATTCGTGCCCGGCCTGCCCCGGCCAGCGACTCCACAAGCTGTTAGAATCGCGGCCTCCCCTTTGCCGCGGTCCGTCCCATGCCCACGCCTTCGCGCCTGATTTTCGGCTTCCATGCCACGCTCGCCAAGTTGCGCCACGACCCCGGCGCGATGCACGAGATCTACGTCGATGCCGGTCGCCACGACGCGCGCCTGCGTGACCTGCTGGCGCAGGCGGAGTTCGCCAAGGTGCGCGTCCTGCCGGTGGAGTCCGCGCGCCTGGCGGCGATGGCGCCCGGCGCGCGGCACCAGGGAGTGATCGCCACCGTCGATCCCACGCGGCGTCACGTCGCGCTCGACGACGTGCTCGATACGCTCGAAGAGCCGGCCTTGCTGCTGGTCCTCGACGGCATCCAGGACCCGCACAATCTCGGCGCCTGCCTGCGCGTCGCCGATGCCGTCGGCGCGCACGCGGTGATCGCTCCCAAGGATCGCGCCGTCGGCCTGACCCAGGCGGCGGTGAAGGTGGCCAGCGGCGCCGCCGAGACGGTGCCTTACATCACCGTCACCAATCTCGCGCGCACCCTGCGCGAACTCAAGGAGCGCGAGATCTGGGTGGTCGGCACCGACGCCGACGCCAGCGCGGATCTCTATGCCGCCGACTGGCCGATGGCCTGCGCCTGGGTGCTCGGGGCGGAAGCCGAGGGCCTGCGTCGCCTGACTCGGGAGACCTGCGATCAACTGGTCAGCATCCCGATGCTCGGATCGGTGGCCAGCCTGAACGTGTCGGTGGCCACCGGCGTCTGCCTCTACGAGGCGCGGCGGCGGCGCGCCGGCATGGCGCGGCCCTGAGTTCAGTCAGGGGTTCAGGGCGGAGGTCTCCCCTCGCCCGGTCGCCGAACGGCCGCGTGGGCTGCCTCTGGCCTAATTCTTGTACGAATAGCGGTAAACGTAGCCCTTGTAGCCGTAGCGGTAGCTCTGGCGGCTGACGTTGAGGTCGTTGAAGACAAAGCCCTTGACCTGCACGCCCGCCTGATTGAGCCGCTTGACGGCCTGCTCAAGCTCGCGAATCGGGTGCCTGCCGGCACGGGCGACCATCAGGGTGGCGCCCACATGCCGCCCGATGATCGCCGCGTCGGAGACTGCGAGTACCGGCGGCGCATCGACGATCACGGTGTCGAAACGCTCCCCGAGTTCGACCAGCAGTGCTTCGAAACGCAGGTGCATCAGCAGTTCGGAAGGATTCGGCGGAATCTGGCCGGTGGTGACCACCCACAGCTTGGGTACCGAGGTGGGCTTCAGGATGTCTTCGAGCGAAGCCTGGCCGGCAACGTACTCGGAAACGCCCGGCGCGCGCTCGATCGCGAATTCCTTGTGCAGGTGCCCACGGCGCAGGTCACCATCGACGATCACGACACTCTTGTCGACCTGCGCCAGGACCACGCCAAGGTTCTTGGAGATGAAGCTCTTGCCCAGACCCGGGCTCGGGCCGGTGATCAGCAGTGAGTTGTGCTGCGCGTCGAGGAGCGCGAAGTGCAGCGTCGTGCGCAGACCGCGCAGGCTCTCGACCGCGTCTTCCTGCGGATGGACGACCGCCAACAGCTCGCCGACACCGCTTTGTGCCTTGCGATGCAATTCCAGTTCGGCCTTGCTGTGCGGCACCGTGGCATACACCGGCAGACCGAGCTGCGCCTCGATGATCTCCGGGTCCTCGACGACCACGCGCAGGGAACGCAGCAACCAGATCACCACCAGGCTGAACAGGAAGCCGAGCAGCAGGGCAATCGCCAGGATCGATACCGCGCCGGCGCCGACCGGCTTGCGCGCGACGGCAGCCATGTCGATGACGCGCACGTCGCCGACCGTACCGGCTTTCGAAACGCGCAACTGCTGCGCCGTGTTGAGCAGCTCGGTATACAGCTTGGTCGACACTTCCACGTCGCGGGCGAGACGCAGGACAGTCTGCTGCGTATCGGGCAGACGCGACACCTCCGATTCAAACTGCCGGCGGCGCTCGTTGAGACGCTGCAGCTTGTTATCCATCGCCTGGATCCGCGGGTGCTCCGGCGTGAAGTTCTGCCGCAGTTCGTCACGTTCCTGCTTGAGCAGCACGGCGGCGTTTTCGACCTCGACCAGCGACTTCAGGATGCCCTGTGTCTCCAGGCTGAGATCGAGCGAGCCGCGGCTCTGGCGATAGTTGTTGTAGGCCGCCTCGGCGCTGTCGACCTGCGTCTTGAGCGCCGGTAGCTGCGTTTCCAGGAACTTGAGGGTCTTTTCCGCTTCGGCCGAGCGCCGCTCGACGTTCTGGCGAACGTAGGTATTGAGGATGTCGTCGAGGATCACGCCGATCTGTTGGGGATCCTGTCCGAGCAGGCTCAGTTCGAGGACGCCGGATTTCTTGCCGCGTTCCTTCACCGAATAGTTGCGACGCAGATCATCGATCGTCGCTTCGGCGGAGCGCTTGATCAGGCGGAACTGCGTACCCGGACGCGCCTGCAGGTCGGCCACGAAGATCGAGTAGCCGCGGTCGACGGCGCGCTTCCCAACCGTTCCTTTCAGGACCAGTTGCTCGTCCTCGTCGAAGAGCTCGAAGCCTCCGCCCGCCGTGGCGATCAGGGTATGCCGGTCGTCGAGCGCATCCGCGGGAACGTCGAACGCGTCGACCTGAATCCGTTCGCCACCCCAGGCGAAACTGGAGAGTCCCAGCCACGGTGAATTCGGCTCGTCGCCCTGGTAGCGCCGGGCAATCGCGCCGCCGATCAGCGGCAGCGTCCGCGGCACGGCGACGAGGTCGAGCTTGAGCTTGTTGACCACGCGTCCGAGAACCATTCGCGAACTGAGGATTTCGAGTTCTGCAGAAACCGTCGTATCGTCTCCCAGCAGCGGCTGCAGGGCCTTCAGCGAGCCCAGACCGGAGCTCTTCTCCTCGACCTGCAGCAGGCCGTCCGCTCGGTACACCGGCTTGCTGGCAAACACCCAGACCAGCCCCAGGAGCAGCGCCATGAGGCAGATCGCGGCGATCAGCCAGCGATAGTCCATCAGCACGGCGATGATTTCACCCAGCGCCAGCCCCTCGTCGTCGTCTTCCGGGGCGATCTGGTGCATCGACGGCGTCGGCAAGGCGGTGCCGGCCACACCCGCGACGCCGGCCGCGTTGAATGAAGGTCTTGATTGATCGTTGTCCATGTGTCGTCCGAGGTAGCGGTTGCCGGTCAGCTAGGCGTGGTAAGCAGGTCGCAATGCCCAGGCGGCGAGCCTGGCAACCCGCGGGCCGCCCGCACGGCGGCCCGCATCAGGTTCAGCGCGACGGCTGTCGTCCGCCGAACAAGGGGTAATACGTCTGGCTGGTCAGATTGAGCATCGTCGCGGTCGGCAGGATGTTGGCGATCACGCGCTGCCAGCGAACCACCGGTGCCGTGTCGACGTAGACGATGTCGCGCGGCCTCAGCGGGAAGCGGTCGGCGAGCAGCATCGCGTCCGGCGCGCTCGAATCCAGATGGTACAACTGTGGTTCCTCGGTATCGCCGCGCATCACATAGATCCAGCGGGGGTCGGCCGTGGTCTGGTTGATGTAGCCGGCATCGCTGAGCGCTTCGGCAAGCGTCGAGCGCTTCTTGTTCATCACCAGCGAACCCGGTTTGGTGACCTCGCCGAGGACGAAGATCTTGTTGTAACTGCGGTCGCTGACATTGACGATATCGCCCTGCTCGAGCATGACGTTCTGCTCGCGGACCCCGTAGTCGTACATCGCCTGAATATCGACCAGATACGTCGTGCCGCGGCGGGTGAGCAACACGCGGCTGTAGTCGGCCTCGGGAGTGAAGCCACCAGCGCGGTTGACCGCGTCGAGAACGGTCATCGGAATGTCGGTGACTTGCTGAATCCCCGGCTTGGCCACTTCACCCACGACATAAACCTGCTGGCTGCGGAAAGCGACCATGCGGACGTCGAGCTGTACCCTCTCGATGAACTTGGCAAGCTTGCTCGACAGGATCGTGCGCAGCTCGCTGGTCGTCTTGCCCTGCGCCTTGACCACTCCAACGTAGGGGAAGAAGATCGTCCCGTCTTCGGCGATCACCGTGCCGGCCTGCTCGGCGGAGCGGAAGCTGCCGGCCGGGATGGTCAGTTCGGGATGGTCCCAGACGATGATCGAGACAATGTCGCCCGGTCCGAGGCGGTACTCGGGCACTGCCGTGGGCTGGTCACCGGTGTAGCGAAGATTGCTCTTGGTGGCCACCTTCGCGGCGCTGGTCCCGTCGCCGGTGGGCGGCCGTGCGGACTTGAACAGGTCGATGATCAGTTCGGCGGTGATCGGCTTGATCTTGATGTTCGCCGGTGCCAGCACGTCGCCCTGCTGCACGGGCAGCCTGACCTCCGACTCGTCGCGGTTGCTGTAGCCCTGGTTGCCGGGAACGATGGTGCAGCCAGCCAGGATGCTCGCGGCAAGGCACGCCAGGAGGGAACGCACCCCGTCAGGCAGCGCCGAAGACATGTTCATGCTGAATTCCTCATAGTTGTTCCTCATCTGGTTTGCCGAAGACGTCCCGACAAGGGGCGCCGCGCAGTTTACATCGCGCACCGGTCCACCGCAAAGCCACTCCGCAACGCACGGCTGTGCGGTCCCCGCACTGCCGCCCTCCCCGGACGCGCGCCCGGTACCCGCCACAGACCGCCAGCACCTATTGCCATGCAAGTTCCCTGCCCGCGCGCGGCGGTCTGTGCGCCTGGGTGCTGATGCTGCCGGGGGAGTTTGTTAAATCAGCTTTGAAGGATAACGCCGGTCGCCGCGACTGCCAGTGTTTTATTTCACATCCCCGAGGAACCCGGCGCAAGGGCGAACGACCCTGGATCAGCAGAGTTTTTTCACCCAGGGTTCGAGCGCGGCCTCGATCAGTTGCAGGGCTTCGGCATGGGCTGCGTCGCCGCGCCGATACGGGTCGGGAATCTCGGTCTTTGTCCAGTGCCCGAGCAGGAAAGTCTTGCCACGCGCCGTCGGGTCCATCGCCAGCACCGCGTCCCGGTGATGGTTTTCCATGACCAGCACGAGCTCGGCCCAGCGCAGCCGCTCACGCGTCAACTGGCTGGCGCGATGCGGACTGAGGTCCACGCCGCGTGCGTTCATCATCGCGCAGGTAGCCTCTTCCGCAGGATGATTGACCAATGCGCCGATGCCCGCCGAGCGGGCTTCCACCCGCTTGCCGGCCTTTTCAATACGCTGCCGCAGCAGGAACTCGGCCGCCGGACTGCGACAGATATTGCCGGTACAGACCGTGAGAATCCTCTTGAACATGTCAGCTCACCTGCACGCCGGCGGAACGCTGAGTTCAAAGCTCGCGTCATCGCCATGGACCAGTTTCTGCCCATGCTCTGCCGAGTAGATCAGCGTACTCCTGACACCACGACGATCAGCGGAGCGGCTGCCGTCCCGAGCCATGAGTTCGGCACCCGCTTCGTTCTCGAAATCGCGACAGACAAACAGGCGCACCGCCATACCCTGCCGGGCAAGACGCCTTCGGATGCGCATCGCATCACGGCGGATTCTGCCGATCAGGAAATCGTTGCCCTCGGCAGGAACGTGCACCACACAATAGACATTGCGGCTGTCGAGCGTCGAATCGCCGAGTTGATAGACATTGAACTGGTAGGCATAGGCGGTACCCAGCTCCGCGGCAATCAGCCTCAGGATCTCCGGCCACTGCTCCTTGCGCAGCGAGCCGACAAAGATGCCGCGAATGTGCACCGAGGGCAGTCCCAGCGAGCGATTGAGCCGGCACAATCCCGGCACCAGGCGCCAGGGACGCAGGATCAGCAGGAAATAGACCGCGAAGACGGCAAGGAACAACCCGAACATCAGATAATCGGGCACGCCCAGAAGCAGGCCACCGACGCCGACCAGACCGAGAACGATCTGCATGACCGTGGCGATCACCACCACATCGCAGACGCGAAACCCGGCACGAATGAAGAGGTGATGCAAGTGATGGCGATCGGGGCGGAAAGGCGACTTGCCCAACCAGATACGGCGCAACATGACCCCGACGGTATCCATCAGCGGCAAGGCGAACAGCCACAACGCGGTCACCGGGGTCATCGCCGCATGGTTCCCCTGCGACAGGGCGATCAACAACCACGCGAACAGAAAACCGAGCAACATGCTGCCGTTGTCGCCGAGAAAGACGCGCGCCCGACGGTTGCCTGGATAACGCAGGTTGTAATACAGGAATCCCCCGACACCACCCATCAGAGCAACGGTGAAAAGGACATAGCCGCCGGCATTCCCGGCATAAGCAACCAGGGTGATCAGCGCCAGACTGACCATGCTCACCGAGCCGGACAGACCATCGACGCCGTCGATCATGTTCACCGCGTTGATCAGGCCGATGGTGGCGAAGACCGTCAGGGGAACGCCCAACAACCCGAGATTGATGTGCAAGCCCGGGAGGAGTTCACCGAGCGAGTCGAGTTCCACGCCGCCGAGAAAAACCATCGACAACGCCACCAGGGCCTGAATGGCCAGGCGTGGCTTGAAGCTCAGGTGCCAGATATCGTCGGCAAGGCCGGTCAGGAAGATGGTCACCGATCCGACCAGAATCGCGGCCAGGGGAAGAAAAGGGATCTCGCTGAAAATCGGGTCGCCGAGCAGGGCCGCGCCGATGAGCACGGCGATCAGCCCGAAACCGCCAACGAAGGGCGTGCTGGCGGCGTGCTGTTTGTGTCCGCCCGGGCAGTCCATGATTCCGAAACGCGCGGCCAGACCGACACTCAATCGGATCACCACACCGGAGATCAGCAGACAAACTCCAAATAATACGGCCAACTCCACAGCCACCTCCACAATAAGCTGCCTCAGAGCGCCAGCCCGCCATCAATCGTCCTTACCTACCGAGCCGCCCATCCACTTCAGGGGCCCTACACAAGCAGAGCCCTTTCGGGCTCCGCTTGCACATCCCGCGGGCGCTCGCGCGCCGAGGAGGTCTCAGACGTTCTCAGACACGACGACGACGGCCGAGGAACAGGCCGACGAGGCCGATGCCAAACAGAGCCAGGGATTCGGGTTCGGGAATCGTCACGTCGTAGTTGCCGGTGTAGGAACCGTCGGCAGTTCCAGGAAAGGGCCCGTTGGCAAAGAAGCTGAACAGGTACTCGGGTGTAGAAGAACCCAGGGTAACCTGGACGACCTCGCTCACCTGCAAATCAGGATCCAGCGAACCGGGCAAAAGCCCGAACAATCGCTCTAGAATCGGCGACGCATTGTAAAACCCGGCCAAGCCGATATGAACGGTGTGGCCGTCAAGCTCCACGTAGGAAATGTTCGGGTCGCTCACCAACTGCCAAGGCGCCTTACCCCCAATACTGTGCGTGAAGAAGGCGGTGACTGCGGCGGCGTATTGCGCCGGGGTGAGTGTCAGACCGGCTTCGACAGCCGCACCTTCGATGTAGCGCTTGGTCAGCGCCGTGACGCTTCCATCCCCGTTCTTCCAGTCGGACAGTTCCAGGCTTTCCAGGCGGATGTGCTTGCCGCCGACGCCGAATGTGCCATCGAGTCTGGTGTAGGGGTTGCTGAGGGAGCCGCCAAACTTGTTCAGTTCGACGTTGCCGCCAGGTGCCGCGGCATTTCCAGCCAGGGCCGTATTCAGTGCAAGCAAATCGCCAGCACTGGGAGCGCCGAGCCCGAACTTGATCGTCGGAACCGATCCGATCACACCACCGCCAACATCGTTCCACAACAGATAGCTGCCCGTGATGCTGCTGACGCTCATCGCGATCGGGGCCGCCGACGCGCCGGCGGAGGCGGCCAGAGCCAGAACAGCTACCGCTATTTTTGTCTTGCTACGCAATACATTCATCGAGAACTCCTTCACTTCGGCCACCGGCACGTTTCACAAACCGGTTGATGGGGGTTTAAATAGGCTTCACAAGTCTTGGTCTTCGGGCACTAAGCAGACACACGCAGCAGCAAAAAGCTATGCCCTCAACAAAACCTGACTCAGGCTTCAAAAAGCAAATTCCATGCCCAAAATTTAATCTTCCTTGAAACCAGACACTTAAAAATATTTCAGCACTCTCCGAGAAACCGAGTGTAAAAATAGTCGACACTTGGCACCTTCGAACGACTGATGATCGCCGGCATGCGCACAGCTCGATCCCACGCCAACTGGGGCCAACCTCCGGGCAGTATGCCACCCGCAGGAATGCCCCCCCGAAAATCATCGCAGCGCGACAACCATGATCACCTTGCGAACCTGGGTGGCGGCGCGCTATAGTTGCGGCGCGAATGGGAGAGCGCGGCCACGCCGCCGCCGAAGGCGCAATCCACCCGGAAACGCTCAGGCAGATGAACCGTTCGTGCAATGAACTCTGGAGAGCGGTGCCCGCTTGTCGCGAGGCGCCCACCGATGGGGCAAGAGCGGCTGCGATTCACGGTTTCAGCGCGACAATCTCTCAGGTACATGGACAGGGGGGTGAACTCGAGTCGAGTTCGCCCCTTTTTCGTTCTCGAATCGACTCCAATAGACTCACCTTATGGATTGATACGATGCAGAAAACTGTCCTCAACGAAAGCCACCGTCGCGGCGGCGCACGCATGGTCGATTTCGGTGGCTGGGAAATGCCCCTGCACTACGGGTCGCAGATCGAGGAACACCACGCCGTGCGCCGCGACGCGGGCATGTTCGACGTCTCGCACATGTGCGCCGTCGATCTCGACGGCCCCGATGCCAAGGCCTTCCTGCGGCGCCTGATCGCCAACAACGTCGACCGCCTGCAGGTCGCGGGCAAGGCCCTGTACAGCGCGATGCTCAACGAGGCCGGCGGCGTGATCGACGACCTGATCGTCTACTATCTCGACGACACCCGCTATCGCCTCGTGGTCAATGCCGGTACGGCGACCAAGGATCTGGCGTGGATGGCTGACCGCCTGGACGAGTGGCAGCTTGCCGCCAGTCTCAGGCAGCGGCGTGATGGCGCCGAGGCGCTGGCGATGATCGCCGTGCAGGGGCCGAACGCGCGCCGCAAGGTCTGGCAGGTACTGCCGGAATGTCGTTCTGCCTGTGCCGACCTCAAGTCTTTCTTTGCCGCCACCGTCGGCGAGTATTTCATCGCCAGCACCGGCTATACCGGCGAGGATGGTTACGAGATCACCCTGCCCGCGGACCAGGCCGAACATCTGTGGGAAGCGCTCGCCGCGGCGGGCGTGCGGCCCTGTGGTCTGGGGGCGCGTGACACCCTGCGTCTCGAAGCCGGCATGAACCTCTATGGCCAGGATATGGACGAGACCGTTTCGCCCCTCGACGCCGGCCTGGCCTGGACCGTGGACCTGTTGTCGCCGCGCGACTTCGTCGGCAAGACCGCACTGCTGTCGAGACCCCGTCAGGGTCAGCTTCTCGGCCTGGTACTGGTCGACCGCGGCGTGTTGCGTGCGCACCAGAAGGTGTTGACGAGCGCGGGCAACGGCGAAATCACCAGCGGCACGTTCTCGCCGACGATGCAGCAATCGATTGCCCTGGCCCGGGTACCGCTCGGCGTGGCGACCGGCGATGAGGTCCAGGTGGCGGTACGCGACAAGCTGCTGGCCGCCAGGGTCGTCAAACCCTGCTTCGTGCGCAACGGCACGATCCGCGTCTGAATGCCTGCTTCCCGGACGTGAGGCCCTGCGCGTGACGGCTCGAACGGGCCGCCGGTCATGCAGGCCTCGACCATTTCCACACCCCTCTCGCAAGAATTGCAGCGGGACACCATAGGCGTCGCCGCGGCGACCGTCACCTTGAACCACTACCCAGGAGAAAACATGAACATCCCTGCCGACCTCAAGTACACCAGCAGTCACGAATGGGTCCGCGCCGAAACGGACGGCACGATCAGTATCGGCATTACCGAGCACGCGCAGGAACTGCTAGGTGATCTGGTATTCATCGAGTTGCCGGGGCTCGAAAGCGAGTTCGTTGCCGGCCAGGAGGCGGCAGTCGTCGAATCGGTCAAGGCCGCCGCCGACGTCTACGCCCCGCTAGCCGGTACCGTCGTCGGCGTCAATCAGGCGGTGGTCGACGCACCCGAAACCGTCAACCAGGATGCCTACGCGGCATGGTTGTTCAGAATGCGACCGAACACGGCTGATGACCTGGCGACCTTGCTCGACGCGGCCGCCTATCAGATGATCGTCGACGCCGCCTAGGCCAAGATTACCGCTACCGGACGACGCCATGGATCCCCTCTCCCCTTCCCCGACGCTCTCGACCCTGGAGCAGCGCGACGATTTCGTCGGCCGCCACATCGGCCCCAGCGACAGTGAAATATCCGCCATGCTGGACAGCATCGGCGCCACCAGCCTGGAACAACTCGTAGCGCAGACGGTGCCGGCAACGATTCGACTGCCGAACGCACTGGCACTCGCCGAGCCGCGTCCGGAAGGAGAAGCGCTCGCCGCCTTGCGGGCCATTGCCGGCGGTAACCGCGTGCGGCACTCGCTGATCGGCATGGGCTACGCCGACACCCTGACCCCGACGGTACTGCTGCGCAACGTTCTCGAAAACCCGGGCTGGTATACCGCCTATACGCCCTACCAGGCAGAAATCGCCCAGGGTCGCCTCGAAGCCCTGCTCAACTACCAGCAGATGGTGATCGACCTGACCGGGCTCGAACTCGCCAACGCCTCACTGCTCGACGAAGCCACCGCAGCCGCCGAAGCGATGACCATGGCGCGCAGGGTCAGCAAGGCGAAATCGAACCTGTTCTTTGTTGATGCCGCCTGCTTCCCGCAGACCATCGACGTGCTCAGGACACGCGCGGCGTTCTTCGATTTCGAACTGGTCTTCGGCTCACCCGACGAGGCGGCGCAGCAGGAGGTCTTCGGTGCGCTGTTCCAGTATCCCAACGACCTCGGTGAAGTCAGCGACCTCAGCGGGCCCATCGCCGCCGTCAAATCGCGCGGCGGCATCGTCGCCGTCGCCGCGGACCTGATGGCGCTGGTGCTGTTGCGTTCGCCGGGAGAGATGGGCGCCGACATCGCCCTCGGATCATCGCAGCGCTTCGGCATCCCGCTCGGTTTCGGCGGCCCGCACGCGGCCTTCTTTGCCAGCCGGGACGAATACAAGCGTGCGATGGCTGGCCGCATCATCGGGGTTTCGGTAGATGCCCGTGGCAAGACCGCACTGCGCATGGCGCTGCAGACCCGCGAACAGCACATCCGTCGCGAAAAGGCCAACTCGAACATCTGCACCTCGCAGGTTCTGCTCGCCAACATGGCCGGCATGTACGCCGTCTACCACGGCCCGCAGGGTCTGCGCAGGATCGCCGGGCGCATCCATCGCCTGGCTGCCCTGCTCGCCGAGGGCCTGCGCCGGGCAGGGATCAGCGTTGACACCAGACACTTCTTCGACACCCTGCGCGTCCAGTTGGGGGGGCACGCCCTCAGCGCCAACAAGGCCGCTCTCGACGCGGGCTACAACCTCCGCCAGGTCTCCCCGGGCGTGCTCGCCATCGCCATCAATGAGAAGACTTCACGAACCGACGTCGGCAACCTGATCAAACTGCTCACCGGCATCCACGCCGACCTCGGAATACTCGACGCGCAACTGCAGCAGGACGACCCGAGTTTGCCGCCGGCCCTGCTGCGTCACGACGCCATCCTCACGCATCCGGTGTTCAACTCCCACCACACCGAGCACCAGATGCTGCGCTACCTGAAAAAACTGCAGAACCGGGATCTGGCGCTCGACCACTCGATGATCTCACTCGGTTCCTGCACCATGAAGCTCAATGCCAGCAGCGAGATGATCCCGATCACCTGGCCGGAGTTCGCCGACATCCACCCCTTCGCGCCGCTCGATCAGGCGGCGGGTTACCTGCAGATGATCGGCGAGCTGGAAAACTGGCTCAAGGCGATCACCGGCTTCGACGCCATCTGCATGCAACCGAACTCGGGGGCACAGGGCGAGTACGCCGGTCTGGTGGCGATCGCGCGCTACCACGCCAGCCGCGGCGAAAGCCGGCGCCGCGTCTGCCTGATCCCGAAATCGGCACACGGCACCAATCCGGCAACCGCCCAGATGTGCGGCATGCGGGTGGTGGTGGTCAACTGCGACGAGGCCGGCAATATCGATGTCGCCGACCTCCGGGCCAAGGCGGCGCAACACGCGGAGCAGCTCGCCTGCCTGATGATTACCTATCCCTCGACGCACGGCGTCTTCGAGGAAGCGGTACAGGAAATCTGCGCCATCATCCACCAGCACGGTGGCCAGGTCTATATGGACGGCGCCAACCTCAATGCGCAGGTCGGCCTGACCTCGCCGGCCCTGATCGGTGCCGACGTCAGCCACATGAATCTGCACAAGACCTTCTGCATCCCGCACGGTGGTGGCGGACCGGGGATGGGACCGATCGGCCTCAAGGCCCATCTGGCGCCCTTCATGGCCAATCACAGCGTGCAGCCGATCCCTGGCCCACACGCCGGCCAGAGCGCGGTCGCCGCGGCTCCCTGGGGATCGGCGTCGATCCTGCCGATCGCGTGGATGTATATCGCGATGATGGGAGGCAGCGGGCTGACGCGTGCCACCGCCGTCGCCATCCTCAACGCCAACTATGTCGCCATCTGCCTGCAGCCCCACTATCCGGTGCTGTACAAGGGCAGCCACGGGCGCGTCGCGCACGAATGCATTCTCGACATTCGTCCGATCAAGGCGGCGACCGGAATCTCGGAAATCGACATCGCCAAGCGGCTGATGGACTACGGCTTTCACGCGCCGACGGTCAGTTTTCCGGTTGCCGGGACGATGATGGTCGAACCCACCGAGTCGGAATCCAGAGCCGAGCTCGACCGCTTCATCGTCGCGATGATCGCCATCCGCGAAGAAATCCGCAGCATCGAGCTGGGCCACTGGCCGGCCGACGACAACCCGCTGACGCATGCACCACACACCCAGGCGGACATCGTCGACAGCCTCTGGGGCAGGCCGTACAGTCGCCAGGAAGCGGTCTTCCCGCTGCCGTACGTGGCGGAAAACAAGTTCTGGCCAAGCGTCAATCGCATCGACGATGTTTACGGCGACCGCCACCTGTTCTGTGCCTGTGTACCGGTCGACGATCAAGGAGAAAGATGACCATGCACGCTGCAATACACGAGTTCACCGTCGAACGCCTCGAAGGCGGCAGCCAGTCCCTTGGCGATTTCGCGGGCCAGGTTCTGCTGATTGTCAACACCGCCAGCCAGTGCGGCTTCACGCCGCAATATCAGGGTCTGGAAGCGCTCTACCAGCGTTATCGCGAGCGCGGCCTGGTGGTTCTGGGTTTTCCCTGCAACCAGTTCGGCGCGCAGGAACCGGGAGCGGCCGCCGAGATCGCCAGTTTCTGTCAGAAGAATTATGGGGTCAGCTTCCCGATGTTTGCCAAGGTCGAGGTCAATGGCGACCATGCCCATCCGCTCTACCAGTACCTCAAGAAAGCCGCGCCTGGCCTGCTCGGCAGCGAGGGAATCAAGTGGAACTTCACCAAGTTCCTGGTCAATCGTCAGGGTGAGGTGACCGGCCGCTACGCCCCGGCCACCGCGCCGGAGGCAATGGCCACGGATATCGAAGAACTGCTTTGAGCCTGCGCCAACTCGCCCTCGACGCCTTGCTGGTAGACAGTCCGCACGCCAAGTGCGCCGCTGTCCAGAGCATCGTGCGCAGCGGCGAACCCCCGATCGGTGCGGCGCCCGACGTGCGGCAACCGATACCGGCAGCACTTCCCGGTCGCCCTGCCAGGCCGCTGCTGGTTCCGCCCGCACAACTCGCGCAGCGACCGGTCAACACGCTCGAGGGGCGTGCGGCACTGATTCATGCGCTCGCCCACATCGAACTGAACGCGGTCAATCTCGCGCTCGACATCGTCTGGCGCTTCAACGGCATGCCCGCCGAGTTCTACCGCGACTGGATCGGCGTCGCCGCCGAGGAAGCCTGCCACTTCCAGTTGCTGCGCGAACACCTGCAGACAACAGGCTTCGCATACGGCGATTTCCCGGCCCATAACGGTCTCTGGGAGATGGCCGAGAAGACCCGTGGCGACCTCCTGGCGCGCCTGGCGCTGGTGCCCAGGACGCTGGAAGCGCGCGGTCTTGACGCGGCGCCGCTGATTCGCGACAAATTGCAGCGTGCGGGCGACGCCAAGGGTGCCGCCATCCTGGAAATCATCCTGCGTGAAGAGATCGGGCACGTAGCCATCGGCAATCGCTGGTACCGATGGCTCTGTGCGCAACGCGGGCTCGACCCCCTGGCGTGTTACAGCGAACTGGCGCAACGGCATCGCGCGCCACGTCTGCGCGGCCCTTTCAACCTCGAAGCCCGCCGCGCGGCCGGCTTCGACGAGCACGAGCTGGCTGCCCTGACAGCGCGCTGAACGTGGCGCCGATGCCCGGCGCGTGCGCCCTGTCACCCGCGCCGGGATGGACTATTCCCCCGCCTTCGCCAATAATTACGGGCTGTCGACCCATCATGCGCCCATTGTTTCAGGTCCGGGCCGTTTTTTGCCGAGGTGTTGCATGCGCTACCAGGTTTTCGTGGAAGAAGAGGAAGGCGCCGACGGGGCGGGAGATCTCGCCAATTTCGACAATCTGGATGATCTCTGGGAGTTCATCAACAAACGCCTGCCGACCGGTGTATTCAGCGATCGGCGCTTGGTCTGGGTCAAGGACAAGCAGGCCGAGGGTGACGTTTCTTTTTCCATCACGGCCGATCTGTGGGCACAGCACTGCGAAACCCCGCTTGCCTTCGCACGCTGTTTCAAGATGTTTTTCGATTTCAAGAACAAGTAGCCCGCTGCCCGGAACGGCGAGGGAGTGGTGCCGGGGCGCACGTCCCCGACGACGAAGGCAACCGCCGCAAGGGCGGCCCGCCGGAGGTCCTCGGCTTTCCAGTGCTCGCCGTGCGCCATGCGGACAGCACTGGGCTCACGGTGGCCAGGTGACTGTCCATTGAACGGCCTTGCACCATGAATGTGCCACGTCCCTCTGTTGGTCTGGCGGTCCTCCTGACCACCCTGGTCGCGCTCGGTCCGCTGTCGACGGACCTTTATCTGCCTTCGTTGCCGACGCTCGCCAGGGTGTTTGCCAGCGATGTGGGCAGCGTACAACTGACCCTGTCGGTGTTTCTTGCCGGCTTTGCCTGCGGGCAGATCGTTTACGGCCCGCTCTCTGATCGCTACGGGCGGCGGCCGGTCCTGCTCGGCGGCCTGTTGCTGTTTTGCGTCGGCTCGCTGGGCTGCGTGTTTGCCCACAGCATCGACCGGCTGATTCTCGCGCGCTTCGTGCAGGCACTCGGTGCCTGCGCGGGACCGGTCATCGGCCGGGCCGTCGTCCGCGACCTCTGGGGTGTCAGCGAGTCGGCACGCGTCATTGCCTACATGGGTGGCGCGATGGCCATCGGCCCCCTGCTCGGGCCGACGCTTGGCGGTTTCCTGACGGTACTCTTCGGCTGGCAATCCAATTTCGTGCTCCTGTTGCTGGTGGCTGTGGTGCAACTCGCCGTCGTCGCCCGCGTGCTCGGCGAAAGCAATGTGCATCGCGATCCGGAAGCGACCACACCAGCGCGGATGCTCGCCAACTTTCGGCGCCTGCTTGCCGACCGCAGCTACCTCGGCTATCTGCTGACCTTCTCGTTCTCGTATAGCGCCCTGTTCGCCTTCATCTCGGCTTCGTCATTCGTCCTGACCGGCCGCCACGGGCTGACTCCGCAGGTCTACGGCATGTGTTTCGGCATTGTCGTCGCCGGCTATCTGCTCGGCTCAGTGGCTTCAGGCCGACTGGTCCGGCGGCTTGGCAGCGATGGCCTGCTGGCACGTGGCGCCTGCCTGGGTGCGGTCGCCGGGGTGAGCATGGCGGTGCTGGAGTTTTCAGGCGTGCATGGCGTCGCCGCCATCCTCGCGCCGATGTTTTTCTGCACCGTCGCGACCGGACTGGTGATGCCGAATGCCATTGCCAGGGCGCTGGCACCGTATCCGACGATGGCCGGATCGGCTTCGGCCCTGATGGGCTTCGTACAGATGACGTTGGCCGCAGGCGTCGGCATTGCCGTCGGGCACAGCCTTGCCGCCGGTGCGCAGGCCCTGGCGGTGGCCGTGGCGCTGTGCTCGCTCCTCGCCTTGTTGTCGTACCTGGCGCTGATCCGGGTGCGCCGGGCTCCCTGAGGGCCGGCTGTCTGATCCTGGCGGATTTCCCTCCGCCCATCCTGGAGTTCGCCGCGCACGGCACGTTTTTCGGTTTCGGCATAAGATCATCATTTGGGGGGCAACCCGCAGGCCAGCACGAGCGCCTTCCGGAAGTCTTGTGAACTCCTATTGCCGATCTTGAGGTGCGAATTGCTTGCCAGAGAAACCACGCCCAGCGCCATCGTCAGGTATCTCGATCAATACGTGATTGGCCAGAGCGAAGCAAAGAAGATCCTGGCCGTCGCGGTCTACTCGCATTATCGGAAGATCGCCACTTTCCAGAACGACAGGGAGACGATCGCCAAGAGCAACGTCCTGCTCGTCGGGCCTTCCGGGACCGGCAAGACGCTGCTCTGCGACACCCTGTCGCGGATGCTCAAGGTACCTTTCGTGACCGCCGACGCAACGTCTCTGGCGCAGACCAAGTACGTCAATGAAGAGATCGAGGCGGTATTGCAGCGGCTGCTCGAAAAAGCCGACGGCAACATCGAGAATGCACAGCATGGCATCATCTTCATCGACGAGATAGACAAACTGAAGGCGACCAATGCGCAGTCGCGAGCCATCTCGGGCGAGAGCGTGCAACACGCGCTGCTGAAGATCATGGAGGGTGCGCCGGTCAAGCTGAAAAACGATCAATACATCGATACCAGCAATATCCTGTTCATCTGTGGTGGCGCTTTCGTCGGTCTCGAAAACATCATGTCCAAGACGCATGGTTTCGGTTTTATCGCCACCTCGGCCGACGACAACCAGAACATCCTTGATCGGCTGAACAAGCGCGTCAAGCCCACGGACCTGTTCGAGTTCGGGCTGATTCCAGAATTCACCGGACGCCTGCCGGTGGTCGCCAACCTGCACCCCTTGACCAAGGCGATGCTGGTCAGCATCATGAGCGTGCCGAGAAACTCGATCTATCGGCAGTACATCGAGATCTTCCGGGGCGAAGGCGTGGA
>JAKOZI010000121.1 GCA_029780075.1 Pseudomonadota bacterium
GGAAAGTCTGCACAACCTCGGCACTCGGCGCCCGATGTGAGACAGTGACGGCATGAAACAAATGAGCCTGGGCGAGCGAGGATTCGAGCGCAAGACCAAGAGGACGCGCAAGCGTGAATTCCTCGATGAGATGAACCTGGTGGTGCCCTGGGCCGAGCTGGTGTCGCTGATTGCGCCACATGCCCCCCAGCCTGGGACCAAAGGTGGTCGTCCACCGTTTGCCGTTGAGACCATGCTGCGCATCCACTTCCTGCAACAGTGGTTCAACCTGTCGGACCCGGCGATGGAAGAAGCGCTGTACGACACGCCGATGTTTCGTGAATTTGCAGGACTGGACATCGGCGAAGACCACCTGCCCGACGAGAGCACGATTCTTCGGTTCCGCCACCTGCTCGAAGCCCACCAGCTCAGCATTCAAATCCTGGCCACCGTCAATGCCACCTTGAGCGCCAAAGGCTTGTTGCTCAGAGAAGGCACGGTTGTGGATGCCACCCTGATCGCAGCGCCGAGCTCCACCAAAAACAGCCGCAGCGAGCGTGACCCTGAGATGCACCAGACCAGGAAGGGCAACCAGTGGTACTTCGGGATGAAAGCCCACGCCGGTGTCGATGCGGACTCCGGGCTGGTGCACACCGTCACCGCCACAGCGGCCAACGCGCACGACATCACCCAGGCACACGCGTTGCTGCACGGGCAGGAGTCGGATGTCTTTGCCGACTCGGGCTACCGAGGCGTGCAAAAGCGCGAGGAAATCCTGACCCGGCACCCGGATGTGAACTGGCACATCGCCATGATGCCGGGCAAGCGCAAGGCCTTGAAGAAAGACACGGCCATGGGAGCCATGCTGGACAAGTTGGAGCAGACCAAGGCGCGCATCCGGGCCAAGGTCGAACACCCGTTTCGGGTCATCAAGCGCCAGTTCGGCTACGCCAAGGTCAAGTACCGGGGGCTGGCCAAGAACACGGCCAATCTGCTGACGCTGTTTGCGCTGTCCAACCTGTGGATGGTGCGCAAACGACTGCTGAACATGGGGACGCAGGGATGAGTGCGCCCGAAAGCGGCCAGTGGGGCGCGAATGAGGGTCAAACGGCCTCCGAAACGCCCACTGAGAGGCTGAAAATTTCGGCATTTGAAAAGTCACGTGCAGATGCCCTCTTCAG
>JAKOZI010000134.1 GCA_029780075.1 Pseudomonadota bacterium
CATTACTTCGAGCTGACTCTGCTGGCCAACGAATACGCCAATCTCGCCAACGTGCATCTGGATGCCATCGAACACGGTGAGCGAATCGTCTTCCTGCATGCCGTCGAGGAAGGCCCGGCCAATCAGAGCTACGGGATTCAGGTTGCCGCGCTGGCCGGCATTCCCGCAGCGGTGGTGAAAGCCGCCCGGCGCCAGTTGCGCGAGTTCGAGCAACGCGCGTCGATCAACCCGCTGCAGCCGGATTTGTTCGCCACCGCGCTGGCCGACGCGGCCGACGCGCGCGCGGCACCGACCCACCCCGCCGTCGAGCGGCTGCACGCAATCGATCCCGATCGACTGACGCCCCGTGAGGCCCTTGACGCCCTTTATGAACTGAAAGCACTGCTGCCGTGACTCACCGCTTGATGTGTCGGCCCCTGCAAACCCTTCTGGCCAGCATTGGCCTGCTGCTGGCCGGATACCTGCACGCCGAGACCTGGCGCTTCGCGGTGATTGGCGATACGCCGTACAATGAATACGAACGCCGCGAACTACCACGCATGCTCGACGACATCGCGGCGGAGAATCCCAGCTTCATCGTTCACGCCGGCGACTTCAAGGAGGGCAGAGCGCTCTGCAGCGACGAACTCTACCTCGAACGCCGGGCACTTTTCGACACCTCCAGCGTACCGCTGCTCTATGTCCCCGGTGACAACGAATGGACCGACTGCCGCCGCCTGCCTGCCGGCCACTTCGACCCGGTCGAACGTCTGCAGAAACTGCGGGAAATATTTTTCGCCACGCCGCGTTCACTCGGCAGCAAGACCTGGCCGGTTGAGCAGCAGGCGGGCGCCTATCCCGAACACCTGCGCTGGCGCCTCGGGCCGGTGCTGTTCGTGTCGCTCAATGTACCTGGACCCGACAACAACTACGGCCTGAGCCAAGCCCCGAGCAACGAGTTCGTAGCACGCAACCCGGTGCTCATCGATTGGCTGCGACAGGGATTTGCCACGGCGCGGCGCGAGCACGCGGCCGGCATGGTGATTGTCATGCAGGCCAACCCGGGCTTCCGGCACCATGCGGCGGGCCTGACACACGCCGGCTTTCGCGCGCTGCTGGACGCGCTGAGCAGCGAGAGCCTGGCATTCCCAGGTCAGGTCCTGCTGGTACACGGTGACACGCACTGGCAACGGATCGATCATCCGCTGCGCGATCCGTCGTCGCATCGGCCGATCGCCAACTTCACTCGCCTGGAAACCTTCGGTTACCCGCTGATGGGCTGGGTGAAGGTGATCGTCGACGACGAGCATCCGCGACTCTTCCGCTTTGAGGTGCATCCCTACCGGCGTCGCTGAAAGCAGCGTGAAACAAGGCCGTCGACAGCCGCGACAGCAGGCTCTAGACTTGAATGGCTGAATCGTCTCAGGAGAGGTGGACCATGAAACTGATCGCCTTGCTGCACTCGGCTTTGGCTGCTGCCCTCCTCTGCGGCACGCCGTTGACCCTTGCCGCCGAGATCGTCGTCGGCCAGATCGCGGCCTTCACTGGTCCTCTGGCGCCGACGGGAACGCACATGCGGGCCGGTGTGCAACTCTACTTCGACGCGGTCAATGCCGAAGGCGGCATTCACGGCGCGACGATCCGCCTGATCTCCAGGGACGACGGCTACAAGAGCGAGGAAACAGTTCGGCTGGCACGCGAAATGATCAGGGAGGCGCAGCCCCTGGCCTTCATCGGCTTCGTCGGCACGGGCAACGTCGAAGCCATTCTCGAACAGAAGGTCCTCAGCGAAGCCGGCATTCCGCTGCTCGCGGTGCGATCCGGCGCCGAGACCCTGGTCAGAAAGAACGACCCGTTTCTGTTCATGACCCGCGCCAGCTACGCCGAAGAAATCGAAAAGATCACCGAGCAGTACGTGACCACCGGCTACACCCGCTTTGCCGTGTTGTACCAGGACGACGCTTTCGGCCAGGGCGCCCTGGTCAGCGCCGAGCAGGCCATCGGCAAGGCGGGCGGAGTTCTGGTGGCCAAGGGAGCCTACGAGAAGAACACGACCCATGTCGGCGACGCCGTCAAGAGCATCGCCGCCGCCAAACCGCAGGCGGTCATCATGATCGCCAACACGGCAGCCAGTGCCGAGTTCCTGAAGCGCTCACGCGAGGCGGGCAACCTTGCACAGTATGTCGCGCTGTCGGTGACCGACGCCGCCCAGATCGTGCAACGCATCGGCGCCGACAAGGCCGAAGGACTCGCGCTCACACAGGTTGTCCCTGATCCGAACAGTCGCACTGTGACCCTGATCCGCGAGATACAGGGCAACTTCGCGAAATTCAAACCGCAGGAGGTGAGCCTGAACCACACCTTCGTCGAGGGCTATCTTGGGGCAAAGGTGCTCGGCGAAGCCTTGCGTCGAGCCGGCCCAAACCCAACGCGCAAGAAGGTGCGCGATGCCCTCGAAGCGATCCGGAACTACGACGCCGGCGATGTCTTCATCAGCTTCTCCCCGAAGCGGCATGCCGGCTCGCGCTTCGTCGACATCACCATTCTCAATCGCGCTGGCAAGCTGTTGCGCTAGGCAAGCTCGGTCCGCGGGCCGTCACGGCAGGACGGCTCGCCAGAGTTCCAGCAGCAGGCGAACGCCACCGCCGATCAGCAGCGCCACCAACGCGGAGAGCCCGACCGAGAACCAGGCCTGACGCCAGCCGATGGTTCTGAGCATCACCGCGAAGGTGGATATGCAGGGAATGTAGAAAGTCAGGAAAACCAGGAAAGTGGCAATCTGTACCCAGTCGAGAAAAGGGTCGATTTCCATGCTTCCCAGCGCCTGGTAAACCATCAGCAGCGATAACTCCTTGCGCAGGACCCCGAACAGGATCGGCACGCCGAGCAACACCGGCAAGCCGAGCCACCAATGGGTGATTGGCGACAGCAGGAGGTTGATCACCTGGTCGGCGCCGAAATGGTTGAGCAATGCCAGCAGCACACTCCCGGCCACCAGGAGAGGCGTGACGATGGTCACAATATCGCTGGTCCGCTCCCAGGTCCTGAGCACAAGTCCACGCCATGTCGGCAAGGCATACGGGGGGATTTCCTGAATCAGGCCGACAGCGACGTCGGTGTACCGCCTGGCCAACGCCCCCCCAAGCGCCGTCAATACCACCAGGGTCAGTGCAAAGATGGCGAAAACCCCCAGCCAACCGAGATATTTCCCGCCCATCGCCAGAATGATTGCGGAACGTGCAGAACAGGGAACAAAGGCCAGCAACAGGGTGGCAACGACGCGCTCCTTGCCGCTGGTCGTCGCGGCGACCATCGAGATCGCCGGCACGTTGCAGCCCAGCCCAACCAGAAACGGCGTCGCGACGCCACCGTGCAGACCAATGTGGTGAAAGCCCCGGTCCACCACAAAGGCGACGCGGTGCATGATCCCGGCCTCTTCGAGCGCAACCAGCAGCAGTACCAGCGGCAGCATGTAGGGAATGACAATTCCTGTCAGACCGATCAGGCCATCGACCACCGCCCGTCCAACCACGCCAGCAGTAGACTCCGGCTGCCACTGCTGCACCCAGTCCGCCAAGGGTGCCGAAGTCCACTCGTCAAGCATGGCGCTGACTTTGAACACCATCAGCAAAACCAGTGCAAAAACTGCCAGACTACCGATCAGGCCCCAGCGCGGATGCAGGAAAATGCCGTCGAGAAAGCGCTGACCACGCCCGGAATCGGCCGAGCCACCGAACTGAGTCACCTGTTCGAAGAGGGTTGCCGCCCGGTGATGGCGGTCGGCATGCAGTTCCTCCGACAGCGTGCGGGGCAATTGACGCTCGGCAGCAAGGCGGGCGGCAAGCACCTCGGGCAACAGTTCCGGAAAATGACCTGCAAATTCCTGCAGAAAATAGTCGTCGTTTTCCGCCAACTGCATGAGCAGGAACGGCCACGGCGCTCGAAACGCCTCCACCACCTCCGGCCGGGTGAGCAGCACGCGCAGCGATTCGAGGGTGACCTCGATATACTTGCTGGGCGCCGGTGTTCGCGGTGGCTCCTTCTTTCGCGCGGCCGCAAGCGCCGCCACAAAGACCTCCGAAACCCCCAGCCCCATGTGCGCGACGGTGGCCACCACCGGCACGCCGAGGCGCTCGGACAGCGCCCGCGTGTTGATATACAGGCCCTTGCGACGCGCTTCGTCCACCCGGTTGAGCGCGATCACCAGCGGTTTTCCCAACAGGCACAGCTCGAGTGTCAGTTCCAGATCGCGCTGCAGTGCCGTCGCGTCGACGACCTGGATCAGGACATCCGGGGAGCGAAAGGCCAGTGCGGGCTGTTCGGCTTCGTGTGCGGCAACTGGCGGCCAGCGGTCGCCCCACAGCAGATACTTGACCAGGACCCGGTCGTGCGCACCCAGCGTGTGCAGCGACTCGATGGGCGGCAGGTCGACCAGCGACATCTGCTCCAGTCCGACGTCAACCAGACACTCGTCATAACCGTCGCCGTCGCGGAGCAGATTACGGTGCTGTGGCGAAGCGCTCGAGGCGGCAAGAAACAGGCTGCTCTTGCCGGTACGCAAGCGCCCGACGAGGACCACGCGCGGCCGCCGTTCTCCGCGCAACAGTTGCCGAGGTACGGCGACGATCGAGACGCCGGCGTTCAATCGTCCTCATCGCAATCATCATCGTGTGTATGCCCATGGCTGATTTCTTCGGCGGTCGCCGGGCGAACGTCGGTCACGGTACAGGTAAATACCAGCGCCATCCCGGCCAGTGGATGGTTGCCGTCGAGCACCACCTTGTCGTCGGCGATCTCGGTCACCCGATAGATCAGCACATCATCTTCCTCGTCGCCCTCGGCACCCTCCGGCACACCTTCAAACTGCATGCCAACCTGCACTTCCTGAGGGAACTGGCTACGGGGTTCGAGTTGCACCAGCGCGGCGTCGTATTCACCAAAGGCATCGTCAGGTTGCATCTTGATCGTCACCGACTCGCCAATCTTCTTGCCGTGCATGGCTTCCTCGATCATCGGAAAGATGTCGTCGTAACCGCCATGCAGATAGACGAGCGGTTCCTGGCCCGCATCAACGAGTTCTCCATCGACGTCGGTGACACTATAGTCGAGCGTAACAACGGTGTTCTTGGCAACTTGCATGTTCATGAATTGAGTTCCTTAACCGCGCGCAGCATTTTCAGCGCGTGGCCTTTGGCATTGACTCCGTACAGCGCGAGTCGGAGAACGCCTTGTTTGTCGATGACAAAAGTCGAGCGCAGGATGCCGTATTTCGTGACACCATTCACTTCTTTCGCCTGCCAGACACCATACTGTTCACACGCCAGCCCCTCGGCATCCGAAAGGAGACACACCGAAATCCCATGCTTGTCACGGAATTCGGCGTGTTTGATGCAGTCGTCACGGCTGATGCCGATGATCAGGCAGTTCAGTCGCGCGAATTCGTCCTCATGATCGGAGAAATCGGTGGCCTGCAACGTGCAGCACGGCGCGTCATCTCTCGGATAAAAAAAGAGAATGAGATTGTTCCTGCCTCGAAACCGGGCTATGTCGATGAGTTCCATATCCGCATCAGGGAGGACGAACATCGGAGCGGCCTGTCCTTCTTTCAGCATGGTGCCCCCCTCAAAGACCCTTCCCGACCGCACGGAAGCGATCGGGTGAAGCAGATTCTAACCAAGCTTCCGGCGCCTGACTACAAGAAAGCGACACCACGAAACGGCTACAATGAAGCCTCCACCGAACGTTCCGTAGTTCTCGGCGGCTTCCCGATCCGCGCACGAGGCTCTGCAGAATACTCGCCATTCTCGAACACAGCAAACCTGGAGAAAGCATGACCCCTTTTCGACATCTCTTGCACAGCCTGCCGCTGCTGACCTTGCTGTTCGCAACGCCAGCCCCGGCCGCCTCGCCCGACAGCGGGACGACCATTGACCTCGCGGCCGAAGCCAGTCGACCGGCAACCAATGACCTGGCGCGCGCAACGGTCTTTGCCGAGGCCACGGGCGTCACCCCGAGCGACCTGTCGAGACGGATCAATGGGCTGATCGCCGACGGACTCAAGACCGCCAGAAGTTACAGCAGCATCAAGACCCAGAGCGGCGCCACCCACAGTTTCCCGGTGTACGGCAAGGGTGGCAAGATCGAGAACTGGCGCATGCGCTCCGAGCTGACGCTTGAGTCCAGCGATACCGGAGCACTTTCCGAATTGCTGGGCAAGCTCCAGGTGTCGATGGGTGTCGCCAGCCTGGCGATGCTGCCAGCACCGGAGACACGCAGGAAGGCCGAAAGCGAAGCCATGCTTGATGCCCTCGCTGCCTTCAAGGCGCGTGCCAGGATCATCGCCGAAGCACTGGGCAAGGCTTACCGAATCCGGCACCTGGCCATCAACAGCAGCGGCCGGCCACCGGTGGCACCGATCATGCGTGCGGCAGCCCTGGCATCTGCCGATGCCGCACCGATGCCGATCGAGGGCGGCGAAACCCAGATCAGCGCCAACGTCTCCGGGCAGATTGAGCTTCTGGAGTGACGGCAGCGAAGTGCGCTAGCAGCATTGCTGCTAGCGCCTGACGGATCGAGGCGTCGCTGTCGCGGCGACAGGTTTCTCGGCGGCGCCAGGGGTCGCCGGTTTCTCGCCCGCAGGCTTGTCAGGAATCTGCACAAACACTTCGTCCTGCTTGACCATGCCCAGTTCGAAACGTGCGCGCTCCTCAATCGCATCGTAACCCTGTTTGAGGTCACGCACTTCGGCGTCCATGCCGGCGTTGCGCATCTCGAGTTTGCTGTTGGTTTCCTGCTGTTGCTGCAGCTGCCGGTCAACGTCCCATACCCGCAACCAGCCGCCTTTGCCCAGCCACAGCGGGTGCTGCAGCAGGGTAATGACGACCAGCAGGGCGACAGCCAGCCAACGCACAGCCGTGAATGTCGACGGTCAGTGAATCAGGAGAGATTGTAGAAGGCGTCACGACCCGGATAACCGGCCGTGTCCCCGAGGTCCTCCTCGATGCGCAACAACTGGTTGTACTTTGCGATGCGGTCGGAGCGTGACAGCGAACCGGTCTTGATCTGCAGGGCGTTCATGCCGACGGCGATGTCGGCAATGGTGCTGTCTTCGGTTTCGCCGGAACGGTGTGAAATGACTGCAGTATAAGCGGCACGCTTGGCCATTTCGATGGCCGCGAAGGTTTCCGACAGCGTGCCGATCTGATTGATCTTGATCAGGATCGAATTGGCGATGCCCTGCTTGATGCCTTCCTTGAAAATCCGGGTGTTGGTCACGAAGACATCGTCGCCGACAATCTGCACGCCCTTGCCAAGGCGCCCGGTGAGCACCTTCCAGCCATCCCAGTCGTTTTCGGCCATACCGTCTTCGATCGAGACTATCGGGAAGCGGTCGGCAAGATTGGCCAGATAATCGACCAGTTCATGGGCACTCAACTGCAGGCTCTCGCCAGCCAGATGATATCTGCCATCCCGATACAATTCCGAAGCCGCACAGTCGAGCCCGATCAGCACGTCTTCACCGGGGCAATAGCCGGCGTTCTCGATCGACTGGCTGATCAACTGCAGCGCTTCGGCATGGCTGCCCAGGTTGGGCGCGAAGCCGCCTTCATCGCCAACGGCAGTCGAGAAGCCCTTCTTGTGCAGCAGCTTCTTCAGCGCGTGAAAGACCTCGGCACCACAACGCAGTGCCTCGCGGAACGAACTCTGACTCACCGGAAGAATCATGAACTCCTGGAAATCAAGGCTGTTGTTGGCATGCTCCCCGCCGTTGATGATATTCATCATCGGCACCGGCATCTGCATGGGCCCCGAACCACCAAAGTAGCGGTAAAGCGGCAAGCCTGATTCCTCTGCCGCAGCCTTGGCCACCGCCATCGACACCGAGAGCATGGCATTGGCACCGAGTCGCGCCTTGTTGTCCGTACCGTCAAGATGAATCAGCGTTTGATCGATGAACGCCTGCTCCTGTGCGTCGAGGCCAATGATCGCTTCGGAGATCTCGGTGTTCACGTTCTCGACAGCCTGCAGCACGCCCTTGCCGAGGTAGCGGGAGGAATCACCATCACGTAGTTCAATCGCCTCACGCGATCCGGTCGAGGCACCGGAAGGCACCGCCGCTCGGCCCATGACCCCGGATTCGAGCAGAACATCGCATTCGACGGTAGGGTTGCCGCGCGAGTCGAGAACCTCACGGGCGACGACATCAACAACAGAACTCATGGTCTTTCCTTTGTCTTCATAATGTTAAAGTCACAGCCCCGCAGCAGCCCGCACGTTCGTTTCTGCTGCGTCCCGGCGCGCAGTCCTTGCTGCCTGATGCGGCGGGAGCAGCCACTAGCCACGTTCGTCGAAGGGACGCGCCTTGATCACGCGATCGAGCGCTACCAGCGTCGTCAACAGGCTTTCTATGCGCGGCAGCGGCCAGCTGTTCGGTCCGTCGGACAGTGCCAACTCCGGGCACGGGTGCGTCTCCATGAACAATCCGGCAATTCCCACGGCCACCGCCGCACGCGCCAGCACCGGAATGAACTCGCGCTGTCCGCCGGAAACGCTGCCCCCTCCCCCCGGCAACTGAACCGAATGGGTGGCATCGAAAACAACCGGTGCGGCGGTCTCGCGCATGATCGCCAGGCTACGCATGTCGGCAACGAGGTTATTGTAGCCAAACGTAGCGCCGCGCTCGCAAACCATGATCGTATCGGCCCCGGCAACCGCCTCCCTGGCTTTGGCAACCACGTGACGCATGTCGGCGGGCGCGAGAAACTGCCCCTTCTTGATGTTCACCGGCTTGCCAGCCGCAGCGACGGCGTGAATGAAGTCGGTCTGACGACAGAGAAAAGCGGGCGTCTGCAGGACATCGACGACCGCAGCGACAGCGTCGATATCCTGCTCGCGATGCACATCGGTGAGGACTGGAACGCCAATCTGGCGACGCACTTCGGCGAGTATGTGCAGGCCACCGTCGAGACCCGGACCGCGCGGGGATTGCCCGGAGCTGCGGTTGGCCTTGTCGTAGGAGGCCTTGAAGATGTATGGCAAGCCAAGACGCGCGCAGATCTCCTTGATCTGCCCGGCCACCTCGACGCACAGTTCCAGTGATTCGGCGGTACACGGACCGGCGATCAGGAACAACGGCTGGTCGAGGCCAGCGTTGAAGCCGCAGAGCTTCATGCCTGTGCCCGGTAAGCGCCTGCCGCCTGCACGAACGAGGTAAACAGCGGATGTCCCCGGCGCGGTGACGAAGTGAACTCGGGGTGAAACTGACACCCGAGAAACCACGGGTGGGCGTTGCGGCCGTCCTTCGGCAACTCGACGACTTCGCACAAATCGGTCACCGGCGCGCGACCGGAGACCACCAGTCCGCTGTCCTGCAACTCGCCGAGGAGCGTGTTGTTGACCTCATAGCGATGGCGATGACGTTCGGTGATTTCCGCCTGCCCGTAGATGGCACGAGCCATGCTGCCTTCGCCCAGTTGGCAGCGTTGGCCACCCAGACGCATGGTGCCGCCAAGGTCGGAATTTTCGTCACGCGTCTCGACGCGGCCCGAAGCGTCCTGCCACTCGGTGATCAGACCCACCACCGGATATGGGGAATCCTTGTCGAACTCGGTGCTGTGCGCGCCACTCATGCCGGCCACGTGGCGGGCGAACTCGACGACGGCGAGCTGCATCCCGAGACAAATACCCAGGAAGGGAATCCGGTTTTCGCGCGCATGCCGTATCGCGGCGATCTTGCCCTCGGTACCACGTCGTCCGAAACCACCCGGAACAAGGATCGCGTCCATGCCCTGCAATGCCCCGCACCCGTCCCGTTCGATTTCTTCGGAATCGATGTAGCTGACCGTAACCTTGCTGCGGGTGGCAATTCCTGCATGCACCAGAGCCTCGGTCAAGGATTTGTACGATTCGGTCAGATCGACATACTTGCCGACAAAGGCGACATTGACCACCCGCTCCGGATGTTCGAGCGCATGCACTATCGTCTTCCAGACGGTGAGGTCGGCCGCTCTGGCCAGGATCCCGAGCTTGTGGCAGACGATCTCGTCAAGCATCTGATCATGCAGCATGGCCGGGATTTTGTAGATCGAATCCGCATCGCGCGCTTCGATCACCGCCTCGCGCTGGACATTGCAGAACAGGGCCATCTTCCGCTTGTCGTCTTCGGGAATCGGTCGATCCGTGCGGCACAACAGGATATCCGGCTGGATCCCGATCTCGCGCAACTCCTTGACCGAATGTTGTGTCGGCTTGGTCTTGAGTTCACCGGCAGTGGCGATGTAGGGGACCAACGTCAGGTGCATGTAGCAGGCGTTGTTGCGACCTTCCTGCAGACCCATCTGGCGAATCGCTTCAAGAAAAGGTAGCGATTCGATGTCACCCACCGTGCCGCCAACTTCGACGATCGCGAGTTCGGCGCCCTCGGCGCCACGCCTGATATGCGCCTTGATCTCGTCGGTAATGTGCGGTATCACCTGCACCGTCTTGCCGAGGTACTCCCCCCGCCGCTCCTTCTTGATCACCGAGTCGTAGATTTGGCCGGTGGTAAAATTGTTGCGCCGCTCCATCCGGGCATTGGTGAAGCGCTCATAGTGTCCGAGGTCAAGATCAGTCTCGGCGCCGTCCTCGGTCACGAAGACCTCTCCGTGCTGAAACGGACTCATCGTCCCGGGATCAACATTGATGTACGGGTCGAGCTTGAGATGGGTGACCCGGATGCCACGTGACTCAAGGATCGCTCCCAGAGATGCTGCAGCAATACCCTTGCCGAGCGATGAAACCACGCCGCCAGTGACGAATACGTATTTGATCATGGAGATGGCTGCAGCGGGAAATCCAGATTGTAGCGGAAAACACCGCAGCCCTCAAACCGCTGCCGTAATGGCGGCATTCGAAGCCGCGCGGCTACTGAGTCCGGCCCCGACAATCAGCGGATGAACTCGCGACTGATCTCGCGGAAGAGTTCGCTACCCGCCTGCCGCAACCACTCGAAGACTACCATTTCGCGTGAAACGATATCCGCACCGTGGCCGCGCATACGCTCCAGGGCCAAAGCCTTGTCCGTGTTGCGGCGCGAACCGACGGCCTCGTCAACGACGAAAACGCGACGTCCGGCGGCGAGCAGGTCGAGTACCGTCTGCTGAACACAGACATGCGCTTCGGTACCGGCGACGACGAAATGTGCGCGTTCGCCCCCGTTCGCCTCGAACAGGCTCGATCCGGCGACGGCGGAGAAATGCAGTTTTTCGATCATGCACTTGTCGGGTAGCAAGGCCCGCAACGCAGGCATGGTCGGCCCCAGGCCTTTGGGATACTGTTCGGTGCAAATCACCGGAACCTGCAGCCGTTGAGCCAGTCTGGTCAGCCACACACCGGCTTCGAGCACTTGCGTGGCGTCTTGGATTGCCGGTTGGAGACGAACCTGAAAATCGATCAGCAATAACACGGAATGATCAACATGCATCAACATCACGTATGCCTCCAGAAAAGAGACTGTTTCGCGCAAGGCTGGCGCGCAGGAAATCGATGGCGATCTTGCGCCAAACGTCTTTGGTCACCGGGAGCGATGGTAATATGCGCGGCGCTGGTCGCCAAGTGCAGCGTCGACCGGCGCGTCAGGCGCCCGGCGCCGCCTCGGACAGCGGGCGAGGTCTTCTCCCTCAGGCTGGCAGGAGCATTCAGATGAAAATGTACCGGTCTCGCGCCATCCTGGTGGTCGTTGCGCTGCTTTCTCTGGCACTCAGCGGCTGTAGCAAGGAACCTGAGGACAGCGCCACTCTGAAGCCACAACCGTCGTCGTCGTCAAACACGGCCGATGACGTCCCTACTGCAGCTTCTCTCCTTGCAAAAGCGGCAATCCGCGGCGATATGGTCGAGATCAAGTCACTTCTCGACGCCGGAGCGCAGATCAACGTCACCGACGCACTCGGCAGAACGCCACTGCACATGGCGGCTTTCTATGGACGCAGCAAGGTATCGGAATTGCTTCTCGCGAACGGTGCGAGCATCGATGCTCGCGACCGCGTCGGCATGACCCCCTTGCATGCAGCAGTCCTGTCGGGTGGCCGACACGAAGTGGAACTGCTGCTGGACAAGAAGGCCGATGCGAACGCGAAGACCGATACCGGCCAATCACCACTCCATCTGGCGGCCGCAACCGGGCAGCCAAATGTCTCGCGCGTTCTGATCGAACACGGTGCCGATCCCAGGAGCAGGGACAAGAACGGCAAGACGCCGCTCTTTTACGCCACGCGGAACAAGCATCCGATGACCACCGAGGTGCTCCAGCAGTACGGCGCCAAGGAGTGAGAAGGACGTTCGGAGGACTTTGCGCTACTCGCCGGCAGTTCAGCCCTGGGCGGCAGGCGACACCGCCGCCCACCACGCAGGTATCGCTTACTCGCCGCCGTTCAGGCTTTCTTCATGGCCTCGTCCCGCAATTCCCGGCGCAGAATCTTGCCGACGTTGGTCTTCGGCAATTCGACCCGGAATTCAACCTGACCGGGCACCTTGTAGCCCGTCAAATGCTCGCGACAATGAGCAATCAGCGCCTCGGCGGTCAGTGCGGGGGCTTTCTTGACGACGAAAATCTTGACCGCCTCACCCGATTTGTCATGCGGCACGCCAATGGCAGCCACTTCCAGGACTCCTGGATGCTGCGCCACGACATCCTCGACCTCATTGGGGTACACATTGAAACCCGAAACGAGGATCATGTCCTTTTTGCGATCGACGATGCGAACGAAGCCAGTCTCGTCCATCACCGCGATGTCGCCGGTCAGCAGAAAACCATCAGGCATGATGACCTTGGCGGTCTCTTCAGGACGATTGTAATACCCCTTCATCACCTGCGGACCCCGTATGCAGAGTTCGCCACGCTCGCCGAGTGGAACATCGGCCCCGGCGTCGTTGCGAATCGCCACTTCGGTAGACGAAATCGGCAAGCCTATCGCACCGGTATAGGCAGGTATGTCGAGGGGATTGATGGTTGCGGCCGGCGACGTTTCGGTCAGACCATAGGCCTCAATCAGGGGCTTACCGGTCACCTGCTTCCACTTTTCGGCGACTGCTTTTTGTACCGCCATACCGCCACCAAGGGTGACTTTCAGCTTGCTGAAATCGAGGGCACAGAAGGCGTCATTGTTGAGCAGGGCATTGAACAGGGTGTTGACTCCGGTGATCACCGTAAACGGATGCTTGCCCATCTCCGCGACAAAGCCCGGAATATCTCGCGGATTGGTGATCAACAGGTTGCTGGCGCCGATCTTGATAAAGGTGAAACAGTTCGCCGTCAGCGCGAAGATATGATAAAGAGGGAGCGCGGTGACCACGAGGTGTTGCTCGGTCCCGAGAGCGGGCTTGATCCACGCGTGCGCCTGTGCCAGGTTTGCCAGAATGTTGCGATGAATCAGCATGGCTCCCTTCGACAGGCCTGTCGTACCCCCGGTGTACTGCAGAAACGCAAGGTCGTCCTGGGTGACGGTGACCGCCTTCAGTTCACCCGCCCCCCCCTTGGCAATGGCGGTGCGGAAATTGACTGCACGCGGCAGGTTCCATGCCGGGATCATTTTCTTGACATACTTGACGACGAAGTTGACGACCGCGCCTTTGGGAAAACCGAGCATGTCGCCAAGACGAGCAATCACAATATGCTTGACCGGTGTCCTGCCCAGAACCTGCTCCAGTGTCACCGCGAAGTTTTCGAGGATCACGATGACTTCCGCACCTGCATCCTTGAGCTGATGCTCCAATTCACGCGGCGTATACAGCGGATTGACGTTCACCACCACGTAACCCGCACGCAAGGCGCCAAAAATGGAAATCGGATACTGCAGAACGTTGGGCATCATCACTGCCACACGGGCGCCCTGGGGAAGCTTCAGGACCGATTGCAGGTAGGCGGCAAAATCCCTTGATAACTTGTCGAGTTCGCCATAGGTGATTTCGACGCCCATGTTGATGTAAGCGACGCGGTCGCGATACTGTGCCACACTTTTTTCGAAGAGTTCGCCAAGCGACTGAAACTCGCTCAAGTCAATCTCGGCCGGCACACCTTTCTGATAGCTCTTTAGCCAAATCTTCTCCACCTGCTCTCCTCCGGGGTTGCTTGGTCTCTCTATGGATCGTATCGATCGATGTCTTCGTCAGCGTTGCCTGCTGGTCATTCGCCCACGCGCGGACTGCCGCTTGCGGAACGCTACGGGATTCATTCTAATGGATTTTTACTCTGACGGACCCCTTGAACGCGATTTCAAGGGTACTCGCAGCGCTTGGGGCGACAAGTGGTGCGAGCGAACAAGACTCCTGCACCCGGATTCGACACAGCAGCAGGCACCGGCAACGACAGAACATTGGCCGGAGGTCCGGCCGCCAGCGCCGCAGCCGACACCAGGAATCAGCGCTGCAGGTACTTGAACTTGCCCGGCTTGTTATTCCATTCGTCGGCGTCTGCCAGGGGTTCCGTGCGCTCGACGATGACCGGCCATGTCCTAGCCAATTCGGCATTGAGCGCGATGAACTGACGCTGCGCCTCGGGCACATCGTCTTCGGCAAAAATGGCTTCTGCCGGACATTCCGGAACGCACAAGGTGCAATCGATGCACTCCTCCGGGTCGATCACCAGGAAGTTCGGACCCTCGTGGAAACAGTCGACGGGACAAACATCAACGCAGTCCGTGAATTTGCATTTGATACAGTTCTCAGTAACAACGTAAGTCATCGTCGCGCTTCTACAGATTCAGACGGCAAAGACTATAACGTATTTGGAGCCAACGAGACAGACCTACGCCTTCCCTTGGGAGGATTTTTTCGCTAGCATTGCAGGGCTGGCTACAGGCGCGGCTAGTTCCGCTCTACCCCAACGCCCGCTACGCATCCCATCCCAGATCCCGCAAGAGGTTTTAATGAGCGAACACATCCACCACGTTACGGACAACAGCTTCGGCACCGAGGTACTACAATCGGAGGAACCTGTTCTCGTTGATTACTGGGCCGAATGGTGCGGTCCGTGCAAGATGATTGCACCACTCCTGGACGATGTTGCCAACGACTATGCGGGCCGCCTCAAAGTAGTCAAGCTGAACATCGACGACAATCAAAGGACACCCGCCAATTATGGCATCCGTGGCATCCCGACGCTGATGCTGTTCAAGAACGGCAACGTTGAAGCAACGAAGGTTGGCGCCCTTTCAAGATCGCAACTGATTACCTTCATTGACAGTAACCTCTAAAGTCGATACCCTCTCAGTCTGGAGGTTCGCTGGGTGCAACATCTGACCCACAGCAACTGACGAGCCCGCACAGAACCTTCAGGCGTCCTCCCCCTTTAGCATTACCTGCCGGCCCCACGGCACTCCGCTTGGCACGCGTTGCACATTTGCGACGACGCGCTCCGCGTTTGCTTCTTCCCCTCTTCGTCTTCAGCACATGCACTTATCCGAACTCAAGGCACTCCATGTCAGCCAGCTTCTCGACATGGCCATTACCAACAACGTCGAGGGCGCAAACCGATTGCGCAAGCACGAACTGATCTTCGCGCTGCTCAAGAATCAGGCCAGAAAAGGCGAGACCATTTTCGGCGACGGTACGCTGGAAACGCTCTCCGATGGTTTCGGTTTCCTGCGCTCGCCGGATACCTCGTATCTGGCCAGCACCGACGACATCTACGTCAGTCCGAGCCAGATCAGGCGCTTCAACCTGCATACCGGAGACACGATCGAAGGTGAAATCCGTACGCCGAAGGACGGAGAACGCTATTTCGCCCTGGTCAAGGTCGACAAGATCAATGGCGAAGTGCCCGAGGCGTCGAAGAACAAGATTCTCTTCGAGAACCTGACGCCCCTGCACCCCGCCGAGCACCTGAAGCTCGAACGAGACGTCCGTGGCGAAGAGAACATTACCAGTCGAATCATTGACATCATCGCGCCAATCGGCAAAGGCCAGCGCGGTCTGCTGGTGGCCAGCCCGAAAAGCGGCAAGACGGTGATGATGCAACACATTGCGCACGCGATCACGACCAACCACCCGGACGTCACCGTGATTGTCCTGCTGATCGACGAGCGCCCCGAGGAAGTGACCGAGATGACACGCTCGGTCCGCGGCGAAGTCGTCGCATCAACCTTCGACGAACCGGCAACACGCCATGTGCAAGTGGCGGAGATGGTCATCGAAAAGGCCAAGCGGCTGATTGAGCACAAGCGCGATGTCGTTATCCTGCTTGACTCGATCACTCGCCTGGCACGCGCCTACAACACCGTCCAACCGGCATCAGGCAAGGTGCTCACCGGTGGCGTCGACGCCAATGCACTGCAGAAACCAAAACGCTTCTTTGGCGCTGCGCGCAACATCGAAGAAGGTGGCTCGCTGACCATCATCGCCACAGCACTGATTGACACCGGCAGCCGTATGGACGACGTCATTT
Organism: Pseudomonadota bacterium; assembly: GCA_029780075.1. Classification (GTDB taxonomy): domain Bacteria; phylum Pseudomonadota; class Gammaproteobacteria; order Burkholderiales; family Rhodocyclaceae; genus Accumulibacter. The sequence goes on from JAKOZI010000134.1 coordinate 16,397, forward strand.
ACGAAGAATTCAAGGGCACCGGCAACATGGAGATCCACCTCGACCGTCGCATGGCCGAGAAGCGCGTCTACCCGGCAATCAACGTCAACCGCTCGGGCACCCGCCGCGAAGAGCTGTTGCTCAAGCCGGATGTCCTGCAAAAGATGTGGATTCTGCGTAAGTTGCTGTACAACATGGATGATCTGGAAGCGATGGAGTTTCTGCTGGACAAGATCAAGGCCACCAAGAACAACGCGGAGTTCTTTGATTCCATGCGCCGCTGAACACGTCCGCAAACAATGCGGTTGTCGGACCGCCAATCCCGTACAGCGGTTCCGGGATGTTCCAGAATGCGAAGCTTTTGACATCGGAATTGCAGAGCAGCCGCAAATCGTCGATAATTATTGTTTTTATTGCCTAGCGTGTCGGTCCTTGCCCCCTTGGGCTCGACCGACTGGTCCAACATACAGGAAAAGCACCAGATGAAAGCCAACATCCATCCTGCATACAACGAAATCGCGGTGACCTGCTCCTGCGGCAACACCTTCACGACCCGATCGACGATGAAGAAGGCGCTGCATGTCGAAGTGTGCGCTGCCTGCCATCCGTTCTACACCGGCAAACAGAAGATCATTGATACGGCTGGCCGTGTCGAGAAGTTCAATCAGAAGTACGGTGCGATGCGCAAGCCGGCCTAGGACAGAATCGAGTCGTCGACAGAAAAGGCAGCTCACGGCTGCCTTTTTCATTTCCGTCGACGGGCCAGTTCAGCAGCAAGTTCAAGTGTCCCTTCAAGCAGAACGTCCCCGCCAAAGGGGGATTCCACTGCCGCCCAGCGGCTGGACCCTGGCGGTGTTGCTCGTCCTTTATATTTTTACTGGTCTGATCGGCCACGACCCGTGGAAGAACGACGACGCGATCACCATCGGCGTGGTCCATGATCTGGTCTCCAACGGCAACTGGCTGACACCCAGCCTGGCAGGTAACCCCTACCCCGACGCACCCCTCTACTACTGGGTGGCGGCGGCCAGTGGTCACCTGTTGTCCTGGCTCTTGCCCCTGCATGAGGCAGCGCGTCTGGCCAGCGGTGTATTCACACTCCTCGCCCTGGGCTGCACGCTCCTTGCCGCGCGCGAATTGCATGACCGCGAACTGGCTCCTGCGGCTCCGCTGCTGCTGGCCGGCAGCATTGGTTTCCTGTTCCATGCGCACGAGGCGCAGCCGATGTTGGCAACCTTGACGGCACACACGGCCGCCTACTGGGGGCTGACACAGATCGACAGGCGCCCCCTGCGAGGCGCTTGCTGGTTCGGGTCGGCACTGGGACTGGGGTTCCTTGCCAACGGCCTGGCGCCGATGCTGCCGCTGTTGCCGGTGGCAGCCTTTGTGGTCTGGCGATCACAGCACCGCCAGCGCTCGGCACTGCTGCTGCTGGGTTCGCTGCTGCTGAGTTGCATGCTTGCAGGAGCATGGCTGGCGGCATTGTTCGCGACCTCTCCCGAGTACCTCTCAGCATTCTGGCAAGGCGAGTTGACCCAACTCGGCGGCAGCGTTCAACCACTGCTCAGCCTGCAACGCCTGTTACTGATGTTGCCCTGGTACGCCTGGCCAGCCCTGCCACTCGCCGGCTGGACACTGTGGGCGAAACGCCGCCAGTTGATGACCACTCCGCTGGCTTTGCCGATGTTCGCTTTCCTGGTGGCACTACTGGTGGTCAGTGTCTGGCTGGGAGCACGCAGTGCCCCGGCACTGCTGTTGCTGCCACCGCTGGTGCTGCTTGCCGTTCCTGGCGTCACCTCACTACGCCGCGGTGCCGCAAACGCTTTTGACTGGTTCGGGATGATTACCTTCAGTTTCTTTGCCGCGCTCACCTGGATTGCCTGGTGCGCGATGGTATTTGGCTGGCCGGCAAGGCTTGCCAGGCAGGCCGTTCGCCTGGCGCCAGGTTTCGTTGGTCACTTCAACGTTTTCGCTGCCGGCCTTGCCCTGCTGGCGACGCTGGTCTGGTGCTGGATGATCGTCACCAGTCCCCGCTCACCGATGCGCGGCATCATGCACTGGATGAGCGGCCTGACGCTGCTGTGGCTCCTGATTGCGACGCTGTGGATGCCGTGGATCGACTACGGAAAGACCTACCGTCAGGTATCGGGCTCCCTGTCAAAGTCACTTCCTGAAAGACGCGAATGCATCGCCAGTGCCAACCTCGCCGATTCTCTTCTCGCCTCTCTGGACTATTTCGACGATATCCGCACATTGCCGGCAAAATCGGTCGCCGGCAAGAGGTGTGACTTGCTGCTGGTGCATGGCTCAGCCAAAGACGGCAACATCTCGGTGGCTGGCGGCTGGCGCCAAATCTGGGAAGGGGGCCGTCCAGCCGAGCGCCGTGATGCCGAAAAACTGCACCTCTACAGACGGGAGGAGGGAAAAAAGGGGCCATTGGGTAAGTGACCTACGCGCAACGCAAGTCGCCGCTGTCAACGCCTCAAAGCCTGATGAAGTGCTCGCGGTAGTATTTCAACTCGGCAATCGACTCGCGAATATCCGCCAGCGCCGTGTGGTCGGACTTCTTGACAAAGCCTTTTGCCACCTCGGGTTGCCAGCGGCGGCAGAGTTCCTTCAGGGTGCTGACGTCGAGGTTTCGATAGTGAAACCAGGCCTCAAGCTGCGGCATGTACTTGACCATGAAGCGACGATCCTGCCCGATCGAATTGCCGCACATTGGGCTGGCCGCCTGGGGCACCAGGCCCTGCAGGAAACTCAGGGCGGCCCTTTCGACCGCGGCTTCGTCGAGTACCGAGGTCCGGACCCGTTCGATCAACCCGGAGCGGGCATGCGTCTTTCGATTCCAGTCGTCCATCGCGTCGAGGCGAGCCTCATCCTGATGTACCACCCAGGCCGGCGATTCGGCGATGGTCACCAGCTGACTGTCGGTCACAATCATCGCAAGTTCAATGATGCGGTCGCGTTCAGGTTCCAGACCGGTCATTTCCATGTCCAGCCAAACGAGGTGATTGGCAACCTGTGTCATATAATCCACCTGAACTGTAAAAGCCCTATTGTGTCACAGGCCCATGCCGAATACTTTCTCACTGCTGTTTCTTGTCGCCTTGCTGTTGATGAGTGTCTTGCGTCTATGGCTCGCGCAGCGTCAGATTTCTCATGTACGCGCGCATCGGGAGGCGGTACCCGAGAGCTTCTCTGGACATATCGCACTTGGCGCCCATCAGAAAGCCGCTGACTATGCCGTGGCACGTGCCCGTTTCGGCAGAGTCGGTCTCGCCATCGATGTCGCCGTTCTTCTCGGCCTCACATTCGGCGGCGGCCTGCAGGCACTGCATGACTTCTGGTCGCATCGCCTCGATGGTCTCCCTTACGGGGTCGCACTCGTATTCAGCGTGATCGCGCTTTCTGCCGTCGTCGATCTGCCGCTCACGCTCTATCACCAGTTTGTGATCGAAGAAAAGTTCGGTTTCAACCGCATGCGCCTCACGCTCTTCCTCGTCGACCTCGTCAAACACGCTACCCTGGGCATCGTCATCGGTACTCCGGTGCTGCTTGCCGTCCTCTGGCTGATGGAGAGCATGGGTGAGCTGTGGTGGCTCTACGTGTGGCTGTTCTGGTGCGGCTTCAATCTGCTGCTCCTGTTCATCTACCCGACCTGGATCGCACCCTTGTTCAACAAGTTCGCGCCACTCGAAGACGACGCTCTCAGAACGCGCGTCGAAGCCCTGCTCGCACGCTGCGGCTTCACCACTTCCGGCCTTTTCGTGATGGATGGCTCGAAGCGATCGGGCCACGGCAACGCCTATTTCACTGGTTTCGGCAAGACCAAGCGCATCGTCTTCTTCGACACGCTGCTCGGCCGCCTGCAAGCCGTCGAGGTCGAAGCCGTACTCGCGCACGAACTTGGGCACTTCAGGCACCGGCACATTGTCAAGCGGATCGGCATGCTGTTTGTCATGTCGCTGCTTTTTCTCGCCATTCTCGGTCAACTGATCAGTGCCGACTGGTTCTTCAATGGCCTGGGGCTTGATGCCAGGAATACGGCGCTGGGACTGGTGCTATTTTTCCTCGCCGGACCGGTTTTCGCTTTCTTCCTGACCCCGCTAATGAGCCTGTTGTCCCGCCGCGACGAGTTTGAAGCCGACAGCTATGCGGCCGGGCATGCCTCGGCAGGCAACCTGGTGAGCGCACTCGTGAAACTGTATGAAGATAATGCTGCCACCTTGACACCCGACCCGCTACACTCGCTGTTCTACGATTCACATCCCCCGGCGGCCCTGCGCATTGCCCGCCTGCAGGACGCCCAAGCCCCGAACAGGAGGAATTGCCGCCATGACCACGCAGCAACAACTCGCGCTAGAGCGCTGCCGCCCGTTGCGGGGTAGCGAGCACCTGCTTGATCTCGTACAGTGTGCTGCCTTGCTGGCTGGCCTGCCGGGCTGGCAACTGGTCGGCGAGACCGTACTGCAGAAGGAGTTCACCTTTGCCAGCTATGCAGCGACCTTGTTGTTCGTTAATGCGGTGGCTGGCCTGGCGGAACGTGAGAATCATCACCCCGACCTCGCAGTCGGTTACGGCCGCGTCACGGTGAGTTACAGCACCCACGATGTTGGTGGCCTGTCCCGCAATGACTTCGTCTGCGCGGCCAAGATCGAGGCGCTTACCCAGTTTTGAGACTCGCTGGCACCGTCGTCGCCGCCTACGGACGGCAGTACCGGATCGAGTTGGCCGACGGCACGACGCTGCTCTGCGTCCCGCGCGGCAAGAAGAGCGAACTGGTCTGTGGCGATCAGGTCAGCGTGCTGCGGACGAGCGCAGACCAGGGCGTGATCAGTTCGCTGGAGTTGCGCAGGAGCCTGCTGTATCGCTCGGATCACTTCAAAGAGAAGTTGATCGCCGCGAATGTGACACAAGTGATCATCGTCGCCGCCACCGAACCCGCGTTTTCTGATGAATTGATCACCCGCTGCATCGTCGCCGCCGAAAGTCAGGATATCAAGGTGCTGATCGTGCTCAACAAGTGCGACCTCCTTGAAAAGGTAGCGGTGGCAACGGCAACACTGACGCCGTTCCAGGCACTGGGTTACCGAGTGCTTCCGCTTTGCGCGCGCAATAATGGCGCCAGCCTGCTGCCTTATCTCGCTGGCCATACCAGCCTGTTGATCGGCCAGTCCGGAATGGGCAAGTCAACGCTGACCAATGCCCTCGTACCCAACGCCTGCGCGCCAACCCGTGAGATATCGCAGGCCCTCAACGCCGGCAAACAGACCACGACGCATGCCAGCCTCTATCGCCCCGGCGCCAGTTCGGCGCTCATCGACTCGCCCGGACTGACCGAATTCGGCCTGCGGCATCTGTCGGTGGAGGAAATCTCGCAGGCCTTCGTCGAATTGCGGCCACTGCTTGGCCAGTGCCGCTTCCGCGACTGCCGACACGACCGCGAACCCGACTGCAGCATTCTTGCCGCAGTCCGGCACGGTGACATCGACCTGCGCCGCTATGCGGCCTACCGCTCACTCTGTGCCGAAATCGGCTAATACCAAAGGAGCCTTCGCATGAGCGACATCATCATCCGCCGCCAGCACGGCAAGAGCCTTGCCGAGGCGCGCGCCTCGGCCGAGCACATGGCCGCCGAACTGAAGGAAGAATTCGATCTCGACTACGCCTGGAACGGCAACGTCATGCGTTTCAAGCGGCCTGGGGTCGCCGGAGAATTGTCGGTAAACGATCAGACGGTGGCTCTCAACATCCGTCTCGGATTACTGCTCTTCGCCCTCAAGCCGGCAATAGAGCGCGAGATCCACAGGTTCTTCGACGAGAACTTCCCAGGCTGAGAAAACCTCTGCACGGCGCCGGTCGCCCCGGTTTCATTTCTCTTGCAACTTCTCGATCAAGCTGACGTACTGCTGCATCGCATCGGCAGCGCCCGTGCCCTTGAGCGCGGCCCAGGCATCGTACTTGGCACGCCCCACGAGATCAGTGAACCCGGGGCGCCGACCCTCGACATCGCCCTCACTGGCCTGTTTGTACAGCGCGTAGAGCTTCAGCAACACGGTATTGTCCGGTCGCTCGGGCAGACTCTTGGAATTCACAACGGCAGCATCGAACCGGGCTTGCAAGTCACTCACGGGAAATCCTCCGCAGGATGATCTGTTGAAATGACTTGCTATTATATGGGCTTGCCATTTTCTCCGGGAGCGCGCGGATGACGCAACGCGAAAGAATTTCCCATGTCGACACCGCCTGGCTGCGCATGGACCGACCCGAGAACCTGATGCAGATCCTGGGGGTCATGATCTTCGAGGGCCGCATCAACGCCGAGCGCTTCAAACGCACTGTCGCGCAACGGATGCTGCGTTACCGCCGCTTCCGGCAGATTGCGAGGGAGGACGCCGACGGCACCTGGTGGGTCGATGACCCCGACTTCGACATCGATGCGCACGTGCGCCATTCCTCGCTCCCGGCACCCCACGGCACGCACGAACTGCAGAAGTTCGTCGCCGAAATGGCCAGTAGCCCGTTGAACCCGGCCCGCCCCCGCTGGGAATTCAACCTCGTCGACACCGCCCGGGGAAATTCGGCACTGGTCGTTCGCATCCACCACGCGATTGCGGACGGCATCGCACTGCTTGGGGTCATCCACTCACTGACCGATGCCGCCGCCAACGCTCCCGAGCATGGCGGCCCGGAGGCAGCGTCTGAGGAACCGCATGACGATGACGCCGGCGACGTGCCGGAAGGCGACGCCTTCTGGCGGACCCTCCTCGATCCACTCACGGACGTTGCACTGGCGTCGATCCACCTGGGTGGCCATCTGTGGGGACAGTTTCTCGGGCTCCGTAATGACCCGGCAGGCATACGCAACTACGCTCGCGTCGCGGCAGCGATCGCCCAGGAAGTCGGCAAGCTGGCCCTGCTGCCCAACGACAGTCCAACACGCTTCAAGGGAAAGCCGGGAACGGTCAAACGCGTCGCCTGGTCGGAACCCATCGCCTTGCCGGACATCAAGGCCGTCGGCAAGGTCCTCGGCTGTTCGGTCAACGATACCCTGCTGGCGGCGGTAGCCGGCGCCTTGCGCGGCTACCTGTTGGCGAGAGGCGATCCAGTGGTAAGCACCGCCGCCATCCGCGCCATGGTCCCCGTCAATCTGCGAGCAGCGAGCGATGTCGATGAACTCGGCAACCGCTTTGGCCTGGTCGCCCTCGAACTGCCGATCGGTATCGACAATCCGCTGGCCCGGCTGTACGCCACGCGTGCCAGGATGGCGGTGTTGAAGAGTTCCTACCAGGCGATGCTGACCTTCGCCCTGCTCGGTGCAGCCGGCACCGCCCCGAAGTTCGTTCAGGACCAGATCCTCAAACTGCTGACCAGCAAGACGACGGCGGTGATGACCAACGTACCCGGCGCGCAACAACCCCGCTATTTCGCCGGCAGCAGGATCGACCAGCAAATGGTCTGGGTACCGCAGGCCGGCGACATCGGCATGGGCGTCAGCATCCTCTCCTACAATGGCCGAGTACAATTCGGACTGATCACCGACAAGGACAGGGTCGACGACCCCGAGCAGATCGTGGGCCGCTTCGCCGAAGAGTTCGAGAAGCTCTTGTGGCTGCTCCTGCTGGAACCCTGGGATCGCCTGGGGGACCCGGCGGCCGTCGAGGAAGACCTCTCGCGCCTGATCAATACGGCCGCCGAATAGGGGTCGGTAGCGCAGGCGCCGTTCAGTCTGCCACTTCGGCCTTGGCTGCCTCGACGTCGAGACGCTCCATGGCATCCATCGGCTGGCATTCCGCGGCTTCCTGGTAGAGTCGCTCGGCATCCTTCATGCCGGCCTTGCCGAACATCATTACCAGGGCATTGGCATACTCGATGCGGGTGATCGCGGAATCCGGGTTGAGTTTGAGAGCGGCCTCAAGCAAGGCCTTGCCGGCGTCTTTTTTGACCCCGTAAGTGATGCCGCCAACCAGCGCCCCGACCTTGTCGATCACCTCGGCGTGATACGCGCCCAGCGCGATATGCGCGTCGGCGTGTCTGGGCTCGAGCTCCAGCGCCCGCGTCAGGCTGTGTTTGATCTTCCCACCCAGACCTTGTGCGAGCGCCTTGACCACCGAGATGCTCTGGCTGTAACGACCGAGAGCAAAGGCATGCAGATACCAGGCGTTGACCACCTTGGGCGATTTCTGCTGCTGCTCCTCACAGCGTTGCGCGACCTCCATCAGCAGATGGCGCTTGCGCTCGTCGTCAGTCTCGAGGTAACTGGCATAGATCGTGGCTGCCTTGTTGGCGGCGATGTAGCCGGCGAGACCACAAGCCAGACCGGCCTCGACCGCCTCGCCGAAGTCACCCGCATGGTAACTCCGCCAGGCGTCCTGGACCCTGGGATCGTCAGGAAACGGCTCGCAGTCGCCACGGTGCAGACGACCCCAATTCTCCTGTAGCGCCGCACCGGCATAGTTGTAGTTCTGGTCCGGGTAGGGAAAGGTTTTCCAAGTCATGCTTTTCCTCCATATGGGTTACACTTTGAGGTACTCATGCGACAATTTTTCGAGCAACCCTTTCGATTCGCCAAACAGATACGGCGCGATCATCGCCATCACCTGATACACGCCGCGGCCGATGCGCCCACTTTCGACCTTGCCGCGCGGATCACAAGCGTATTCGAAGGACAGCCAGTAGGTTGCGATCACCGTCATGTTCGTCGCCAGTGCGCGCAGTTCCTCAGGGCCTGCGCGCATCGCATCAGCGAACACCAGACTTTCGCACAAGGTCGTCGCCGTACGCACCTTGTGCGCCAGGATCTGCTTGAAATGAATCTCCAATACCCGATTGCGTGTCAGCAGATCATTCAGGTCGCGGTAAAAAAAACGATACTTCCAGATCTGTTCGAACAGCAGGTGCAGAAAAAGCCAGATGTCTTCGACATCGGCTGACCGCCGCGTCGGTACCGCGAGGATGTCCTCGATCTCCCGCTCGAAGTCGGAGAAAATCGACTCCAGGATCTCGTCCTTGTTGTGAAAGTGGTAATAGAGGTTGCCGGGGCTGATGTCCATTTCGTCGGCGATGACCGTGGTCGTCACGTTCGGCTCACCAAAATCGTTGAACAGGCGCAGGCTGGTTTCCAGAATACGTTCTCGCGTTCGCCGCTTCGGTTTCTTTTCCATCAACTGTCCACCGTGATCCGCTCCGAAAGTCCAGAATATCACCGCCGGCAACGTCAGTGAATGGCCGACGATCGAAATTACACCGACGGCCGAACCGAATCAGGCCTTTTGAGCCAGCAGCCAGGCTTCCAGATCGCGCAGCGAAGAATCCAGGGCACTGGCGCTGGTCGCCAGGTCGGGACGACGTTTCTTCGACAACAGGGAGCGGCTGTGGTCCTTGAGTACACCAAGGTTCAGCTCGATCCCGTGGCGTTCGAAGATCGGCCTCAACTCATGACGCCGCCGATACAGATCGCTGCGCGTACGCTGATAGGCATGCTCGCACAGGCGACTGCGGCCGCGATAACTGAATACGTTGGTGAAGAACATGTCCGCATCGTCGCGGGTGGGTTCGAACAGCACCACATCCCTGCCCTCGAACTCGAGACGGTAGCGATCCATACCGGTGCGCATCCGCGAGTGGATGATGGCGCGGAAAGTCTGCGACAGGACCACCGGCAGTCCCCCGTCGACGAGATGCTCGGGAGCCGAAGAAGGGTTCTCGTGCGCGGGTCGTTTGGCCGCCAGGAGCGCATCGAATGGCACCAGCGGGTTGATGCAGATGACCAGTTCGGCACCTTCGTGCAATGCCACGGACGCGTGCAGGGTCTTGATCAGCGCACCATCGACGAAATAGCGCTCGCCGATCCTGACCGGCGGGAACAAGCCCGGAAGAGCGGCACTCGCCTGGACAGCCACCGAAATCGGCACGTCATCATGCCCCGCGGAACCGAAGGCCAGCGACTCGCCGGTGTCCAGATCAGTCGCCACGATAAAGAGCCGGTGCCTGAGCTGACGAAAATCGTTGCTCCGTCCCTCCGCCGAAAACAGCTTCCTGAGCAGATGATCGATTCCGGAACTGTTGAACACTCCCGCCGGGATGGCATGGCTGAGACCCTGAAATGCCTCCAGGAAGCGAAGGTGCCAGGGGTCCGACAGGTACTGGCGGAGCGACGACCAGAACAACATCGGCACGGACAGCGCGCGCCGCAGGTATTCGCTGAAAGCCGGACGCAGGAGCATTTCAGGGTCGAACACCTCGTCGCTGTCATTATCCACCAACATCCGCGCCAGAGTGGCAGGCCCGAGACCATTGGCAACCGCCGCCGACATGAAGGCCCCCGAACTGACTCCAACATAAATGTCGAACTCGGTGAAGTCCACGCCTTCCAGCGCTTCGGCCAGAGCGGCCATCGCCCCGACTTCGTAGATACCGCCCACCGGACCACCACCAGCGAGCGCCAGCGCGATTTTTGGACGCTTGTTTGCCGCCATACAGTGCCGTTCCTTCTTTGTGGAAGCGCCTCCCGCAGCAGCATCGAATGCCCGCTACCCGGCGCCATGGTGCCCGTGTGCACCGCTACGCAAAATTCAACCAGGCAAAGGCACCACCCGCCGGTGCCACATCGTCTGGACGGACACGACGCCGCACCCGCTGCCTACGCGTCACCCGCAACGATCAGCAAACCAGCGGTGGGCTCTTCAAAACAGGCTATTCGCCGGCCTGTGGGATGGTATTCAGCACATCGGCCGGAGTGACTGGTGGAACCGGCTTTGCGGCAGCGGTCCTGGCCGCGGGTTTGCGGGTCGACGGCTTGGCAGGAGTCTCTGCAGCAGGTGACTCGTCCTGCTCTTCGGGCGTCGCCTCAGCCTTGACACTCGCCTTTCCTTCGGTCAGCGCCTGCACCGCTGCGCTCAACTCGACGACGCGCTTGGAAAGTCGGTCGATATCCTGCTTGCTGGGCACGCCGAGGCTACCCAGAGCACGCGCCACACGGTCCTCGAACACCTGCTCAAGGCGATCCCAGGTGCCTGCCGCCTTGCCGGCAACCTGTGCAATTCTCTCGTCGGTAATCTTGCGGGTTCGCGACTGGATGCTCTCGCCTTCCTTGACCAGCGCATCGAACACCTTGCCGCCTTCCTCCTGGGCTTTGGCGAAGGCTCCAAGCCCAGCCAGCCAGATTTGTTGCGCCGATTCCTTGACTGTCGACGCCAGTTGGTTCTCGGTCACGCTGCCGGCCAGTTCTTTGAGTTTCTTGCCCATTAATATCTCCTTAAACGTAGTAAGTCAAAAGGCCAGCAAGTTTTTTGCTTGCCCTGGAAAGCCAGTGTAGTGACAATATCTAGAGGACGCACACTAAAGAGTCAGGGAATGGCCTCTGGGAGGCTGCAGTCCAGCACGCAAGGAACACAGGAGAGGACAATGAATTTCATCAGGAGGCAGCAATGAATTACTTCGTTACCGGCGCCACTGGTTTCATCGGCAAGAGACTTGTCGCAAGATTGCTGGGCCGCCCAGAGGCTACCGTCTATTTCTTGACCCGCGCCATTGAGCTTCCGAGGCTGCAGGAATTGTACGAGTATTGGGGTTGTGACGATAGCCGCGTCATTCCGATCGTCGGCGACCTGACGCAAGTAGACCTGGGCGTCTCGCGGACCGATATCCACAAGCTGCAAGGCAAGATCGAACACTTTTTCCATCTCGCAGCGATCTATGACCTCAAGGCCAGTGCCGAAGATCAACAGCGCGCCAACGTGGACGGCACCCGCAACACCGTCCGTCTGGCCGAGGAAATTTCTGCCAGACACTTCCACCTGGTCAGCTCGATTGCCGCCGCCGGGCTTTTCGAAGGGCTGTTTCGCGAAGACATGTTCGACGAAGCGGAGAACCTCGAGAACCCCTACTTCCGCACCAAGCACGACTCCGAAGGCATCGTCCGCAAGGAGTGCCGGATCCCGTGGCGCATCTTCCGTCCGGCCATCGTCGTCGGCGACTCGCGCACCGGTGAAATGGACAAGGTCGACGGGCCCTACTACTTCTTCAAGCTGATCCAGAAGATGCGCAAGATGTTCCCGTCCTGGATGCCGACCATCGGTATCGAAGGCGGGCGCATCAATGTTGTACCGGTAGACTTCGTGGTCGCGGCGATGGATCACATTGCCCACCTCGCCAATGAAGATGGTCAGTGCTTCCACCTCACCGACCCGACGCCGATGCGCGTCGGTGATCTGCTCAACACGTTTGCACGCGCCGCGCACGCACCGGAAATGGCGATGCGCATCAATGCCGCCCTGCTCGGTTTCATCCCGCGCACGGTGCGCAAGGCGATGTTTGCCCTGACCCCGGTGCGCCGCATTCGTACCGCGGTCATGAAGGATCTCGGCCTGCCCGACGACATCCTCGATTTCGTAAATTACCCGACCCGCTTCGACTGCCGTGAGACGCAACGCGCGCTCAAGGGCAGCGGCATCGCCGTGCCCCCGCTCGACAGCTACGCCTGGCGCTTGTGGGATTACTGGGAACGCCACCTCGACCCGGATCTTTTCGTCGATCGCACGCTGCGCGGCCAGGTCGAAGGCAAGGTCGTGCTGGTCACCGGCGGCTCGTCCGGCATCGGTAAAGCCACCATTCGCAAACTCGCGGAAGCCGGCGCCGTGGCGGTCACGGTCGCCCGCGACGCGCAGGCGCTCGACGAAGTCCGGCGCGAGTTCGAAGTCGCCGGGCTGCACCTGATCACGCATGCGGTGGACATCGCCGATCCGCAGCAATGCACCGCCTTTGTCAAATTCATGAACGAGGAGCACGGCGGCGTCGATATCCTGGTCAATAACGCCGGCCGCTCGATTCGCCGCGGTATCGAGAACTCCTTCGATCGCTTCCACGATTTCGAGCGGACCATGGAACTCAATTACTTCGGCGCGTTGCGTCTGACCATGGGCTTTCTGCCGGGAATGATCGCCAAGCGCAAGGGACACGTGATCAACATCTCGTCGATCGGCGTCCTCACCAACGCCCCGCGTTTCTCGGCCTATGTGGCCTCAAAGGCAGCGCTGGACGCCTGGGCACGCTGCGCGGCATCCGAGTTTGCCGATCGCGGGATCGAATTCACCACCATCAACATGCCCCTGGTCAGGACACCGATGATCGCCCCGACCAAGCTCTACGATCAGGTCCCAACGCTTTCCCCGGAAGACGCCGCCGATCTGGTCGTTGAAGCGGTCATTCACAAACCGGTGCGCATTGCCACACGCCTGGGAATTTTCGGTGCCCTGCTGCACTCCCTGATGCCGAAGGTCGCACAGATCACGATGAACACCTCCTTCCGGATGTTCCCCGATTCCGGCGCAGCGGCGCGCAAGCCCGAAGAACCGGAATCGCAAACGGCTGACCAGATTGCCTTCTCACAGGTCATGCGGGGGATTCATTTCTGAGTCTGTTGCCCGCAGCAAGCAAGCGTCTCGCCCGCTGCGACGAGAAACCAGGGGCCCCCGCATTGGACGCCAAGGCAAGCGCCTGCGGTCCTGAGCGCGGCCCCGCTCACCCCCCAGCCGCATCATCACCCATGACGACTCCCACTCAAAACCAAGCGCCGGGTCACAACGCCCGGCAACTCCTGAAGGAACTGCAGGAGACATTCCCGGTCTTTCGTGACAGCCTGCCGCTCGCCATCGGCATCGACAAGCAACTGCAAGGGCGACTGCCCAATGTTGGCCGCAAGGACTTGCGCATCGCCCTGGGAATGCACACGCACTCACTCCGGTATCTGAAAGTGATGGCACAGGCAACGGTCCGGGTGGACCTTGACGGGCAACCGGCCGGCGAAATCCTGGCCACGCACCGTAGCCACGCCAGCGACCTGATCAAGGAACGAACCCGCAAACAGGCAGAACAGCGCAAAGCACAGCGCGAGGCTGAGGCGCTGGCTCGCCAGCGTACCGAGAAGCTGGACCAGTTGGTGGAGAAATTCGGCCGCAGTCGCTGAGCTGTCGGCGCTGTGTACGGCGTCGTGCCGATTCCAGCGCTTCCGCCGACCCCGCGGACCAACCTACGAGACAAGAGGCGCAGGCGGATTGCGGTCTGTCGAGCAAGAAATCATGGACCACCTACTCAAGGACAGCGCACCGCTAGAATTGTACGCTTGGCTGGACGACGACGCAGAATGGCCCGGATGGGACATCCTCGTCGGCAATCCCTTCGCCCACCCGCTGCCCGGAGACCAGTTCACGACCGTTCAGAACTACTTCGCCGAGTACCATCTGGAATACTTCCGGCAGCGACTCTACCCGCATTTCCCAAGCCGACTGCACGCCCTCCTGCTCTTCGCCACACGCGTCGACGCCGGGACTTTTCGCGCCAAGCATCCCGCCCGAGCCTTCGGCAAGTCACTGGTGCGAGCGCGCAGCAAGGGCAGCTACGTCTGCTCGTTCCACGATGCGAGCTGGTTGGACTACCTGCGATTACCGCACAGCCTGAGCCTGTCGACTCTCGACGAAATCGCCAATCATTACTGGAAGGGCGCGCTCGTCGAGGAAGTTGGGCTCACCTTTCTGAATGAGCGCTGGCGAGAACCGCCGGTCATCGAAGCGCTTTTTCAAGGTATCCTTGAGCCAGTCACGACACACCCGCAGAACGGCTTGCTGCCCGGCTTCACGTGACGGCACAGGGAAAACGCCCGGCCACAACGATCGCGGTACTGCTTGCCGCCCGCCGGATCAACAGTTAGAATCGTCGGCTCGCTTCGCCAAGCGAATAAGCACCTTCATTCATCTGGCGCTGGCTCTATCAAACCGGGGCTACGCCGTTCTTTAGGAAAGAGAGTTTGACATGGCGATAAATGTTGCGCAAAAAGCGCAGATCATGAGCGACTACCAGCGTGCCACAGGCGACACCGGATCGTCCGAAGTCCAGGTGGCCCTGTTGACCGCTCGCATCAATGACCTGACCGGCCACTTCAAGGAACACAAGAAGGACAACCACTCGAGGCGCGGACTTTTGCGCATGGTCAGCCGCCGTCGCAAGCTCCTCGACTACCTGAAACGTACCAACGTCGATTCCTACCGCAGCCTGCTTCAGCGTCTCGGCCTGCGCAAGTAAGCCTGTTCGCCGATCCGCTTTGCGGTCGGAGGTGCAGGCCATTCGAACAGCCGTCAGCGGCCAGCCCCCAGGTGGGCTGTGCCGCTGTTTCTGCTGCTGCGGCTTTTGTTGGCAAATGGGCGCGTCGGTTGAATGGTCTGCCGGAGTCGTGGGCAGGCACGCGCCAGACTTTTGAGAAAGGAAACAATGTTTAATATCGTCAAGAAATCCTTCGCCTATGGTGCCCATCAGGTCACCCTGGAAACCGGCGAGATCGCCCGCCAGGCGGGTGGGGCCGTCATGGTCTCGATGAACGACACGGTCGTGCTGGTCAGCGTTGTCGGCAACAAGACAGCCAAACCGGGCCAGGATTTTTTTCCACTAACGGTGGATTACATCGAGAAAACCTATGCCGCGGGAAGGATCCCCGGAGGGTTCTTCAAACGCGAGGGGCGCCCCTCGGAAAAGGAAACGCTGACCTCCCGGCTGATCGACCGCCCGTTGCGTCCGCTTTTCCCCGAAGGCTTCTACCACGAAGTGCAGGTCGTGGCGACGGTGATGTCACTCAACCCGGAAATCGATCCCGACATTCCGGCAATGATCGGCGCCTCGGCAGCCCTGGCGATCTCGGGCATACCCTTCGATGGGCCGATCGGTGCCGCGCGCGTCGGTTATCTCGACGGTCAGTACCTCCTCAATCCCAGCGCCTCGCAGCTGTCGTCGAGTCTGCTGAATCTGGTCGTCGCCGGTACGCAGTCGGCGGTCCTGATGGTCGAGTCGGAAGCCAGGGAACTCTCCGAGGAGGTCATGCTCGGCGCCGTGGTCTTTGGGCACCAGCAGATGCAGGCCGCGATCGACGCCATCAACGAACTGGCCGATGCGGCCGGCAAACCGGAATGGGACTGGACACCGGCAGCAAGAAATGAAGCCGTCCACGGCAAGCTCGACAAACTGGTCGATGCGGAGTTGCAGGAAGCCTACCGGATTACCAGCAAGCAGCTGCGCAGCCAGCGCATCAAGGAGATCACCGCCTACGCCGTCGAAGTCCTGACCGCCGGCGACGACGCCCCGGATGCCAACGCCGTGCGCAATATGGTTTCCGCCGCCGAAGCGCGCATCGTCCGTGGTCGCATCCTGGCCGGCGAACCAAGAATCGACGGTCGCGACACGCGCACGGTCAGGCCGATTGTGATCCGCTCGGGCGTTTTGCCGCGGGCACACGGTTCGTCCCTGTTCACCCGTGGCGAAACACAGGCCATCGTCGTGGCCACGCTCGGCACCGGGCGTGACGAGCAGATCATCGACGCGCTGTCCGGTGAATATCGTGACCGTTTCATGTTGCACTACAACTTCCCGCCCTACGCTACGGGCGAATGCGGACGCGTCGGGACCCCCAAGCGTCGTGAAATCGGGCATGGCCGGCTGGCCAAACGGGCATTGCTGGCCGTACTGCCGTCGGCCGAAGATTTCTCGTACTCGATTCGCGTCGTATCCGAGATCACCGAATCCAACGGTTCGAGTTCGATGGCCAGCGTCTGCGGCGCATCGCTGGCGCTGATGGACGCGGGTGTGCCGCTGAAGGCGCATGTCGCCGGAATCGCCATGGGTCTGATCAAGGAGGGCAATCGCGTCGCCGTACTGACCGACATCCTCGGCGACGAGGATCACCTCGGCGACATGGATTTCAAGGTCGCCGGCACCGATTCCGGGGTTACCGCGCTGCAGATGGATATCAAGATCCAGGGCATCACCAAGGAGATCATGCAGGTCGCCCTGGCGCAGGCCGGCGAAGCCCGCCTGCACATTCTCAAGCAGATGCAGGACTCGATGTCCGGACACCGCGAGGAAGTCTCGACCTACGCCCCGCGCCTGTACACCATGAAGATCAACCCGGAGAAGATCCGCGACGTGATCGGCAAGGGCGGCGCGGTCATCCGCGCGATCACCGAGGAAACCGGAACGACCATCGACATCAAGGACGACGGCACGATCACCATCGCCTCGGTGAGTGGTGAGGCAGCCGATGCCGCCCGCGCGAGAATCGAGTCGATCACCGCCGACGTTGAAGTCGGCAAGGTCTATGACGGGACCGTGCTCAAGCTGCTCGACTTCGGCGCCATCGTCAGTATCCTGCCTGGGCGAGACGGCCTCCTGCATATTTCGCAGATTGCCAACGAACGCGTCAGTGCAGTCGCCGATTACCTCAAGGAAGGCCAGAAAGTGCGCGTCAAGGTACTGGAAGCCGACGAGAAGGGTCGTGTGCGCCTGTCGATGAAAGCCCTGACTGTCGAAGAAGGTGGTGCCGGGGCAGCAGCGCCGGCGTCGTAACCACGCAACAGCAGACCAAAAGGAAAGGACGCCACGGCGTCCTTTCCTGTTTCCGCGCGCGGCAAATTCGTCCGCGCTGCACACTTCTGGGACCGCCTATTTTGCGATCTGCTTCTCGCGCACCTCTTCCAGCGTCTTGCAGTCGATGCACAGCGTCGCCGTCGGCCGCGCTTCCAGACGCTTGATGCCAATCTCGACGCCGCAGGCCGCACAGTAGCCATAGTCGCCACTGTCGATACGCGCGATGGTTTCCTCGATCTTCTTGATCAGCTTGCGCTCGCGGTCTCGGTTGCGCAACTCGATGGCGATGTCGGTTTCCTGGCTCGCACGATCATTGGGATCAGCAAAAACCGTCGCTTCATCCTTCATCGTATGCACCGTACGTTCGATGTCTTCCATCAACTGCCGCTTGAGGGCTTCGAGGATGCCACGAAAATGAGCCAGCTGATCGCTGTTCATGAACTCCTCGCCCGGTTCCGGTACGTAGGGAGTGAAATGCTTGTGGAGCAATTCTTCAGCCATGTTCGAAGACCCTGTTTTCTGTTTGCAAAAAAAGACGACTAGATATCAGAAATAGCAGCATCTGGCAAGCAACGGTCTGCTGATCGGATGCGTGCGGGCGGCGGCAGCCGGCTGCCAGGGCGCGCCGTGAACGCTCATGTGCTCGCCCCCGCTGGATCGCCTTCGACAGTGGGGCCGTCACCGCGGGCCAGATAGCGTGCGCGCAGCGCCATCGCCGTCTCGAATGCCGCCTGCGTGAAACTGAGGATCTCCGCGAACTCCGCGTCGCTGAGCGTCCGGGCATCGTCGTTGCTGCGATAAACGTTGACGAACTGGTGCTCACGCACCGTCTGCAGCACCAGCTTGCCGACCCCCAAGCCTTCGAGGCTCTTCCACAGATCGGGATTCGCGGTGCGCGTAAAGCGCATCACAAAACCGACCGGGTCATTGCGCCCAAAGACCGCCGCCAGACGCAGGATCAACTCGAACGACAAGGCAATGCGGCCATTCTCGAGCGCCTCGATCAGCGAGGGATCCTTGAGATCGATCGCCGCGCCGACCTCGGCAATCGTCAGTCCCGCCGACTCGCGCATGGCGCGGATCGCCGCCCCGGTCCTGGCCCATGCGGGTTCTGCGACGCCCGGCAACACGGCCCGCACCACTTCGCTGGCCGCGTCGAGCGGATGCCCATCCTGCAGCGCCCGCGAGACCTTGCCGGCGGTCTCCATGGCTCGCCCGGCAAGCACCGTTGCCGACCCCAGGTCCAGCAAACGGCTGGCCATCGCGCGCATCTGATCGACCATGCCCGGCTCGGTCGACCGTGCGCTGTCGGCGCTCGCCTGCGCATCTGACTTCTTTGCGGTTCGCCGGGCAACCGCAGGCTTGCGTTTGGCCGATGGAGCGGAGGACGGTGTGCTCATGAGGGATCCCTTCGTGGAAGTGGCGGCATGGTTGAAGTGTAGCTCAGGCCGCCGACGCTGCAAGGGGCAAGGTGTGGCTGGAACTCGCCACCGCCCGCGCGTGCCTGGAGCGCACACGACAGACGCCTTACGGCTGGTCCTGCGCGTCGTCATGAACACCGGACTTGGGCGGCTGACCACGCGCCTGCCGGGTCGTGGCCCTTCCCTGCTGCCGCGTGCAGCCCTTGAACAGGTAGCCGAGGGCGAGCGCAAGCAGCGCAAAGGCCATGCCCGCCATCAGAACAAACACCAGCAATCCGACCGGAGCGGCGAGTAGCCAGGGTGCGGCGGTATCGTGATTGTCGAAGCTCGCGAACACCCGTTGAAAGGCCAGGCCGGCCACCTTATAGGCCAGCGGCACGGCCAGGCTGGCAGCGACCAGGAGTTGCACGACCGTCCAGCCGACGCGCGGACTCGCCTCTTCGACATCGGGCCGCGCCCTTCGCCCGCGGAGTATCCGCAGGAACAGCGCAGCGAGTACGCCGCCGCCGATGACCAACCCCCCCGGCAACAGCCAGCGCTCGATTCGCCCCACCCAGGCCAGGTCGCGTCTGGGTGGCGGTAGCGATAGCGCCTCGATCGAGTCCATAGGCTGTGCTTGCACTGTCGTCCCCCCCGCCTGTCCCGCCTCGTCACAGCGCTGCTGACCTGGCGGGCGAGTGGTCCGGGCTTCCGGCGGACAGGGGCCGTCGACGAGGTACTTCAGGCCACGCAGGTCGCAGAGCGCGGCGTTGCGCAACCGGCACTCCTCGGCGATGGTCGGTACGTCTGCCCGGCATGCCGAAGCGGCAGTGACCAGCAACGCCACCGACACACTGCCGGCAAGACCCAAAGCGGCACGCTGGCGGCGCCTCGGTGCTTCTCCATTCCCCCGGCTGATCCGGTACACCGGCGCACTCAGAGCTGATACTCGTCGGCCGGTCGCGCACCGGCCATCGCCATGTCGACGGCCTTCTTCGTCAGGTGCGACGCGAAGAGTTCGATGAAGTCATATTCGTAGCGGCGGATGTGCGTGCCACGGCGCAAACCGATACGCGTCGTGTTCGAACCGAACAGATGCTCGGCGGCCATCGCCTGCAAACCGGTGTCGCGCACCGGATCGAAAGCCATGCGGGCAATGATCCCCAGCCCCAGCCCCAACCCGACATAGGTCTTGATCACGTCGGCGTCGATCGCCGTGAGCACCACATTCGGGGTCAGTTGAGCCAGTTCAAAAGCCTTGTTGATACGTGAACGACCGGCAAAGGCCGAGTCGTAGGTAATCAGTGGCCAGCGCGACAGAGCGCTCAGCGACACCGGCTTTTCGCCGAGGATCGGGTGCCCGTCGGGAGCGATCACACAGTGTACCCACTGGTAACACGGCAACATCAGCAGTTGTGGATACTGGTCGAGCGCTTCGGTGGCGATGGCGATGTCGGCCTCGCCTTTCAACGTCAATTCGGCGATCTGTGCGGGATGCCCCTGGTGCAGCGACAGGCGAACCCGGGGATGCCGGTCGACAAAGTTCTTGACCACTGTCGGCAACGCATAGCGCGCCTGCGTATGGGTGGTGGCGATGACCAGGCTGCCGGAGTCGCCGCCAGCGTACTCTTCGCCGACGCGCCGGATGTTCTCGGCATCGCGCAGAATGCGTTCGGCAATTTCGAGCACCGCCCTGCCGGGCTCGGTAATCGACGTCAGGCGCTTGCCTCCACGCTCGAAGACGGTCACCCCGAGTTCCTCTTCGAGCAGCCTGATCTGCTTGGAGATCCCCGGCTGCGAGGTATAAAGCGCCTCCGCGGCTTCGGAAACATTGAGACCACGGCGCGCCACTTCGACGAGATAGCGGAACTGCTGGAGTTTCATGGCTGTCGCACCATTGGATTGGTTATAACAATCTAACTGAATATTCTTTTTCGATCAAACGCTGCGCTGTTACCATGCGCGGACTTTTTTTGGTAGTAGGCCATGGACTGGATGTACACCTTGTCGGGTTTCGTCGTCGGCGCCATCGTCGGGCTCACCGGCGTCGGCGGCGGCTCGCTGATGACGCCGTTGCTGGTGCTCCTGTTCGGCATCCACCCGGCAACGGCGGTCGGCACCGACCTGCTGTATGCAGCCATCACCAAGGCCGGCGGCACGGTGGTGCACGCTCGCAAGGGGCACGTCGATTGGCGCATCACCCGTCTGCTGGCCGGCGGCAGCATTCCGGCCGCGCTGCTGACGATCTGGGCATTGTCCCTGCTTCCGAAGCAGAGTGCGACGGTATCGCATATCATCTCCTTTTCACTCGGTATTGCCCTGCTGCTCACCGCCGCCGCGATACTCTTTCGCAGCAAGCTGCAGCAACAGGCCCTGGCGCACGCCGACGACGCCGCACACACGCAGTTGCGGGCGCCGATCACGGTTGCCGTCGGCGCGCTACTCGGCGTACTGGTGACCATTTCGTCGGTCGGCGCCGGTGCGCTCGGCGTCGCCGTCTTGTTCTACCTCTACCCCAGACTGCCGGCGATTCGCATCATCGGTAGTGATCTGGCGCACGCCGTACCGCTGACGTTGATCGCCGGTCTGGGCCACTGGCTGATCGGTAGCGTCGACTGGTCGCTGCTCGGCAGCCTGCTGCTCGGATCGCTGCCAGGCATCTGGCTCGGCAGCCACGCCTCAGCGAAAGTGCCGGAACGTGTTCTGCGCCCGATCCTGGCCGGCATGCTGCTACTGATCGGCAGCAAGCTGATTGCCCATTAGGTACCACACACCGCCCGATTACTTCCAACCGGGAGGCGGGGCGACCTTCAACAAGGCCCAGGACAGGCTTCCTGAGCCACCGACGCGAATTTCACGGCAAGGAGCGAGCGACGATGTATCGCTACGACAGTATTGACCAACAGATCATCAACGAGCGCGTAGCCCAGTATCGCGACCAGATCGGCCGCCATCTGGCAGGCGAACTGTCGGTCGACGAATTGCGTCCGCTGCGTCTGCAGAATGGCCTCTACATCCAGCGGCACGGCCCGATGCTGCGCATCGCCATTCCCTACGGCATGCTCTCGGCCACACAGTTGCGCAAACTGGCCGAGATTTCTCGCCGCTACGACCGCGCCGTCGGGCATTTCACGACGCGCCAGAACATGCAGCTCAACTGGCCGCAGTTCGAGGAAACGCCGGACATCCTCGCCGAGCTGGCGAGCGTGCAGATGCATGCCGTGCAGACCTCGGGCAATTGCGTGCGCAACATCACCACCGACCATTTCGCGGGTGTCGCACCCGACGAGTGGACCGATCCGCGCCCGTATTGCGAGTTGCTGCGGCAATGGTCGACCTTCCATCCCGAATTCGCTTTCCTGCCGCGCAAGTTCAAGATCGCGGTCAATGCCGCGGCCGAGGACCGCACGGTGATTCGTGCGCACGATATCGGTCTCGACCTGGTCGGCAACGAGCAGGGCGAAATCGGTTTCCGGGTCTTTGTCGGCGGCGGCCTGGGCCGGACGCCGATCCTCGGCAAGCTGATCCGCGAGTTCCTGCCACGACGGCACCTGCTCTCGTACCTCGACGCGATCCTGCGCCTTTACAACCGCTACGGCCGTCGCGACAACATGTACAAGGCGCGCATCAAGATCCTCGTGCAGGCGCTCGGCATTGACGAATTCGGCCGCCAGGTCGAGGCCGAATGGTCGCAACTGCGCGACGGTCCGACGACGGTTCCCGACGCAGAGTTCGCACGCCTCGCCGGGCATTTCGCCCCACCGCCGCGGGCAACGCTGCCGGCTGAAGACGCCGCGCACGCCGCCCGGCTGCGCAACGACCCGGCTTTCGCCAACTGGGTCAAGCGTTGCGTGCATGCCCACAAGACGCCGGGCTACACCGCCGTCACCCTGTCACTGAAGGCGCTCGGCGTCGCTCCCGGCGACATCAGCGACGTCCAGATGATCGCCGTCGCCGAGCTCGCCGAACGTTTCAGCTTTGGCGAACTGCGCGTCAGCCACGAACAGAACGTGGTCCTCGCCGATGTCAGACAAAGCGACCTGCACGAGGTCTGGCTGATCGCTCGCCGCCACCGCCTGGCGACGGCCAACATCGGCCTGCTCACCGACATGATCTGCTGCCCCGGCGGCGATCTTTGCGCGCTGGCCAACGCTCGTTCGGTCCCGATCGCCGCCGCGATCCACGAGAAGTTCGACGACCTCGACTATCTCCACGACATCGGCGACATCTCACTGAACATCTCGGGCTGCATGAACTCCTGCGGCCACCACCACGTCGCCAACATCGGCATCCTCGGGGTCGACAAGAACAACGAGGAATGGTATCAAATCACCATCGGCGGCCAGCAAGGCAACGCCGCGACCATCGGCAAGGTGATCGGGCCGTCGTTCTACGCCCAGGAAGTGCCGCAGGTCATCGAAGCGCTTATCGGCGTCTATCTCGAACACCGAACGCCCAGCGAACGCTTCATCGACACCTTGCAGCGGATCGGCATCGAGCCCTTCAAGGCGCGTGCCTACGCCGGCCGCGACCGGCGGCGGACGGCCAAGGTCGACAACCGGGAAGAGGAAGCCATCAATGCCTAGGATCATCAAACATGACCGTATCGTCGAGGACGACTGGCAAGTCCTGACACTGGCCGCAGGCGAGACCCCGGCAACCGTGATCCTGCCCGCCGACCCGGTCCTGCTGCCGCTCCCGGTATGGCTCGCCCGCCGTGCAGAGATCAGCGGCCGCTACCCGGCCTTCGGGGTCTGGATCGACAGCCATGAGGGCCCGGAAGCGCTGACCGACGACATCGACCGGTTGCGCATCATCGCCGTCAATTTTCCCAAGTTTACCGACGGCCGCGGCTACTCGATCGCCCGCCTGCTGCGCGAGCGCTATCACTACCAAGGCGAGATCCGTGCCATCGGCGACGTGCTGCAGGACCAGCTCTTCTACATGCAGCGCTGCGGCATCGACGCCTATGCGCTGCGCGCCGACAAGGACATCGATAAGGCCCTGGCCGGCCTCGCCGTATTCAGCGAAACCTACCAGGCGGCGGCCGACCAGCGCGAGCCGCTGTTCCGGCGGCGCCACGCGCTGGAGTCGACATGAGCGTCCAGGTCAATGTCGACGACCCGGCGCTGCTCGCCGCCGTGACCACCCGCGTCAGTGAGGCGCGCCGCCTGCTGCGCGAGATCGCCGACACCTTCTCGCCGGCGGCGTTCGCCAGCAGTCTCGGTGCCGAAGACATGGTGCTCACCGATCTGATCGTCCGCGACCGGATCGACATCGAAATCTTCTCGCTCGACACCGGTCGCCTGCCACCGGAAACCTACGACCTGATCGCCGCGGTTAAAAACCACTACGGCCTGACGCTGCGCCTGTACTCTCCGCGCCACGAACTCGTCGAGGCCTACACCCACGGCAACGGCATCAACGCCTTCTACGAGTCGGTCGAGTTGCGCAAGGCCTGCTGTTTCGTGCGCAAGGTCGAGCCGTTGCAGCGCGCGCTGGCCGGCCGCAAGGCCTGGATCACCGGCATGCGCGGCGGCCAGGCGGCAACCCGCGACAGGCTGCCGGTGCGCAGTTTCGACGCCGCCAATGGTGATGGCGGCCTGGAGAAATTCAACCCGCTCGCCGCATGGAGCGAACGCGAAGTCTGGGCTTACCTGAAACTCAACGACGTTCCCTACAATGCACTGCACGACAAGTTCTACCCCAGCATAGGCTGCGCACCGTGTACACGGCCGATCACGCCCGGCGAGGATGTGCGTGCTGGCCGCTGGTGGTGGGAAAATCCACAATCCAAGGAATGCGGCTTGCACGTCAAGCACGCCTGAAGGCCCGGACGAACATCTGCGACAGGCACGTCACGGGCGCTGAAAACCCGGAATTACAGGTCACCCCATGAGCACTGCAACACTTTCCAGAGTCACCCTCTCCCACCTCGACTGGCTGGAATCCGAGGCCATCCACATCATGCGCGAGGTGGCCGGCCAGTGCAGCCGTCCGGTCCTGCTCTTCTCCGGCGGCAAGGACTCGATCTGCATGCTGCGCATCGCTGAAAAGGCATTCCGCCCAGGCCGCTTCCCCTTCCCGCTGCTGCACGTCGATACCGGACACAACTACCCGGAGGTCACCGACTTCCGCGACCGACGCGCTATCGAACTCGGCGAGCGCCTGATCGTCCGCTCGGTCGAAGACTCGATGGCGCGCGGCAGCGTGGTACTCAAGTCGGCCGACGAGCCGCGCAACAAGCACCAGTCGGTGACCCTGCTTGAAGCGATCGAGGAATTCGGTTTCGACGCCTGTATCGGCGGCGCACGCCGCGACGAGGAAAAAGCCCGCGCCAAGGAACGCATCTTCTCGTTCCGCGACGAGTTCGGCCAGTGGGACCCGAAAAACCAGCGCCCCGAACTGTGGGACCTCTATAACGCGCGCAGCTTCAAGGGCGAGAACATCCGCGTCTTCCCGATCTCCAACTGGACCGAGATCGACGTCTGGCAGTACATCGAACGCGAACAACTGGCGCTGCCGTCGATCTACTTCGCGCATCGGCGACCGTTGGTGCGCCGCGGCAGCGGCCTGCTGCCAGTCACCGCGGTCACCCCCGCCCGTGCCGGTGAAACGATCGAGACCCTGACGGTGCGCTTTCGCACTGTCGGCGACATCACCTGCACCGCACCGGTGATCTCCGAAGCCGACAGCGTCGCCAAAATCATCGCCGAGACTGCCAGCACGACGATCACCGAGCGCGGGGCAACCCGCCTCGACGACCAGACGTCGGACGCCTCGATGGAACAACGCAAGAAGGAAGGCTATTTCTGATGTCCGCGATCGAAACATTCCCCGCTGCCCTCCCCGACAATGGCCTGCTGCGTTTTCTGACCTGCGGCAGCGTCGACGACGGCAAGAGCACCCTGATTGGTCGCCTGCTGTTCGACAGCAAAACGATCCTCGTCGATACCCTGCACGCGATGAAGAGAACTTCGGAAAGGCGTGGGCTGGATATCGTCGACCTTTCACTGCTGACCGACGGCCTGCAGGCCGAGCGCGAACAGGGGATCACCATCGACGTCGCCTACCGCTACTTCACCACCGGAACACGCAAGTACATCATCGCCGACGCGCCGGGCCACGAGCAATACACGCGCAACATGGTCACCGCCGCGTCGACCGCCGACCTGGCGATCATCCTGATCGACGCCCGCAAGGGCGTGCTCACCCAGACCCGCCGCCATTCCTACCTGGCCCACCTGCTGGGCATTCCTCAGATCGTCGTGGCGGTGAACAAGATGGACCTCGCAGACTACTCGCCCGAAACCTTCGAGCGCATCAAGGCGGATTATCTGGCGTTCGCCGACCAGTTGGGAATCACCGACGTGCGCTTCATACCGATGTCGGCACTGCACGGCGACATGGTGGTAGATCGCGGCGAGCACCTGGACTGGTACGACGGGCCGACGCTGCTCGAAATCCTTGAAAGCACGCCGGCGGTGCACAGCGAGCACACCGAAAAATTCCGCTTCCCGGTGCAATACGTCTGCCGCCCACAGGATTCTGCCAACCCCGAACTGCACGACTATCGCGGCTTCATGGGCCGCGTCGAGTCCGGCGAACTGCGGATCGGCGATGCGGTGAGCGTGCTGCCGTCGGGTCGGGAAACGCGCGTCAAGGACATCCAGGTCCTCGGCGAATCGCAAACCCGCGCCGTCGCCGAGCAATCGGTGACCCTCCTGCTCGCCGACGAGATCGACATCTCGCGCGGCGACATGATCGTCAAAACCGGCGAATTGCCGCAGGTGACCAAACAGATCGACGCCATGCTCTGCTGGCTCTCCGAATCACCGCTCGACCCGCGCCGCAAATACCTGCTTCGCCATACCACGCGCGACACCAAGGCCGTGCTCGCCGGCATCGAGTTCCGCGTCGACATCAACACCATGGAACGGCAGACGGCCGAGCGGCTGGCGATGAATGACATCGCCCGCGTCCGCTTCAAGCTGGCACAGCCGATCTTTGCCGACCCCTATGCAGAGAGCCGCGGCACCGGCGCCTTCATCGTCATCGACGAATCGTCGAACAACACCGTCGGTGCCGGCATGATCGCCTGAGAGTCATCGAATTGACAGAACTGCAGACGAAAGTGGCGGCGGAATTGCGTCGCGGACTGATGAACCATCGAGGCTAGCGCCTTTGCGTCCCCGGCAGGCAAAGCCCCCTGGCTTGCGAAACGCCGAAAAAAAACCCGACCGGGATCCGGTCGGGCTTCTGAACTGCTAAGTACCCTGGTTTCAGGCGCGTTCGAAAATGACTGCGATCCCCTGGCCACCACCGATACACATGGTCACCAGTGCGTACTTGCCGCCGGTGCGCTGCAACTCGTAGATCGCCTTGATGGCGATGAAAGCACCCGAGCAACCAACCGGGTGACCGAGAGCGATCGCCCCGCCGTTCGGATTGGTCTTGACGGGGTCGAGGCCGAGACCCTTGTTGACCGCGATGGCTTGCGCGGCAAAGGCTTCGTTGGCCTCAATGACGTCCATCTGGTCGAGCGTCAGACCCGCCTTCTTGAGCGCCAGCTTGGTCGCCGGGATCGGACCCTCGCCCATGATGTCGTTTGGCACGCCGGCGACCGCATAGGAAACGAGACGCGCCAACGGCTTCTGACCAGCACTCGCTGCCAGATCGGCGGCCGCCAGAACCAGGAAGGCTGCACCATCGTTGATGCCGGAAGCGTTACCTGCGGTAACCGTACCATCCTTGCTGAACGCTGGCTTCATCTTGGCCAGCGCTTCGATCGTCGTGCCGGCCTTGACGTGCTCGTCCGTATCGAAAACGACGTCGCCCTTGCGGGTCTTCATGACGATCGGGACGATCTGCGACTTGAAGCGACCCTCGGCGATCGCGGCACCGGCGCGGCGCTGTGACTCGACCGAGAAGGCATCCTGCTCTTCACGGCTGATGTTCCACTTCTTGGCGAGATTCTCTGCGGTTACGCCCATGTGGCCGACACCAAACGGATCGGTCAGGGTGGCGACCATCATGTCGATGGCCTTGGCATCACCCATGCGCGCGCCGGAGCGCATCGCCGGCAGCATGTAGGAACCACGCGACATGACTTCCACACCACCGCCGATTCCGTAGTCGGCGTCGCCGAGCATGATGTTCTGGGCAGTGGTGACGACGCCCTGCAAGCCTGATGCGCAGAGGCGGTTGACTGCCATGGCCACCGAGTCCATCGCCAGACCCGCCTGGATCGAAGCGACACGAGCCACATAGGCGAAGCGCGAATCGGTCGGGATACAGTTGCCCACCGTGACGTAAGTAATCTGTTGCGGATCGACACCGGAACGGGTGATCGACTCCTTCATCACGGTGCCGGCCAACTCGTGCGGCTCCATATTGGCGAGGGAACCTCCGAAAGTGCCAATGGCTGAACGGACCGCGCTTAGTACGACAACTTCTCTGCTCATGAAGTAACTCCTGAAAAAAAATCGATCAACCGCCTACCAGACTGGCAAGCCCCAACAACAGCAAAAAAGACAGCACCACGGCAGGTCAAACCAGCCTAACGGCGCTGTCCATGAAGTCAACATCGGCGGCCTCACCGGTGCCGACCTACGACCACCCGTCCAATTCGCCTGATGCCGAGGGCGGCTAGCCGAGGCGAACCCCAAAAGTATCCGCGGTATCCGCGCCGCTGGCCACGAAAATTCCCGAGTCATCACTGGGATACTGGTCGGCCTGGGTACGCCAACTGTAGACCACATCCTCGAAGTCTCCGGCGATGGCCAAGGCCACTGCGGTGAGCCGCACAGGAAGCGAGTGAATAATAGCAAAGGTTCGCCGTGCGAAGCGCCTACTGAATGTCCGTATAATAGTGACTGAACTGGCGAAACCCCATCGTCAGGTAAAGGACCAGGGAGATTCACAGTCAGGTGAGAAGCGGGCTGATGTCGGCAAGTGCAATTAGACGCCAGCCGCAACCAGCATCAGGCCGCCGATCCCGACCAGCCAGGCAAGGGTTCCATGCAGACGCTGACCTGCATTGAACCAGCTTTGGAGAAAACCGTAGGACCAGGATGACGGCTCATGAACAAAGCAACGGTTGAGTAGTGGCCAGACCTGCGGACCTGCTCGAGTAACAGGACGTCAAGCAGGGAAAACAGGATCATACTGGAGTCTTGCCTGAGTGGCGCCCAGTACTCGTACGCTGTAGTAGTTCGCGCCAGTTCAGTTTTCAAACGGGCACCATACCACATAATTTGCCGGGACCTGCAGAAACCCGTGCCATCACGCAACATCACTCTGCAGCTTGTGGAACGCTTCTCAGCATGGAACTGTCGTCTATCTACAGCAAGACCCCAAAAGGCCATGATGAGGTGTCCACCCGCGCACACCGCCTGCCCTTCCGGGTGCGTGCGATGCTGATCATGGTCGATGGCCACCGCAACGGACATCAACTTCTGGAACTGAGCAGTTCCGCGGCGGATGGCAGACGGCAACTGGCAGCCCTGCTGGATGGCGGCTTCATCCAGGCACAGGCAGCCGCCGACTCCGGGCACGAGGGCATCCGCCGGGCACTACCCGACGAGGACATCAGCCTCGCCCGGAGTTACGCCATCCGCACGCTGAAGGAATTATTGGGTTCGCGAGCCGTTGCTTTGATTGCCGCAATCGAGCAAGTCGAAACGCCGGACGAACTCCGGCAGCATGTCGACAAGCTGCGTGCCGCACTGAGCACGGCTCCCGACCAGGAAAAGGCCAGGCACTTTCTCGAAACGCTGGCAATGGTGCTTGACTAGCGGGCGTCAGGGGTGATGGCGCGGTAGAGCGACATGATGATTCCTGCCGTGGCGCCCCAAATGAAGTAATCGCCGTATGGCATCGCCCAGTAGTGCCGCAGTTTGCCGCGGTAGTGCAGCGAGTGCCGCTGGTGATTGGCGGGATCGAGCAGAAAGCCCAGCGGCACCTCGAAAGCCTCTGCCACCTCGAATGCATCGAGCCTTAACTCGAAGGGCGGCGTCACCATGGCCACCACCGGGGTGACACGAAAACCCGTGGCGGTACGATACTCCGGCAGGTAGCCGGCAATCTCGACCACCGCCGACGGCAGGCCAATCTCCTCGAACGCCTCGCGCAGCGCGGTGTGCGCCGGTGAGGAATCGGCCTCCTCGCAACGCCCCCCCGGAAAGCTGACCTGCCCGGGATGATCCCTGAGGTGTGCGGTGCGTTGCGTCAGCAGTACCGTCGGCTGGTCGTTCCGCAGGATGATCGGGAACAGCACCGCCGCCGGCATCAGTTCTTCGTCACCAACGCCGTCTTCGAGCACAAAGGGAACACGTGACGGTTCCGGGCGCAAGATTCGCCGCAGGTGGTCGAGATCGACAGTCCCTGCTCGCCCTGGCGATGGAGCAAGCGAAACATCAGGTGCTGACAGCACACTCTTCCTCCTCGATCTCCGCATGCACGGCAGCAAGGGCGTCGCGCAGGGTTTCATCGGGAAGGGCGTTGATCCTGCTCGCCACCAGATCTGCGGACTTCACGGCCCCCGCCGGCAAGAGACTGCTGTCCAGTGAGGCAATGAGCGCGGCACTGGCGCCCACCACCTGCAGCAGGGTCTGCCGCTCGCCCATCAGAAGTTCGAGTTCGCGGCCCAACATGGTTATCTTCTCGTCTCGGTGACGCATTTTCGAGTTCTCCTAGTAGCGCTTCCTGAGGATCATGGTCTGGCCATCGCGCTGCATTTCCATACGATTCAGGAAACTCATGCCCAGCAAAGCAAATGGCAAATCCTGGGCATGCACCACCGCGTCGACATTGTTCAGGACAATCTCGCCAACGCGCACGCTGTCGAGTTTGACGCAAGCGACGGCAGCCTGACCATTGGCGGTGTTAACCATCCCCGGTTGCCCCTTGCCGGCGTCAAGGCCGATGCGCCGCGCTTCGCCGGCGCCGAGCGAGATCATTGTCGCACCGGTATCCACCAGAAAGCGCACGCTCGTTCCGTTGATGTTGCCGGTCGTCAGGAAATGGCCATTGCCATCGGCAGTCAATGTCGCCTTGGCGCCGCCATCGCCCGCAGGCTGCGATGCAACATTCTGCCCAACCCGCAGGATACGCTTCTTTCCGTCCGTCTCGATGGTGGCCGTATCACGGTCAACCGACAGGACTCTGACTCCTTCGTCGGTGCGGGCACCGACCGCTACCGTTCGCGGTACACCGCCGTCGATGGTCAACAAGGCCTTGCCCGGGAACACACCAGCCAGCCCGACATCGACGGCCTGCGCCACCGGGCACGCGGCCCAGAACGACAGCAATACGGCGCCCCAACTGACCACACTCGTACCGCTCAGGTAACCCCACGCGTCACCACTCCCAAACGACCGCATGACCACAATTCCTCCTCGCATAGCCAACCGCATTTCGCCATCCGACGCGTAATGGTTCAAGGCATTTTGCCACACTCCGACCACGGCACCTGACGGCATCCAGGGGTTATCCCGGAAAGCGACGGTCGCTGCGCGCCGCGTGCCGTGCTCATCCACCGATCTGGTAGACGAGCACGGCAGCGGGTGTCAGCGATAGACGAGGACGGGGATTTTCGAGTGTGTCAGCACTTTGTTGGTTTCGCTGCCGAGCAACAAGGCGGTAAAGCCGCGGCGGCCATGCGAGGCCATGAAGATCAGGTCGCAGCCAGACTGGGTAGCCGCATCGATGATCGCCTGGTAGGGAATGTCGCTGGTCAGGGAAAGTTTCGCCACCGGGACACCCGCGGCATCACACAACTGGACGACAAAATCCAGCGTCTGTTGTGCTTGCTGTTCGGCAAGTTCGGCGAACTTCTCCGGCGTCGTGGGGTCGATCAATGCCCCTTCACCATAGTAGCTGACCGGATATTCGGGTTTGGCAAAGAATGCCGTGATGCGCGCCCCCGCCTCCCTGGCAAAGGAAACCGCGCGACGGGCGGTTTCCCTGGAAAGTTCGGAACCATCGGTCGGAACAAGGATATTCTTGAACATGGCGTTTCCTCCACAGGACGATGAATTAACTATAGGATGAAAGCGGGCCCGACTGTTGATCAACATCAAAGGATTGAAGGTGTATGGCACAAACGCTCGGCAACTGCGACGGTGATGAACCATTCCCAGCCGCCCGAACACCGATGCACGCCGGAAAACCGGCATCCGTCCATAAGAATTACTTGATATCGGTCAACGTGGGTGGTCGCCGCCCGTTCGACAATGGCCATCCTGTCTCCTGAGAGCTACCGCATGCACGCGATTACGGAATTCATGGTCAACGATCATCGCTCCTGCGACGGTTTGCTGGTCGCCGTCGAGCACGCCGTGGCGAACGCCGCGTGGGCAACAGCCCGAACCGGATTCGCCCACTTCAGCGACGCGATGCGCTGTCATTTCGCGGCCGAGGAACGCGTTCTCTTCCCGCTTTTTGAACAGAGTACCGGCATGTACCTCGGGCCGACGCAGGTCATGCGCGCCGAGCATGCGCAAATGCTGCAGTTGCTGGCCAGCGCCGCGTCGGCTCTGGAGGCGGCAGACAGCGACGATTACGCCGGTAGCGCAGAAACGCTGTTGATCATGATGCAGCAACACAACCTCAAGGAAGAGAACGTGCTGTATCCGATGTGCGACCAGCATCTGGCTGATCAACTCGATGCACTGCTGCCCGAGTTGCAGCGGCAGATTGCCGGCCAGGATGGAAGTTCGAGATGACCAGAGAAAATGCCGACATCGTGCTCGACGTGTGTGGACTGGAGCCTCCCGAACCGCTGGTGCGTACCATGGAAGTACTCGACCAGCTCGGTCCGGCGGAAAAACTCCTGGTACTCCTCCCGCGCGAACCCTACCCACTCTACCGGGCGCTCGAACTCAACGGCTTCTGTTGGCAAACGGTGTGCCGACCCGACGGGACCGTGGAAGTCCTGATCCAGCATCGACAGCCATAGTGCAGGCGCTACTGTCCTTCGATCAGGCGCCGCCGCTGGCGGCGCCGTTGCGTTTCTTCCTGACCGCACCGTTATTTGCCATTCTCGCCGGCCTGCTGCTGTTGTGGAACGGCCCGGGCCTGTTTGCCTCGCGCTGGACGCCGGCAGCGCTGGCCCTGACGCACCTGATCAGCGTCGGTTTCATGCTGCAGGTGATGCTGGGGGCGATGATACAGATTCTGCCGGTAGCCGCCGGGGCGAACGTGTCGCGACCGCTGCTGGTAGCGTGCATGGTCCATGTCGTGATCACGCCGGGAGCATTGTTGCTGGCAATGGGTTTGCTGAGCTACGAACCTCTCGTTCTGAGGTTGGCCGTATTCCTGCTCGGCAGCGGCGTGGCGCTGTTCGTGGGTGCAGCCGCACGCGCCTTGCACGGTGTACCGTCGTCGAACCCGACCGTGCGTGGCCTCAAACTGGCTCTGTCTGGTCTGAGCGTCACTGTCGGCCTCGGCCTGTTGCTGGCCATCGCTTTCAGCGGTCGGTTCGACCTGCCGCTGCCATTGCGACAGTTGACACCCATTCACCTCGGCTGGGGCTTCGTCGGCTGGGGTGTGCTGTTGCTTGCCGCTGTCGCTTTCGTCGTGGTTCCGATGTTCCAGATGACACCACCGTACCCCGCCACGTTCGCCGGCGCATTTTCCTGGTCGGTGCTGGCGTTGCTGTGCATGTGGAGTATCGCTGCCGGCGCGGCCT
Source organism: Pseudomonadota bacterium (assembly GCA_029780075.1). Lineage (GTDB taxonomy): Bacteria > Pseudomonadota > Gammaproteobacteria > Burkholderiales > Rhodocyclaceae > Accumulibacter. The sequence continues at coordinate 49,874 of JAKOZI010000134.1, forward strand.
GGCATTGGCCGTCTGCCGTTCTGGAGGGTGCCGTGGTACTGTCGGTGGCCAGCTTTGCGGCCCTGACCTTGCACGTCCAGAGCCGCAGCAAGCGCGCGAAGTTCGACGCCACCCAGCACTACTGGCGTGTCGGCATGCTGTGCGCCCTGGCAACCTGCGTCCTGTGGTTCGCAGCGGCAATCGTGCCGGCCCTCGCCGACCGCCCGGAATGGTCGCTGTGCTGCGGGGTACTGGCACTGGTTGGCGGCTTCATGTCGGTGATGATCGGCATGCTGTACAAGATCGTTCCATTTCTGGTCTGGTTGCACCTGCAGAATCGTGGTGGCGGGCGAGTGTTGGCTCCGACAATGAACAAGGTCATCGCAACACGACAGATCGACCGGCAAATGTATGCGCACCTGCTTGCGCTGGCGCTCCTGCTGGCGGCAGTCGTCTGGCCGCTGTGGTTCAGCTATCCGGCAGGCCTGGCGTTCGTGCTCGCCAATGCCTGGCTGCTGCACAATCTGCTGACTGCCGCCGCGTTCTACCGGCGGCATTGCCTGAAAATCGAGGCCTGGGAAGCCGCCACGGCCACGCCGGTCGGATGATCAGTTACCTGTACCTGAAGTACCTGCACATGGGCTGCGTTGCGCTCAGCGGCGCCGGCTTCCTGCTGCGCGGGGTCTGGATGCTGACCGATTCGCCCTGTCTGCAGCAGCGAGCGGTACGGGTCCTGCCGCACCTGATCGATACGATCCTGCTCGGCAGCGCGATCGCCATGGCGGTAGTCAGCGCCCAATATCCGTTCGCGGTGAACTGGTTGACCGCCAAACTCGTCGGCCTGCTGATCTACATCGGTTGCGGAACGATGGCTCTCAAGCGCGCCCGCAGCAAGGCACAACGGGCAGTGTTCCTGGTCGCTGCGTTGGGCGCCTTCGCCTACATCGTATCAGTCGCGCTTGCCCGCAGTCCGCTGGGCTTTTTCGCCTGGCTCGCGGAGGCGGCGAGCGCCACGCTTCCTGCCGCCGCTTAGGCGCGCTGGTGCGTCAGCAGCTTTCGCAAACCGGCGGTATTGAGAATACGGACCTTTCGTTGATGCACGGCCAACAACCCTTCTTCCTGGAAACGCGAGAAAGCCCGGCTGACGGTTTCGAGTTTGAGACCGAGATAGCTGCCGATTTCGTCACGCGACATGCGCAGATTGAATTCCGCCGGTGAATAGCCACGCGCCTTGAAACGCTGCGAAAGATTGAGGAGAAAGGCTGCCAGGCGTTCCTCGGCGCGCATCGTGCCAAGCAGCATCATCACCCCATGATCGCGAACGATCTCGCGGCTCATCACCTTATGGAAGTGATGCTGCAAGGTATGGATTTGCCGCGATAACCCTTCGAGTTGCAGGAAGGGAATCGCACACACTTCGCTGTCTTCGAGCGCGATGGCGTTACAGGTGTGGATCTCGCTGCTGATGCCGTCCAGCCCGAGCAACTCGCCCGTCATCTGGAAACCGGTGACCTGATCACGACCGTCCTCAATCATCACATCGGTCTTGAAAAAGCCGCTGCGAATGGCGTAGATCGATTCGAAACCCTGCCCGGCACGATAGAGATGATCGCCGCGTTTCAGGCGCTTGCGCGTCGAAACCAGTTCGTCCAGCCTTTTCAGCTCGTCTCGCTCAAGTCCAATGGGCAGGCACAGCTCGCGCAGGTTGCAGTTCGAACAAGCGGTCTTCACGACTTCAAATGCCAGCCTTGCCGTCACAGCATTCATCGTCATGCACGTCCTTTTTCATTAAACCCTGCCTTTGATCCAGGTCAACCCGGTTGCTCCAGCGCTGTCCGATAATACCAACCATAAACAGTGTAGCGGGAACATGAACTCTGTCGCTGGCCACCTCGTTTTTGATCCACAGATCATCCGCCGTTTCGACATCAACGGTCCGCGCTACACGTCGTATCCGACCGCGGATCGCTTCGTCGAAGCCTTTGGTGCGGAGGCCGCAAGGCTCTGGCTAGGCAAGCGGAATATCGGCGCCATCAGCCGGCAACTGTCATTGTACTTCCACATTCCATTCTGCAACACCATCTGTTATTACTGCGCGTGCAACAAAATCATCACCAAGGATCATGGTCGCTCGGCCAAGTACCTGAAATATCTGGCACGCGAACTGGCGTTGCAGAGCAGCTATCTTGAGGGCGGCGATCAGGAAGTCGCGCAACTGCACTGGGGTGGGGGTACGCCGACCTTCCTGTCACACGACGAGATGCGTCAGTTGATGGCGGCGACACGCCAGCACTTCAGATTGATCGACGGCGGCGAGTACTCGATTGAGGTCGATCCGCGCAAGGTTGATCGCGCGACCGTCGAATTGCTCGTCGAGTTGGGTTTCAACCGCATGAGCGTCGGAGTGCAGGATTTCGATGCCAGCGTGCAGCAGGCGGTCAATCGCATCCAGAGCGAAGAGGAAACCTGCGCGGTGATCGGTGCGGCGCGCGCGACCGGCTTCAAATCGATCAGCATCGATCTCATCTACGGTTTGCCCAGACAAACGGTGGGCGGTTTCGGGCGCACCCTAAACCGCGTCATCGACGCCGCTCCGGATCGCGTATCGATCTACAACTACGCGCACCTGCCGAGTCTCTTCAAGCCACAGCGCCGCATCCTGGAAACTGACATGCCTTCCGCCGACGCCCGCCTGCAGATTCTCGCCCTGGCAATCCAGCGGATGACCGACGCCGGCTACGTCTATATCGGCATGGATCATTTCGCAAAACCCGACGATGAACTGACCACTGCGCAGCGACAAGGGCGGTTACACCGGAACTTTCAGGGCTATTCGACGCATTCGGATTGTGATCTGCTGGCCTTCGGGATTTCCGCGATCGGCAAGGTCGGACCGACCTACAGTCAGAACGTGAAGACCCTTGACGAGTACTACGACTTGCTCGACAGCGGCATCCTGCCGGTGTATCGCGGCATCGAACTGAACGCCGACGACCTGCTGCGGCGGTCGATCATTCAGTCGCTGATGTGTCACTTCGAACTTTCGATCGAATCGATTGAAATCGCCCATCTGATCGACTTCCGGCAGTACTTCGCTACCGAGCTCGACGACCTCGACGAAATGGTGGACGCCGGCCTGGTCCGCGTCGACGACAAATGGATCACCGTTCTGCCGCAGGGACGCATGCTGGTGCGGGCGATCTCGATGGTCTTCGACAGATATCTGCGCGCGGACCGCCAGCGCACCCGCTATTCGAAAGTGATCTGAAGCAGCCCGGCGGGCGATCGTCGAGCGGGAAGGAGTAGAATTCCCCCCTTCCCGCCCGGTGCTTGCGCTTGCCCTCGATGTCTGAACTCCCTTATCTCGCCCTGCTGCTGATCGGTCTGCTGGGTGGCACGCACTGCATCGGCATGTGTGGTGGCATCGTCGGCGCGCTGTCGATGGGAGGCCCGGCGCGCCTCAGCCTGCATCTGGCCTATAACCTGGGACGCGTCACCAGTTATGCGACAGCCGGCGCGATTGCCGGCGCGCTGGGCCAGGCCGGCATGGCATTGTCCGGTCAGTGGCCGTTGCGCAGCATCCTGTACATGCTCGCCAACCTGATGCTGATTGCCCTTGGCCTCTACCTGATGGGCGTCACGCGCGCCCTGGCCTTCAGCGAACGCGCTGGTCAGCAGTTGTGGCGGCACCTGCAGCCCCTGAGTCGGCGTTACCTGCCGGCACGTACTGCGGCGCAAGCCTTTCCGCTCGGCCTGTTGTGGGGCTGGCTGCCCTGCGGCCTGGTCTACAGTGCCCTGGCAACCGCACTGACCAGTGGCTCGGTGTGGCACGGCGCAGGCTTGATGCTGGTCTTCGGCGTCGGCACCTTGCCTAATCTGCTGCTCGCCGGCCTGCTTGCCGCTCGCCTGCAGGCCTATGCGCGCCAGCCGATGGTCCGCATGCTATCCGGCCTGCTTATTCTGGGCTTCGGGGTCTGGGGACTGCTGAGCCTGCCGGCGCTGGCCCGGCAGGTCCCCTGGAACTAGCGATGCACATCTCCTGCCAGCCGCCGCCTGCGCCGCGCGTCGGTGAGCATGACTGAACCGACCGCCGACTCGCTGCGCCTCGATCTGCCGATCAGTGGCATGAGTTGCGCCGCCTGCGCGACACGCATCGAAAAGGTGCTCAACCGATTGCCTGGCGTAGCCGCCAGTGTCAATCTCGCCAGCGAGCGGGCGCTGATCGACATCAATTCGCCGGCGACGAGCGCGCAACAGATCGTCGCCGCCATCGAGAAGGCCGGCTTCAGCGTGCCGCCACGCACGCTGGAGCTGGCCATCCAGGGCATGAGTTGCACGGCCTGTTCGACGCGCCTCGAAAAACTGCTCAACCGCCTGCCGGGGGTTGAGGCGGTGGTGAACCTGGCGACCGAACGGGCGATGCTGCGCTATATTCCCGGCATCGTCTCCCCGACACAGGTGATCGCCGCGGTCGAGGCGGCGGGCTTTACGGGTCTGCTCGCCAATGATCGTTCGCGGGAGGAGGAACAGGCGCGCAAACGCGCGGTGCATCGGGCCGAATTGCGGCGATTCTGGATTGCCACGGTATTGACGCTGCCACTGGCTGCGCAAATGCTGACCATGTTCGATGCCGGCGCAACGCAGCACCAGGATATCCTGCCACGCTGGCTGCAACTCGCCCTGGCAACACCCGTGCAGTTCTGGATCGGCTGGCGCTTTTACGACGGTGCCTGGAAGTCCCTGCGCGGTGGCGCCGCGAACATGGACGTGCTGGTCGCGCTTGGGACGACGATGGCATATGGGTTCAGCCTGGTGGTCACCGTGTCTGGAGCGGCCGGCCTGCACGTCTATTTCGAGGCTTCAGCCGCAGTGATCACGCTCGTCCTGCTCGGCAAGTTGCTGGAGGCCAGTGCCAAGGCAAGGACCACTGCGGCGATCGAGGTCTTGCTACGGCTGCAACCCAGGACAGCACGTGTTGAACGCGATGGCCAGTTGATCGAACTCGACGCTGCCCTGCTGATCCCGGGAGACATTTTCATTGTCCGCCCTGGCGAAGCACTGCCAGTCGACGGCGAGGTGATCGACGGCTCCTCGACGGTCAATGAAGCGATGCTCACCGGTGAAAGCCTGCCGGTGGTCAAACACCGCGGTGAGCGCGTTTTTGCGGCTACCAACAACGGTGAGGGCACACTGCGTTGCCGCGCAACCAGCGTCGGCGAGCACACCCTGCTGGCGAGCATCATCCGTATGGTCGCCGAAGCACAGGGATCGAAAGCGCCCGTGCAGCGACTCGCCGACCGGATCTCGGCGGTCTTTGTGCCGATCGTCTGCGTCATTGCCCTATGTACCTTGATTGGCTGGTGGGCTCTGGGCGGCGTCTTCAGCACGGCGCTGGTCAACGCCGTCGCGGTGCTGGTGATTGCCTGCCCCTGCGCGCTGGGTCTGGCCACCCCAACGGCGATCATGGTCGCCAGCGGACAGGGCGCCGCTGCCGGTATCCTGATCAAGAACGCCGAGGCTCTCGAACGCGCCGGGAAGATCGCCGTTCTGGCGATCGACAAGACGGGCACCCTGACTTGCGGCGAGCCGGTGCTGACCGATCTGCTGCCATTGGCCTCCATGTCAACCGAAGAGGCGCTGGCATTGGCCGCTGGCCTTGAGCAGGCTTCCGAGCACCCGCTGGCACGCGCCATCCTGCGGCATGCGCGGGCAGCAGGCGTGGTACTGCCGCTGCTCGAAGCGTTTCGGGCGATTCCCGGGCGCGGTGTGCAAGGTCGAATCGACGGACGCTGGCTGCGCCTTGCGGCTCCAGACACCCTTACCAGCCTGAACCTGCCGGAGGCGGCGATTGCCGCATTGCAGCGCGCCGGCAAGACAGTCGTGCTGCTGAGTGAATGCCACCCCATCACCGGTACCAGTGGCGACGATGCCGAACTCGACGCTGGCCTGGCGCTGGCGTTGCTGGCCATCGCCGACCCCCTGCGCGACACTTCGCATGCCGCCGTGGCGCGGCTGACAGCCCTGGGCATCCGGGTGGTCATGCTGACCGGCGACCATCCGGGCACTGCCGCAGTGATCGCCGACGCGGCCGAAATCCGGGACTTTCGCGCTGGCGTGCTGCCCGGCAACAAGGCGGCGATGGTCAGCGCACTCAAGAGCGGTGGCGCGGTGGTGGCCATGGTCGGCGACGGTATCAACGACGCCCCGGCGCTGGCTGCTGCCGACGTCAGCTTCGCCATCGGCGCCGGATCCGATGCGGCGATCGAAGCCGCCGACGTGACGCTGGTCCGTAGCGACCTCAACGGCATCGCCGATGCGATCCTGCTTTCGCGTGCGACGCTAAGAAAAATCAGGCAGAATCTGTTCTGCGCTTTCATTTACAATGTGCTCGGCATACCGCTGGCGGCGCTGGGCATGCTGAGTCCGGTGATCGCCGGCGCGGCGATGGCGATGAGTTCGGTTTCAGTCGTCTCCAACTCACTGCTGCTGAAACGCTGGCGTGTGGGCGGCAAGCGGAGGTAGGCAGGGATGGAGCGTCTCCGAGCGAGGCAGCCTCTCGGTCTACCGGGAACATCACCAACAGAGGTTTGAAACCACCGATGGAGAAGATCGTGTTTGCTGTTGGCGGCATGAGTTGCCAGCGTTGTGTACAGAGTGTCAACGCCGCCCTCAGGACGCTGCCCGGTGTTCAACAGGTTGATGTTGACCTGGGTGCGGGGCAAGCCAGCGTCACCTGCGACCCCGGCCGGGTGAGCGTCGCCGAGTTGCGCAGGGCGGTCGAAGAAGCGGGATTCGACGCCGACTGAAGCGCTGTCGTCAACTCTTCGGAGCAACCCCTACAGAACGCCCCATTAGCTGGCCCCTATCAATGCATAGAAAAAAAACCAGACCCTTCGAGCTTCCTGCTGCCGAAACCGATTCGACCGAGCCTGTGCGCCTGACGCAGTTCTCGCATGGTGGAGGTTGCGGATGCAAGATCGCCCCCGGCGTTCTCGAACAAATGCTTGCCAGGACGGCGCCGGGGCTGGCGCCGAAGCAGTTGCTGGTAGGCATAGAGACCAGCGATGACGCGGCGGTATACCAAATCAACTCGGAACAGGCGCTGGTGGCAACCACCGATTTCTTCATGCCGATCGTCGATGATCCTTTCGACTTCGGATGCATCGCCGCCACCAATGCGCTGTCCGACGTCTACGCCATGGGCGGCGTGCCGCTGCTGGCATTGGCAGTGGTCGGCATGCCGGTCAACAAGCTGCCACTGCAAACCATCAAGCGGATCCTCGAAGGCGGCGAGTCCATCTGCGCCAAAGCGCGCATTCCGATTGCCGGCGGGCATACCATCGATTCCGTCGAACCGATCTATGGCCTTGTCGCCATCGGTCTGGTTCATCCCGACAACGTCAAGCGCAACGCTGGCGCCCGCCCCGGCGACAAGTTGATTCTCGGCAAGGGACTGGGGGTGGGGTTCTTCAGCGCGGCACTGAAGAAGGGCATTCTGTCGGCCCCCTGCTACACTTCGATGATCGCCTCAACGACGCAACTCAACACACCGGGACGGGCATTGGCTTGCCTTGCCGGTGTGCACGCGATGACCGACGTCACGGGCTTTGGCCTGCTCGGTCACTTGGTGGAAATCTGCAAGGCCTCGCATGTGTCGGCCGAGATTGATTTCGCGGCCTTGCCGGTTTTGCCGAACGCGCTCGATTATGCCGCCAAGGACTGCATCACCGGCGCTTCCGAACGAAACTGGGCGAGTTACGGCGAGCACGTGACACTCCCGAAGAAACAGTTCGCTGACCTCGAACGCGCGCTGCTGACCGACCCGCAGACCAGCGGTGGGCTGCTGGTCGCGTGTGCACCCGAAGTGGTTACCGAGGTTCTGGCAATCTTCCTGCAGGAGGGCTTCGATCGCGCCGCAGTGATCGGCGGGATTTCCGAAGGTAAACCACAGGTCTCCGTGGTCAAGGGCAAGGCGCAGTGACCTCCTGCCAAAGCCCTGATCGCCAGCAAGCGTCACCCGACCGATAAGCGACGGCTTGCGCGCGGCATGATCTGCGCTACCAGAAAACTCAATCCAGCAGGTGCGACACCAGGCCGTCAGCAAGCTTCGGTTCAAACCACGTGGACTTCGGTGGCATCACCTGACCCGCGTCAGCCACGGCCATCAGATCGGCCATTTGCGTCGGATACATGGCAAAAGCCAGGGCCATTTCACCGCTGTCCACCCGCCGCTCTAGTTCCGCAAGCCCGCGCATGCCACCGACAAAATCGATGCGCGTGTCCCGGCGCAGATCGGTAATGCCCAGCACCGGGCCGAGAAGCTGCTCGGATAGTACCGAGACATCGAGCCGGCGTACCGGGTCCGAAGCTGGCACCAGACCGGGCTGAATCTGCAGCCGATACCAGCGTCCGCGGAGATACATGCCGCACTCGCCGGAACGTTGCGGCCGCACCTGTGCATCGCTTGCGGTGACGGTATAGCGCTCGCCAACCGCCGCCAGAAACGCGTCTTCGGACAGGCCGTTCAGATCCCGCAACACGCGGTTATAGTCCATGATCAGCATCTGCGACGCCGGAAAGATTACCGAAAGGAAATATTCGGCGCCGGCCATCGCGTGGCTGCCGCCACGTCGGGCGGCAGCCACGCGCGAGGCGGCAGCCGAACGGTGATGACCGTCGGCAATGTACAGCGTGCGCATGGCGCCAAACATCTCACTGATCGCTGCGATGCGTTGCGCGTCATCGATCACCCACAGCGTATGCCTGATGCCGTCATCGGCCAGCACGTCGGCGACCGGCATGGCGTCGGTGACCGACGCGATCAGATGCTCTGCCTGCGGGCTGTCCGGATGGGCGAGCAACACCGGGCCGGTCTGTGCATTCAGCGCCTCGATCTGGCGCACCCGATCGTCTTCCTTGTCTGGCCGGGTGAATTCGTGCTTGCGAATGCGATTGCTGTCGTAGGCGGCAATCGAGGCCACCGCCACCAACCCGGTCTGGACGTGCTCACCCATGCACAGCCGGTAAACGTAATAGCAGGGGCTGGAGTCACGGCGAAGCACACCGCCAACGATCAGGCGCTGAAAATTCTCGGCCGACCTGGCATACACCTCGGGGGCATGGTGATCGATTTCGGGAGGCAGGTCGATCTCGGCCTTCGAGACATGCAGGAATGACAAGGGCTTGCCGATCGCCAGATGCCGTGCCTCGGCGCTAGAAAGGACATCATAGGGCGGTGCCGCCACTGCGGCGGCATCAGCGCCACGTGGTCGGAGACCGGCAAAAGGGCGAATCAACGAATCATCAAGTGACAAGGAACTCTCCTGCAAGGGCTGGTTTCCCGGAGCACAGGCCGTTTGCGGTGCCGCGACCTGAGCGGATGTCAGATGCTGCGGTACAGCGCCTCATAGCGCACGGCCGAATCGGCCCATGAGAAATCCTGCAGCATGCCACGCCTTTGTATCTTGCGCCACAGCGCGTGCTCGTGGAACTGTGCACACGCCTCGGTGATGCGAGCGGCCAGTGCTCGACTTCTGGCATCGTTGAACACGAAGCCGTTCGCGGTGCCCAGCTTGATGTTCTCCGCAGTCGCATCAATCACCGTATCGGCGAGACCACCAACCCGCCGTACCATCGGCAGGGTCCCGTAGCGCAGGGCATAGAGTTGCGTCAGGCCGCAGGGCTCGAAACGCGAGGGAACGAGCAGAATGTCGGATCCGGCCAGGATACGATGTGACAAGGCCTCATCGTAACCCAGATGCACGGAAACGGTGTCGGGATATGTCGCTGCGGCCGCCCGGAAACCCGCTTCGATCTCCGCCTCGCCACTGCCGATGACGACCAGTTGTGCGCCTTCCGCGCGCAGCGCGGGCAGCGCCCCCAGGACCAGATCCATGCCCTTTTGCGCGGTCAGACGGCTGATCACCGCAAACAATGGCGCCTGCGACCGCTGCGCAAAACCGAGAGTTGACTGCAGCTTGTGCTTGCAGACTTCCTTGCCATGCAGATGGTCGGCACTGTAGGAGGCTGGGAGCGCGGTGTCGGTAACGGGATCCCAGACTGAATAATCGACCCCGTTGAGGATCCCGGAAAGATGGCTGCCGCGATCACGGAGCAGCCCTTCCAGCCCCCAGCCGAACTCCGGCGTGCAGATTTCGCGTGCGTAGCTGGGGCTGACGGTGTTCACTCGTTTCGCATGCACGAGGGCGGATTTCATGAACGACAACTGCCCGTGAAATTCGAGGGCGCTTTGCGCTGCGCCGGAAATCAGCAACCCAAGGTCGGTGTGGTGATCGAGCGGGAAGAGACCACGGAAAGCGAGATTGTGGATGGTAAAAACGGTGGCCGTGTTCAGCGCCGGATTCTGCGCGATATACGTCGGCGCCAGGCCGGCGTGCCAGTCGTGCGCGTGCACCACCTCCGGCTGCCAGTGTCGGTCGAGTTCACCGGTCGCCAGGTGCGCGGCGACCCAGCCCAACAGCGCAAAGCGCCGATGATTGTCGCTCCAGTCGCGGCCGTCGGGACCCAGATAGGGATTGCCGTCGCGCCGGTAAAGAAAGGGCGCATCAATGACGTAGGCCAGCAAGCCGCTTTCCGGCAGGCGGCCCAGCCGCAGCGTGACGATGGCGGCGCCGAAGGCCGGACCAAAGCGGATCAGCCGCCGCAGGTCGACCAGTCCATTGAGGACGGCCGGCAGCCCGGGCAACAAGATACGCGTGTCCAGGCCACGTGCGGCCAAGGCGGCGGGCAGAGCCGCCACGACATCGGCCAGGCCGCCGGTCTTGAGCAGCGGATAGATCTCCGCGGCGACGTGCAGGATGCGCAAGGCGATGTTGCCTCGTGATCCGTCAGGTCAGTCGATCGAGCATCTTCCGCGTGATCAGCGTCACACCGTTTTCGGTATGACGGAAGCGACGCGCATCTTCCACAGGATCTTCGCCGACGACCATCCCCGGTGGAATGTCGCAATCACTGTCTACGACGCAACGGGTGAGGCGAGCGCGGTGACCAACCGTGGTATCCGGGAGCAGCACCGACAAATTGACCCGCGCGTACGAATGCACGCGGCAACTGGAGAAGAGCAGCGAGCGGTTGACTTCCCCGGAGACGATGCAACCACTCGACACCGTGGACTCGATCGCATTGCCGCGCCGGTCAAGATGGTTGTGGACGAACTTGGCGGGCGGAAGTTGCTGTTGATAGGTCCATACCGGCCAGTTGCGATCGTAGAGGTTCAGGGCCGGCACCGTGGCCGTCAGGTCGATGTTCGCATCCCAGTAGGCATCGATCGTCCCGACGTCACGCCAGTAATGCTCCCTGCGCTGTTCATCCGGAGCGACGATGCAACTTCGCGAGAAAGGATGCGCCACCGCACAACGGTTGGCCACCGCGCGCGGAATGATGTCCTTGCCAAAATCGTGATCGGATGTCGGGTCCACGATGTCACGGGCCAGTTCCGCGTACAGGTATTTGGCATTGAACACGTACACCCCCATGCTGCACAAGGCCATATCGGGCCTGCCCGGCATCGCCGGAGGGTCGGCGGGTTTTTCGACAAAATCGGTGATCATGCCGCTCTCATCAACCGCCATGACCCCGAAACCACTAGCCTCATGACGCGGCACCTCGATGCACGCCACCGTGCATTCGGCACCGCTCTCGACATGGTCGACCAGCATGACCGCATAATTCATCTTGTAGACGTGGTCGCCGGCGAGAATAACGACGAAATCTGGTGCCGGCGAATAGGTCTCGAGGATATCGATATTCTGGTAAACCGCGTCCGCCGTACCGCGATACCAGGATTCCTCGTCGATACGCTGTTGTGCAGGAAGCAGGTCGACAAACTCGTTGACTTCGCCATGCAGGAAATTCCATCCGCGTTGCAGATGACGCAAGAGGCTATGCGACTTGTACTGCGTGACCACACCGACGCGCCGAATCTGCGCGTTGACGCAGTTCGACAAGGCGAAATCGATAATCCGGAATTTGCCGCCAAAATGCACCGCAGGCTTCGCGCGGCGATCCGTGAGTTCGTGCAGACGGCTGCCGCGTCCGCCTGCAAGAACCAGGGCAATCGCCTTGCGTGGCAATTGGAATGTCTTTCTGTCAACCATCTTTGTATCCTTCTGAGCTTGTTTCATCGCATCAGGTGGCGCCACCCGGTGTCACCCATTCTCGCTAGCTGATCACATCGGGCTCGCTGCGGCCGGTGATCGCTGCAATCTGCGCCACCGCCTCGGCAAGACCGATCAAAGGCGCCAGTGCTTCCTGTGTGGGAACTTCATGGCGATCGGGATCTGCGACATAACGTTCTAGGTAGACGCGCAGCGTGGCCCCTTCGGTACCCGTGCCCGAAAGGCGAAAAACCGCCCGCGAACCCTCATCGAGCAGAATGCGAATCCCCTGACGCTCCGAACGCGAGCCATCAACCGGATCGGTATAGGCAAAATCATCGGCCGCGGCAATGCGCAGGCCTGCGAATTCGGAACCCGGCAGTTGTGGCAGGCGAGAGCGCAGTTCGTTGATCAGGCGATCACCCTTCGCCGTGTCGATGCCTTCGTAATCGTGGCGCGAGTAGACATTGCGTCCGAAACGCTGCCAGTGCTCCCGCACGATCACGTCGGCCGGCAGGTCGCGAACGGCCAGAATGTTGAGCCAGTAGAGAACCGCCCACAGGCCATCCTTCTCGCGCACGTGATCGGAACCCGTCCCCGCACTTTCCTCACCACACAGCGTGGCTTTGCCGGCATCCAGCAGCGAGCCGAAGTATTTCCAGCCGGTCGGTGTTTCATAGCAAGGGATGCCGAGCGCCGCGGCCACGCGGTCTACAGCGCAACTCGTCGGCATCGAACGCGCGACACCGGCCAGCCCACCGGCATAAGCCGGAATCAGCGCGTGGTTGGCTGCGAGAACGGCCAGGCTGTCACTCGGGCTGACGACGAAGCCACGACCGACAATCATGTTGCGGTCGCCATCACCGTCAGAAGCCGCACCGAACGACAATCCCGAACTGCCGTCGGCCAAGGCGGCTACCAGTTCGGCCGCATAGACGGGGTTGGGGTCGGGGTGACCGCCACCGAAATCCGGCAGCGGCGTACCGTTGACCACCGTACCGGCTGGTGCGCCAAGGCGATCTTCCAGAATTGCCCGCGCATAGGGACCGGTAACCGCGTGCATGGCGTCAAAACGCATGCGAAAGTCGGGGCGCGCCAGCAACGCGGCGATGCGCTCGAAGTCGAACAGCGATTCAAGGAGTTCGGCATAATCGGCCACCGGATCGATGATATTGACGATCATCTCGCCGACACGCAACTCGCCGAGTCGGCTCAGATCGATATCCGGTGCGTCGATGCTGTAATAGGCACTGATTTCCAGGGTGCGCCGATAGACGGCATCGGTAAAGGCTTCGTTGGCGGGCCCCCCGTTACCGAGGTTGTACTTGATCCCGAAATCGCCGTCAGGGCCACCGGCATTATGACTGGCTGAAAGGATAATACCCCCGAATGCCCGCCACTTGCGGATCACTGCACTGGCCGCAGGAGTAGACAGAATGCCGTCGCGACCCACGAGCACACGCCCGAAACCAGTCGCCGCAGCCATCCGCAGGATGGTCTGGATGGCCACATCGTTGTAGTAGCGGCCATCGCCGCCAAGCACCAGGGTCTGTCCCTGCTGGCCGGACAGGGTGTCGAATATGGACTGGACGAAATTCTCGAGATAACGCTCCTGGCGGAATACGGTCACTTTCTTCCGCAGCCCGGACGTCCCCGGCTTCTGGCCGGCGAAAGGGGCGCTCGGAACGCGGATCACCTGCATGGTCATGTTTTGCCTCGTTGCAAAAATTAATGCCTTGAATCGATTCCGGACAAAAACCCGTTCAGGCCAGATGCTGCCGGCTGAAATTCAACAATCCCCGCGTCGACGCGTCGAGCTGTTCGGCCAGCGCAGGATTGTCGATAGCCGGCAGAATGCTGCTGGCCACCGCCTTGCCGAGTTCAACCCCCCATTGGTCGAATGAGTTGAGCCCCCAGATCACGCCCTGCACAAACACCTTGTGCTCGTAGAGTGCGATCAGCGCGCCGAGCGTCTGCGGATCGAGGCGCGAAAGCAGCAACGTCGATGACGGCTGGTTGCCGGGAAATACCTTGTGCGGCAGCAAGGTCTCGAGCGCCTCGGCCGACATGCTGCGGCTCAGCTCGCTGCGCGCCTCCGCCGCCGTCTTGCCGAAAGCCAGCGCGGCGCTTTGCGCAAAGCAATTGGCGAGCAGCGCCTCCTGGTGGCCGGGTAATGGATAGTCGGAACGGACGGCGGCGATGAAATCGCAGGGCACCAGTCGTCCGCCCTGATGAAGAAGCTGGAAGAAGGCGTGCTGGCCATTGTTGCCGAGTTCTCCCCAGACAATGGGGTTCGAGGCACAGGCGAGTGGCTGTCCGTCGATGCCGATCGACTTGCCGTTGCTTTCCATTTCGAGTTGTTGCAGGAACGCCGGAAAATATTTCAGCGACTCGTTGTAGGGCAGCACCGCGTTGCTCGTCGCACCCAGGAAATTGGTGTTCCAGATACCGATCAGGGCCATCACCAGTGGCAGATTGCGCTCGTAGGGCGTGCTGCGGAAGTGTTCGTCCATCCGTTCAGCACCGGCCAGAAGATCGGCGAAAGCGTGTGGACCGATAGCAATCATCAGCGCCAATCCAACCGCCGACCACAGCGAGAAACGTCCACCCACCCAGTCCCAGAGCGGGAAGATGGCATCGTCCCGGATTCCGAACGTCCGCGCGCGCTCTGGCTTGGCGGTCAAGGCGGCGAAGTGCCTGGAAACCGCCGCGGCATCGCCCAGATTGGCGACCAGCCAATCACGGGCGGTCTGCGCATTGAGCATGGTTTCCTGCGTAGTAAAGGTCTTGCTGGCGACGAGGAACAGGGTCGTGCGCGGGTCGAGGGTCTGCAGCAGTGGCGCAAGCTGAGCCCCATCGAGATTGGACACGTAGTGCACGGCCAGCGCCGGGTGTGAGATGGCACGCAAGGCGCAGCCCAACATCTTGGGTCCGAGGTCGGAGCCACCGATGCCGATGTTGACCACGCTGCGGATCGGCAGGCCGGTGAAGCCTAGCGTCTGTCCGGAGCGAATGGCGTCGGCAAACGCCTCCATTCTCCGGCGCGTGGACAGAACCTCTGGCATGACATCAAGATGTTCGCCGGGGAAGGGACCACTCGATCGTCGCAGGGCCACATGCAGCACCGATCGATCCTCACTGGCATTGATCCGCTCACCGCCGAACATCCGGGCGGTCCACTCGTCAAGCCGGGCCTCGCGGGCGAGTGCGACCAGCAGGTCAAGCGTCGTCGAGTCCATGCGCTGCTTGGAGAAGTCGAAAAGGATCCCTTCGAAACCTAGCGAGAGAGAAGCTACGCGACCCGGATCGCGAGCAAAGAAATCTCTGAGATGCACAGGCGAAAGCGACTGCCGATGCGCTTCAATAGCCTTCCAGGCGGCTGAGGCGGTGATGGTCATGGTCGGAAAAAACTCAATAATGAATGATCAGGCCATCCGTAGACGGCCCTGGGAGAGAGGGTCGAGATGAAATATGACAACATATGCTGTTCCGGTTATCAGCTTGCCAGAATGCTCGGAAGAACGCAAAAAAGAATGAGCGGCCTCCCTTTCGGTATTCCTGGGGAGGGAATTTTCCTGGGACAGGGCCTTTGCCTCGATCACGGCTTCAACGCATTCGTTGCCACGGTTGCCGGACGTTCGAAGCGGGCCGGGACCTGGCCGGAGAAAGATCAGAGGCGCACCGCGGTAAAAGCGCTGGCTGCGGACTGTGATCTGGCGGCAGCCGCCAGCCTGCGTTCGCGCACCCTGACAGCAAAAGGCTTGTCTTCCTCGGCGATGTGGCGCTCGAACCAATACTCGGCATACCGCAGGTAGGAATGAACATCACGCGCACCGTCGCGCACTTCGTCGAACGCCTTTTGCAGCGCCAGCAGATTTTCCCGGTGAACCGCGGCATGATCTGCGAAGTCCGCACCATTCTCGGTGGCAACGCGTTCTTCAGTGGCGAAATGGCACTTGAGATAAGCGAGAAGTTGGTCGAAGTCTTCGAAAGGAAGCGGTCCGTTGCCGAAGCATACCGCCTTGAGCGTCTCGATACGCCGGAAGATTTCTTCGTGCTGGGCATCAATTTCTGGCAGGTCGATCAGCAAGGCCTCCGGCAACATACCGGCACGATTGATCTCCATCACCAAGCTCCGCAGGAAAAGGTCAGACTATCTGATGGACACAGTATAAAAAAAGGGCCCGCCGAATTCCAGTAAAAGAGCAGGGGTTCAGGCAAATAAACCTTGCAGAACGGTATCCCGCCGCCGCATATCGGGCGATCAAGGGAATGCAGAAATATCGTCGATCAAGATCCGCCGCCGCGCAGAGCGCATTCACATCGCCTCACCGCCGCGGATCAGCCCGACGGCAATGCCTTCGATAGCCAGGGCCTGGACTCCCGTATTGACGATCATCGGTGCAAAATCCGGATTCTCGGCAATCAGTTCGACCATTTGGCCCTGCTGGCGGAAACGCTTGACCGTCACCTCGTCATCGAGCCTGGCGACGACGATCTGGCCGTTACGTGCTTCGCTGCTGCGGTGTACGGCAAGCAGGTCCCCGTCCAGAATGCCGGCATTGATCATCGACAGGCCACGCACCCGCAACAGGAAGTCGGCACGTGGTTTGAACAGGCTGGCGTCGAGCAGGTAACGGCGTTGGACATTTTCCACCGCCAGTATCGGGCTTCCGGCAGCCACGCTGCCGACCAGCGGCAGGCCGAGCTGCTCGACCAGACGGATGCCACGCGCCGACCCCGGTTCGAGAACGATGATGCCTTTCCTGGCGAGTGCCTTGAGGTGTTCTTCGGCAGCATTGTGCGAAGCAAAGCCGAAAGCATTGGCAATTTCGGCCCGCGTCGGCGGTGCGCCAAACTTCTCCAGCGTGTTGCGAATGAAGTCGAGGATTTCCCGTTGCCGGGGCGTCAGCGTTGCAGGCTTGCTCATGATCGTGGCCTTTTGTCTTGATACTGTATTTTTTTACAGTTTACCGCAAAAGGCAAGCCGAACCTTCGATGGGTTGCAAGCGTAGTTTGCGGGCTATAGTGGTCCCAGGATTTGAGACAGTGGTTTAAGCTAGGCGCTGTCATAGGGAACGAGAAGCGATGAGCGAAGTGAAGACGCGGAAGGTACACACCCCGGAGTTCAAGGCGAAGGTAGGCCTGGAGGCCTTGCGAGGGGTGAAGACGATCAATGAGATTGGCCAGGAACACGGGGTTCATCCGGTCCAGGTGGGGCAGT